>NZ_CAXAPN010000021.1:0-118035 GCF_963971015.1 Pseudomonas sp. RA_15y_Pfl2_54
CGGGGTTTTCGCTGACCAGTTCGAGGTCGAAACGATACGGCTGGCTGATGCCTTCGGTGCCGACAAACGACAGCACTTGCAGGTCGCCCACGTAGTCTTCGACCTTGAGACTGAAGTGGGTTTCGTTGGCCAGGTTGAACATCTCAGACTCCTTGAGACAGCGCCGGTAATCCGTGGGCGTAGTGCATCTGTGTAGGGGGACGCAGATGGGAGCTGGATGTTAAACGTAAAAAGTTGCGCAAAAAGTTGCGCACATACGGTGAGGGCCCCGGTCTATGGGGGCTCCGGGAAAGTAATGCGAAATATTTCTTGGCGATGTGCCATCAGCTAGCCCAGCACAGAGCATGCTTTGCTGGGCAGTCGAGGGCATTTTTCAGCCGCTCAGGCGCTGAATTCCACCACCGGCATCTGCCGCTTCATCAATACCTTGGCGCCGCGAATCGAATACAGCGGCAGACCCTGGCTACGAATCACTTCGTAATCACTGTCCGCCGAAAGGATCAACAGGTTCGCCGGGCGCCCCGGTTCAAGGCCATAACGCTCGCCCAGATGCATGGCTTTGGCGCTGTTGTCCGTCACCAGATCCAGCGCACTTTGCAGGTTGCGGTAACCGAGCATGTGGCAGATGTGCAGCCCCGCTTCAAGCACGCGCAGGATGTTGCCGTTGCCCAGTGGGTACCACGGATCGACGATCGAGTCCTGGCCGAAGCACACGTTCATGCCGGCCTCCAGCAACTCGTTGACGCGGGTCACGCCCCGGCGTTTGGGGAAGTTGTCGAAACGGCCTTGCAGGTGAATGCTTTCGGTCGGGCACGAAACAAAACTGATCCCGGAATGGCCGAGCAGGCGGAACAGTTTGGCGCAGTAGGCGTTGTCGTAGGAGCCCATCGCGGTGGTGTGGCTGGCGGTGACGAGTGCGCCCATGTCACGGCTGCGCGCTTCTTCGGCAAGCACTTCGAGAAAGCGTGAGTGCGGGTCGTCGGTTTCGTCGCAGTGCACGTCGACCAGACAACCGGTGCGCTCGGCCAGGTCCATCAGAAACTTCACCGAACTGACGCCCTGATCGCGGGTGTATTCAAAATGTGGAATCCCGCCGACCACGTCCGCGCCCATGCGGATGGCTTCTTCCATCAACTCGCGACCGTTGCGGAATGACTCGATGCCTTCCTGCGGGAACGCGACGATTTGCAGGTCGATGAGGTGCCGGTTCTCTTCGCGCACTTCGAGCATGGCCTTGAGTGCAGTGAGTTGCGGGTCGGTGACGTCGACGTGGGTGCGTACGTGTTGAATGCCGTGGGCGGCCAGTGCCTCAATGGTTTTCTTGGCGCGGGTCTTGGTGTCTTCTTCGGTGATGGTGACCTTGCGCTCGCCCCAGCACTCGATGCCTTCGAACAGCGTGCCGCTCATGTTCCAGCGCGGCTCGCCAGCGGTGAGGGTGGCGTCGAGGTGAATGTGCGGCTCGACGAAGGGCGGCACCACCAGGTTGCCGCCGGCGTCGAGGTCGTCGGGCCCCAGGGACGGCGCTTCGGTCTGGGGGGCGATGCTGCGGATCAACCCGTCTTCGAGTTGCAGTTGGTGCAAACCTTCCTTGTGGCGCAATCGGGCGTTGATGATGTGCATCAGGCGAATCCTTTTTATAGGTCTTGTAGTGGCGCGCTGGCGCGGCGGGCGCCGAGCAGGCCGGTGACGATGACATACGTTAGCGCGGCAGCGGCAATGCCGACCAGCGGCGCGACCCATGGCGAACTGAACGCGGCCACGGTGCCGACGGCGTAAGCCCAAAGCCCCGGCCAGTTGAAGGCTGGCAGTTGTGCGTCGACCAGCCGTGGATAGCGCCCGCGCCAACGGTAGAAAAAGTCAGCCATGATCACCCCGCCAATCGGCGGGATCACCGTGCCGAGCAGAATCAGATAGGGCACCAGCATGTCGTACATGCCCAGCAGGGCGAGCAGGGTGCCGATCACCGCGCCGGCGAGGGTCACGGTCTTGCGCCGCCCGGTGCGCAGCAGGTTGCAACCGGCGACGGCGAAGTTGTAGATGGTGTTGTCCTGGGTGCTCCAGATGTTGAGCAACAGCATCGCCATCGCCGCCATGGCGAAGCCTTGCAGCAGCAAGACTTCAACCACATCCGGCTGCTGATAGACGATGGCGCCGTAGGCCCCGATCAGCACCATTAAACCGTTGCCGATGAAGAACCCGATCAGGCTGGCCAGTACGGCGACTTTTGCCGAGCGTGAGAAGCGTGTCCAGTTGGTCGCCTGTGTTGCGCCGCTGACGAAGGTGCCGAACACCAGCGTGATCGCCGTCGACCAGTCCATCGAGCCGCTCGGGACGATGCTGAGCAAACCCTCGAAACCGCCGACCTTCACCGTCGCCACCCACATCGACAGCAACAGCAGCAACATCATCGCCGGCACCGCGATGCAGGAGAGAATTTCCAGTCCGCGATAGCCGACATATGCCGTGGCGCAGAACATCAGGCCGAACAGCACCATCAAACCCAGCACCGTGCCTTGATCAAGATCGAAATATTTGCCAATCACCACCGCCGCCGTCGCGGTGCCCCAGGCGTACCAGCCGATCTGGGTGAAGCCGAGGATCAGGTCGCTGAGTTTGCTGCCGACTTCGCCGAAGCAGAACCGGCCCATCAGCACCGAGTTGAGGCCACTCTTGAAGGCGATGTAACCCAGGCCCGCCGCGTAGAGGCCCAGCAGCAAGTTGCCGACGATGATCACCGCCATCATCTCGCTAAAACTGAACGCCACGCCGAGCTTGCCACCGGCAAACATGGTGGCAGTGAAAAACGTGAAGCCCAGTAACACGATCGCCGTCGAGGCCAGGCCTTTGCGCGCGTGCATGGGGACTTCGCTGAGGGGGTAATCGTTGCCGGCATCGTTCTGCGTCATGGGGTGGTCCTTGCTGAAAAGGGGAAGACGCGGGAGGGTTGCAGTGCTCGTGCCAAATGCGGGTGGGCGCGATTATGTATAGACGAGTCGCGAGGAATGGCACGAAAGCGGTGCAGTTGAACGCACCGAGGCACAATCTGGGAGCTGTCGAGGGCGGCGGGTTTTCCGATGCACAGCGCGAAGGTTTGAGCCCGAAAAGTCCAGGCATGGAAAAGAGCGGTGGTGGCTGTTTAGTGGTGAACTTCAGAGTTGCCGGTATAGAGCCGGATAATCTGATCAATCTCCCCCGACATTTTCATCCTCAGCAACGTGCGTAAAACGCGCTGCACTGGCACCTTTGGGTCATTCCTGACATAGCAGCCCACGCTCTGCTCCTGCAGTATCGCGACACCTTGCAGTTGCTTTTCAGGCGTCAGGCGTTGGTTGAACCAGTCCAGCGTCCACTGATTGCTCACGGCATAGCGGTAACGCCTGGCCAGCAGTTTTTCCAGTACCTGTTCCTGATTTCGGGCGTCTTCGCGATGCAGTCGATCAGCATCGAACAGGTTTTGCAGGGTCGGGTAGGTGTAACCGAGCACGGTGCCGATGGATTGGCGTGGCAGTCGGTTAGTGTCGACGCGGGCAGGCTGATCCTGGTGGCTGATCAGCAAATCACGCTGAAAAAACAACGGAATGCTCCAGATGTAATCCCCGGACTGATTCGGCAGCCAGGATTGTGCGGCAAAGCAGCGCACGTCGACTCCGCCGTGTTCCATGGTGCTTTGTACGCGAGTCCGGGGCAGAACGTGGAATTCTGCCGGCACGCCGACCTGAGTCGCGAGGCTGAGCATCATGTCGTACAGAATGCCTTGGGTCGGACGACCGCGTTCAAGTTGCACCATCGGCATGGCCCAGCTATCCGGCACGGCGAAGCGCAGTGGTGTTTGCGCTGCCGTCACGCTCAAGCTGATTCCCAGCAGTGCCCCCAAGGCCCAACGCATAAACGCTCCGGTCATTTCCCGATCCCGAGCCGATAAAAGACTCCGCTCATGCAGCTTAGCCACATTAGACGAGGACACCGGATGCAATTTTGCCCTTGCTCCGCTAGCATTAGCCGCTTCAGCTTCCTTCGTTGCGACGGTTTTCGATGAGTTATCAGGTTCTTGCACGTAAATGGCGTCCGCGCTCGTTCCGCGAAATGGTCGGCCAGACCCATGTGCTCAAGGCTCTGATCAATGCCTTGGACAGCCAGCGGCTGCACCATGCGTACCTGTTCACCGGTACACGCGGGGTGGGTAAAACCACGATTGCGCGGATCATTGCCAAATGCCTGAACTGTGAGACAGGTATCACTTCCAGCCCCTGCGGCGAGTGTTCGGTGTGTCGTGAAATCGACGAAGGCCGTTTTGTCGACCTGATCGAGATCGACGCCGCGAGCCGCACCAAGGTCGAAGACACTCGCGAGTTGCTCGACAATGTGCAGTACGCGCCGAGCCGTGGGCGCTTCAAGGTCTACCTGATCGACGAAGTGCACATGCTCTCCAGCCATTCCTTCAATGCGCTGCTGAAAACCCTCGAAGAGCCGCCGCCGTACGTCAAATTCATCCTGGCGACGACTGATCCGCAGAAACTTCCGGCAACGATTTTGTCGCGTTGCCTGCAGTTCTCTTTGAAAAACATGACGCCAGAGCGTGTGGTCGAGCATTTGACCCACGTCCTCAGTGCCGAAAACGTGCCGTTCGAAGACGATGCCCTGTGGCTGCTGGGTCGCGCCGCTGACGGGTCGATGCGAGACGCCATGAGCCTGACCGATCAGGCCATTGCTTTTGGTGAAGGCAAGGTTCTGGCCTCCGACGTGCGAGCGATGCTCGGCACACTGGACCATGGTCAGGTCTATGACGTCTTGCATTCGCTGATCGAAGGTGACGCCAAGGCGTTGCTCGAAGCTGTGCGTCACCTGGCCGAGCAAGGCCCGGACTGGAATGGTGTGCTCTCGGAAATTCTCAACGTGCTGCACCGCGTCGCCATCGCCCAGGCGCTGCCCGAAGGTGTCGACAACGGTCATGGCGACCGTGATCGCGTGTTGGCATTGGCTCAGGCCTTGCCGGCCGAAGACGTGCAGTTCTATTACCAGATGGGCCTGATCGGCCGTCGCGATTTGCCGCTGGCGCCTGATCCGCGCGGTGGCTTTGAAATGGTGTTGTTGCGGATGCTGGCCTTCCGGCCCGCCGACACAGTGGACGCCCCGAGGCAACCGCTAAAGCCAGTGGGGATCAGCCAGGCCACAGTTGATTCCGCAAACGCCGTGGCTGCCGCGCCTGAAGCTGCGCCGGTGGTCGCTGCAGCTATTGCGCCGGCTCCAGCGCCGGCTGCTGCACCCGCGCCGGCTCCCGAGCCAGCGCCGGTGATTGCTCCTGAGCCGGAACCGGAACCAGAACCAGATCCTGTGCCCGAGCCTGAGCCAGTCGTCGTCGATGCCGTCGTCGACTTGCCCTGGAACGATCCGGTAGAACCCGAACCCGAACCGGCCCAGCAGCCGGCGGTCGACCCCGTGCTGGAAACCGCTGCCGAGCAGCCTGATCTGCCGCCGATGCCGTTGCCCACCCCGGACAGCGTTGTACCGGACGCGCCGGAGTGGGCCGCCGGACCGATTCCCGAGCCGTCGGTCGCCGACGTCGATGCCGCCACGCCGGGCATGGACACGGATGACGAGCCGCCGCTGGACGAGGACTACATCGAGCCGGACATGGATTCGGCATACAGCTATCTCGACGAACTGGCGAGCGAGCATGCCGCAGAACCGGCCCCGGAACCCGAGCCGGAGCCCGCAGCGATGCCGGCCACCGGTCTGGCGTTGCAATGGCTGGAACTGTTCCCGAAACTGCCGATCTCCGGCATGACGGGCAGCATCGCCGCCAACTGCACGCTGATCGCGGTTGATGGCGATCAGTGGCTGATGCACCTGGACCCGGCTCACAGCGCCTTGTTCAACGCCACTCAACAGCGTCGTCTCAACGATGCGTTGAACCAGTTCCACGGTCGCACGCTGAGCCTGACCATCGAACTGATCAAGCCCGAGCAGGAAACCCCGGCCCAGGCCGCGTCCCGTCGCCGTGCCAACCGTCAGCGCGAAGCGGAGGAGTCGATCCACGGCGATCCGTTCATCCAGCAGATGGTTCAGCAGTTCGGCGCAGTGGTGCGACACGATACTATTGAACCCGTCGACGCCTTGGTCGCCCAAGGCTAATAACTGAAGGCGCTCGTTCTCCAAGGCCGGGCGCTGTTTTGATCCAAGTACTTTTGAGGTGATTCCCATGATGAAAGGTGGCATGGCCGGCCTGATGAAGCAGGCGCAGCAGATGCAGGAAAAAATGGCCAAGATGCAGGAAGAACTGGCCAACGCCGAAGTCACCGGCAAGGCCGGCGGCGATATGGTCACCGTGGTGATGACCGGTCGTCACGACGTCAAAAGCGTGAGCATCGACCCAAGCCTGGTTGAAGGCCTGAGCGAAGACGACAAAGAGATGCTGGAAGCCGTGGTGGCTGCCGCCGTCAATGACGCCGTGCGCAAGATCGAAGCCAGCAGCCAGGAAAAAATGGGCGGCATGACCGCCGGCATGAACCTGCCAGCGGGCATGAAACTGCCATTCTGATTCGCCATTGCGCGACAGATGAGCTACACAAAGTGCCAGGCATTGCGCCTGGCATTTTTGTTTCTGGCTGATTGTTTTGCATTGGCAGGGCTGACGCCTTCGCGAGCAGGCTCGCACATTTGAAATGCGTTAACCCTGTGGGAGCGGGCTTGCTCGCGAAGAAGTCGACTCGGTCGGTCCGAATAAACATCGAACCCATCACCGCCACCCACGGTCTGCTCCCTATACCGCCGAATTCATCATTCACAGGAGACGCTGACATGTCCGACCCTCTCACCCTCAATCAACGTGTCGTCCTGGCCTCACGCCCGGTCGGTGCGCCGACCCCGGAAAATTTTCGCCTTGAGCGCGAAGCCTTGCCAGAGCTTGAAGACGGGCAGGTGTTGCTGAAAACCCTGTACCTGTCGCTTGATCCGTACATGCGCGGGCGCATGAGCGACGCTCCGTCCTACGCCGCGCCGGTGGAAATCGGTGAAGTGATGACCGGTGGTGCGGTCAGCCGAGTCGAACGCTCGACCCACCCCAAATTCCACACCGGTGATCTGGTCGTTGGCGCGACCGGTTGGCAGAGTCACAGCATCAGCGACGGGCGCAATATCATTCCGATTCCGGCAGGGTTGCCGAGCCCCTCAATGGCCCTCGGTGTGCTGGGTATGCCGGGGTTGACCGCGTACATGGGCCTGATGGATATCGGTCAGCCAAAGGCTGGGGAGACGCTGGTGGTCGCGGCGGCGTCCGGGGCGGTCGGCTCAGTGGTCGGCCAAGTGGCGAAGATCAAAGGCCTGCGCGCGGTCGGTGTGGCTGGCGGCGCCGAAAAGTGCAAATACGTGGTGGAGGTGCTGGGATTCGACGCCTGCGTCGATCACAAGGCTGCGGATTTCGCCGAGCAACTGGCGAAGGCCTGTCCCGATGGTATCGATGTCTATTACGAGAATGTCGGCGGTCATGTGTTCGAGGCCGTGGTGCCATTGCTCAATCCCAAGGCGCGCATTCCGCTGTGTGGTCTGATCGCGGGCTACAACGCCCATGAAGCCCCGCAAGGCCCGGATCGCCTGCCGATGCTGCAACGCACCCTGTTGACCAAGCGTGTGCGGATTCAGGGCTTTATCGTGTTCGATGACTACGGTGATCGTCAGCCGGAATTCATCAGCCACATGGTGCCGTGGGTGCGTGAGGGCAAGGTGAAATTCCGTGAAGACGTGGTCGAAGGCCTGGAGCAGGCACCCGATGCGTTTATCGGTCTGCTGGAGGGGCGCAACTTCGGCAAACTGGTGGTGCGGGTCGCCCAGGACTGAGTATTTGACGCTGGCCAGAGGCGCGGGTATAAACCGCGTCTCGTTGTTTTGTCGGACTTTTTACCCATGAGCTTCAGCCCTTTGATTCGCCAACTGATCGATTCCCTGCGCGTTCTGCCGGGTGTGGGTCAGAAAACCGCCCAGCGCATGGCGTTGCAGTTGCTCGAGCGTGACCGCAGCGGCGGTCTGCGTCTGGCTCAATCCCTGAGTCAGGCCATGGAAGGGGTCGGTCACTGCCGTCAGTGCCGCACGCTGACCGAAGACGATCTGTGCCCGCAATGCGCCGATACGCGCCGCGATGACACGCTGTTGTGCGTGGTGGAAGGGCCGATGGATGTCTATGCGGTCGAGCAGACCGGGTTCCGTGGGCGTTACTTTGTGCTCAAAGGTCACCTGTCGCCGCTGGACGGCCTCGGGCCTGAGGCAATCGGTATTCCGCAGTTGATGGCGCGGATCGAAGAGGCGGGCACTTTTGCCGAGGTGATCCTGGCCACCAACCCGACGGTGGAAGGTGAAGCGACGGCGCATTACATCGCGCAGTTGCTGAACAATAAAGGCTTGATCGCCTCGCGGATTGCCCACGGTGTACCGCTGGGGGGTGAGCTGGAGTTGGTGGATGGCGGTACCCTTGCACACTCGTTTGCCGGGCGTAAGCCGATCTCTCTCTGATAGTTGTGTTGCCTGATCTGAGGCCTTCGCGAGCAAGCCCGCTGCCACAATGGTTTTGTATACGCTACAAATCCCATGTGGCAGCGGGCTTGCTCGCCAATGGCGCGCCTCGGTCTGTCTGAATCAAACAATCCTGTTGAAAACCAAGCAAGCGCTCGGTTAACGTCGGTCAACCCTTCCGTGGAGTTTGCCGATGCCTGCCTTCCAGGAATACTTCGACCCCAGCCACCAATTGGTTCGCGACAGCGTCAGACGTTTCGTCGAGCGTGAAATCCTGCCGGACATCAATGAGTGGGAAGAAGCCGAAAGCTTCCCCCGTGAGTTGTATCTGAAGGCCGGTGCAGCGGGGATCCTTGGTATCGGCTACCCCGAAGCACTGGGTGGCAGCCATGAAGGCGATGTGTTCGCCAAGGTTGCCGCCAGTGAGGAATTGATGCGCTGCGGTGCTGGCGGCCTGGTGGCGGGGCTGGGTTCGCTCGATATCGGCCTGCCGCCGATCGTCAAATGGGCGCGTCCCCACGTGCGCGATCGCGTGGTGCCGCCGGTGCTCCGTGGCGAGAAAATCAGTGCGCTGGCCGTTACCGAGCCCGGCGGCGGCTCTGACGTTGCCAACCTGCAAACCCGCGCCGTGCGTGACGGTGATTTCTACCGGGTCAGCGGCAGTAAAACCTTTATCACCAGTGGCGTGCGCGCCGATTTCTATACCGTCGCGGTTCGCACCGGCGCGCCGGGTTTTGCTGGCATCAGCCTGTTGCTGATCGAGAAGCAAACGCCCGGATTCACCGTCGGCCGCCAGTTGAAGAAAATGGGCTGGTGGGCGTCGGACACGGCGGAGTTGTTCTTCGACGATTGCCGGGTGCCTGTCGACAACTTGATCGGTGCCGAGAACATGGGCTTCGCCTGCATCATGGGCAACTTCCAGAGCGAGCGGCTGGCGTTGGCGCTGATGGCCAACATGACTTCACAGTTGGCGCTGGAAGAGAGCCTGAAGTGGGCACGCGAGCGTGAGGCATTCGGCAAACCGATCGGCAAATTCCAGGTGATCAAGCACCGGCTCGCCGAGATGGCGACGGCGCTGGAAGTGTCGCGGGAGTTCACCTATCGACAAGCGGCGAAAATGGCGGCGGGGCAGAGTGTCATCAAGGAGATTTCCATGGCGAAGAACTTTGCCACGGACACCTCGGGCCGAATCACCACCGAAGCGGTGCAGATTCTCGGCGGGCTGGGTTACATGCGCGAGAGTCTGGTGGAGCGGCTGTATCGGGATAACCGCATCCTGTCGATTGGCGGCGGGACGCGGGAGGTGATGAACGAGATCATCAGCAAGCAGATGGGGCTTTGAAGGGTAGCTGAGGCTACTGCCTCTGCGCGGGCAAGCCAGTTCCCGGTGTACACAAGATTTGTGAACGACCGAAATCACTGTGGGAGCGGGCCTGCCCGCGAAGGCATCAGTACAGGCGCTACTTACTTATCGGTCAGGGCAAACTGCGTCAGGCAGAATGTCGGGATCCCCATGTCTTCCAGACGCTGCGAACCACCGAGCTCCGGCAGATCAATGATCGCCGCCGCCTCATGCACCCGAGCGCCCATCCGGCGAATCAGATTGGCCGCGGCAATCAGCGTTCCGCCGGTGGCAATCAAATCATCAAACATCACCACCGAATCGCCCTCACACAGGCTGTCGGCGTGCACTTCAAGGAACGCTTCACCGTACTCGGTCGCGTAACCCTCGGCCAGCACGTCCGCCGGCAGTTTGCCTTGCTTGCGGAACAGCACCAGCGGCTTGTTCAACTGATAGGCCAATACCGAACCGATCAAAAAACCACGGGCATCCATCGCGCCGATGTGGGTGAAGTCGGCTTCGACATAGCGGTGAGCGAAGCTGTCCATCACCAGGCGCAGGGCCGTTGGCGACTGGAAGAGGGGGGTGATGTCACGAAAGATCACGCCCGGTTTCGGGAAGTCGATTACGGGGCGGATCAGGGATTTGATGTCGAAGGAGTCGAAGACCATCGTCGAAGTGTCCTGGCAGGGCTGCAAACGGCGCAGTATACCCGCGGCTGAAACGCTTCGCTCAACCGCGGATCGAGATCAGCCCTCGAGCGAGCCACCCGCCAGCGCACACAGCTGAATCGGGTCGAGGATATGAATTTCTTTGCCCTCGGCGGCAATCAGTTCGTTTTGCTGGAAGCGGGTGAACACCCGGGACACGGTTTCTACCGCCAGCCCCAGGTAGTTGCCGATTTCATTGCGCGACATGCTCAAGCGGAACTGGTTGGCCGAGAAACCGCGAGCGCGGAAGCGGGCGGACAGGTTGACCAGGAAGGTCGCAATACGCTCGTCGGCAGTCTTCTTCGACAGCAGCAACATCATTTGCTGGTCGTCGCGAATTTCGCGGCTCATCACGCGCATCAACTGGCGGCGCAGTTGCGGCAATTGCAGGGCCAGTTCGTCGAGGCGTTCGAAAGGGATTTCGCAGACCGAGGTGGTTTCCAGGGCCTGGGCGGAAACCGGGTGTTTTTCGGTGTCCATGCCGGACAGGCCGACCAGTTCGCTGGGCAGGTGGAAGCCGGTGAGTTGCTCTTCGCCGGTATCGCTCAGGCTGAAAGTCTTCAGGGCGCCGGAGCGTACTGCATAAACGGAATCGAACGTGTCGCCCTGGCGGAACAGGAACTCACCCTTTTTCAACGGGCGGCCGCGTTTAACGATGTCGTCCAGCGCATCCATGTCTTCCAGATTCAGAGAAAGTGGCAGGCACAGAGGGGCCAGGCTGCAATCCTTGCAATGAGCCTGGGTGTGAGCGCGCAGTTTAACTGGCTCGGACATTTCTTTAATCCTTGTGGGAAAACACACATAAGCCGTAAGGGTAACTCACGGGAGGACATTCAGGCCAGCTTGTGAAGAGATTGCCCTGCGGGCATAAAGCCGCAGGGCACGCGACAGTCGAGGTGCTATCGAGTGAATCCTGAACCATCGGTTTCAAAGCGTCTGCGTAAGCAATAACAGTTCAGATCACCCGGGAAAAACGCTGGCGGTTCTGCTGTTCAAGGTAGGCGTCAAATACCATGCACACCGAGCGCACCAACAGCCGTCCGGCCGGTAAAACCTCAATACGCTCGCGACCAAGCGTGATCAGGCCATCGTTGGCCATGCCTTGCAGTTGCGGCCACAGCGCGCCGAAATACCCCTGAAAATCGATGTTGAACTGCTGCTCGATCTCGGCGAATTCCAGGCTGAAATTGCAGATCAGTTGCTGAATCACTGCGCGTCGCAGCCGATCATCGGCGTTGCACACCAGGCCCCGACTGGTCGCCAATTGCGCGGCGGCGAGGGTGTTTTGGTATTCGTTGAGATCACTGCTGTTCTGGCAATACAGATCGCCGATCTGGCTGATGGCCGATACGCCCAGGCCAATCAAGTCGCAATGACCGTGGGTGGTGTAGCCCTGGAAGTTGCGTTGCAGGGTTTGTTCTTCCTGAGCGACCGCCAGTTCATCGTCGGGCAGGGCGAAGTGGTCCATGCCGATGTAGCGGTAACCGGCGGCGGTCAGTTGCTCGATGGTGCGCTGGAGCATGTGCAGTTTTTGCGTCGGGGTCGGCAGTTCATTGCTGTTGATCCGCCGCTGCGGCATGAAGCGTTCCGGCAGGTGTGCGTAGTTGAATACCGAGAGTCGATCCGGCTGCAGGCTGATGACTTCCTCGACCGTGCGGGCGAAGTTGTCGGGGGTCTGTTTGGGCAAGCCATAAATCAGGTCAATATTGATCGAACGAAATTGCAGCGTGCGCGCCGCGTCGATCACGGCGCGGGTTTCTTCCAGGCTTTGCAGGCGATTAACCGCCCGCTGTACCGCCGGATCAAGGTCTTGCAGGCCAATGCTGACCCGGTTGAACCCCAGCTCACGCAGCAAGCCCATGGTCGACCAGTCGGCTTCACGCGGATCGATTTCGATGCCGTAATCGCCGGAGTCGTCATCCAGCAGATTGAAGTGTTTGCGCAGATGCGCCATCAGTTGGCGCAGTTCGTCGTGGCTGAGGAAGGTCGGGGTACCGCCGCCGAAGTGCAACTGCTCGACTTTCTGCGCCGGGTCGAGGTGGCAGGCGATCAGCTGGATTTCCTGCTCCAGGCGTTGCAGGTAAGGCAGCGCTCGGCCACGATCCTTGGTGATCACCTTGTTGCAGGCGCAGTAGTAGCAAATGTTCGCGCAGAACGGCACATGCACATACAACGACAAGGGGCGTAGCGCCTTGCGGCTGTCGCGCAGGGCGTGGAACAGGTCGAAGGTGCCGACCTGACTGTTGAATTGCACGGCCGTCGGGTACGAGGTGTAGCGCGGCCCCGCCAAGTCGTAGCGGCGGATCAGATCTGTGTCCCAACGAATGGCGTCGAGCATGCGGGCATTCCCCCGGGTAGGCTGGCAGTGTTGGCGAGTCTAGGGGAGGGCGCGCGCAGGCATGTTGATTTGCATCAACGGGGAGATATGTGTGGCGGGTGCGGGCTTACCCGCGAAGGTTGCGCCGCCGACTCAATGCCCCATCAACCAGTGTTGATGAGGGCCGGGCAGGGTCCAGATGCCGAACAGCATCACTAAAACCCCGCCGGTCATGCGTACGCTGCGTTTGCGCAACAACGCTGTGACGCGCTCGGCGGCGAGGCCGGTTGCGAGCAGCACCGGCCAGGTACCCAGCCCGAATGCGAGCATCAACAAGGCACTGTCCAGCGCATTGCCCTGGCTCGCCGACCACAACAGCGTGCTGTAAACCAGTCCGCAGGGCAGCCAGCCCCATAGCGCACCGAGCAATAAGGCGCGGGGCAGGCTCGACACCGGTAGCAAGCGGTTGGCTACCGGTTGAATGTAGCGCCACAAGCCGCGACCGAGGCTTTCGATGCGGGTCAGTCCGCTCCACCAGCCGGCCAGATACAAGCCCATGGCAATCAACAGCAAACCGGCCAGCACGCGCATGAACAGCGCGGCCGGGCTGTTCGCCACTGCCCAACCGGCGAGGCCGATCAGCAATCCGGCGGTGGCGTAACTGAGGATTCGACCCAGGTTGTAGGCCAGCAGCAGACGAAAGCGTCGGCTGCGTTGTTCCTTGGGGATTGCCAGCGTCAGCGCGCCCATCAAACCGCCGCACATTCCCAGGCAATGGCCGCCGCCGAGCAAGCCGAGGATCAGCGCCGACACCAGCAGGGGCGCCAATTCAAGCATGGGGTGGCGCCTTGTCGTCCGGTTTGGTTGCGTTGGCTTCGTCCACCGCAGCGGTGTGGTTGGGGTCCTGATCGTCGAACAGAATGCTGTGGGCCGGACCGTCGAGGTCGTCGTACTGACCGCTGTCCACTGCCCAGAAGAAAATGTACACGGCGATGGCCACGATCAGCAGTGCGGCCGGGATCATCACGTAGAGAGCTGGCATCTGTACTCCATGCCCTTGCGGCTCAGGCCGGCAGCGGGCGGGTTTCTGACGCGGTGCGGGCGGCCGGCGCGCTCGGCAGGCGAGTCAGGCGCAGGGCATTGAGCACCACGGTCAACGAACTGATCGACATGCCGACCGCGGCCCACACCGGGGTGATCCAGCCGAGGGCGGCGAACGGCAACATGAAGCCATTGTACAGCGCCGCCCACAGCAGGTTCTCGATGATTACCCGGCGGGTGCGTCGCGCCAGCGTGAAGGCTTGCACCAGGGCGTCGAGCCGATTGGACAGCAACACGGCATCGGCGCTGGTTTTCGCCAGGTCAGTGGCCGAGCCCATGGCCACGCTGATGTCGGCAGCCGCCAGCACTGGCACATCGTTGACGCCGTCACCGAGCATCAAGACTTTGCGACCTTCCCGGTGCAACTGGTGCAGCACTTGCAGTTTGTCGTCCGGGCGCAGACCGCCACGGGCCTCTTCGATGCCCAGTTCTGCGGCAACACTTGCGACCATCGGCGAACTGTCGCCGGACAACAGCAATGTGCGCCAGCCACGCGCCTTGCAGGCGGCGAGCAGGGCCGGTGCATCGTCGCGCAAACGGTCATCGAGGACGAACCAGGCCAGCGGCCGCTGCGTGTCGCCGAGCAGCAGCCATTGCCCGGGTTCATTCGGCATTGCAGGCGCAGTGGCGCCGCTAAGGGCGCAGACAAATTCCGCCTGACCGATGCGCAAGCGTTGTTCGCCGACCAAGCCTTCGAGACCAAGCCCTGGCGTGCTGTGGACCTCTTCGGCCGCCAGCGGCGCACGGCCGAACGCGCGGGCAATCGGGTGTTCCGAACGGTTCTCCAACGCAGCGGCGAGGCTCAGGCATTGATCGCTGTCCAGTGCGCCCAGTGGGCGAATCGAGCGCAATACCAGTCGGCCTTCGGTGAGGGTGCCGGTCTTGTCGAAAATCACCGTGTCGATCTGGTTCAGGCCTTCCAGCACATGGCCGCGGGTCAGCAGCAAGCCGAGTTTGTGCAACGTGCCGGTGGCGGCGGTGAGGGCGGTCGGTGTTGCCAGCGATAGCGCGCAGGGGCAGGTCGCCACCAGCATCGCGAGGACGATCCAGAACGCGCGTGACGAATCCAGCTCCCACCACAGCAGGCCAATGGCAGCAGCGGCGATCAGCGACAACAGCAAGAACCATTGCGCGGCGCGGTCGGCGATTTCCGCCAGTCGTGGTTTTTCGGTTTGGGCGCGGTCGAGCAAACGGACGATGGCCGACAGTCGCGTGTCCTGTCCTAGCGCGAGCACTTGCACGGTTAACGCACCCTCAACGTTCAGGGTGCCCGCTGTGACGGCATCGCCCGGCGTGCGCGGTTGTGGCAGGTATTCGCCGGTCAGCAGTGATTCGTCGATGCTCGACTGGCCATCGAGGATCTTGCCGTCCGCCGGCAGGGTCGAGCCCGGTGGCACCAGCACGTGATCGCCCAGGCGCAGCTCGCTGAGCAGGATGCGCTCGCTCTGGCCGGCCTCATCGAGGCGCAGGCACGAGGCGGGCAACAGGTTGACCAACTGTGCGGTCGCAGCGGCGGTTCGCTCCCGCGCGCGACGCTCCAGATAGCGCCCGGCGAGCAGAAACAGCGCAAACATGCCGACCGCATCGAAATACAACTCGCCGACGCCGGTGATCGCCGTCCAGATCCCGGCAATGTAGGCGCTGCCGATCGCTAGCGACACCGAAACATCCATGGTCAGGTGGCGCGTTCGCAAGTCACGCATCGCGCCCTTGAAGAACGGCGCGCAACTGTAGAACACGATCGGCGTGGTCAGAAACAGCGCGACCCAGCGCAGGATGGTGTGCAGTTCGGGGCTCAGGTCGATGTTGAATTCCGGCCAGGTCGCCATGGTTGCCATCATCGCCTGGAACCATAGCAGCCCGGCCACGCCCAATTGGCGCAGGGCGAGGCGGTTTTCGCTGGCTATCTGTTCGCTGGCACGGTCGGCCTGATACGGGTGGGCGGCGTAACCGATGTGGCGCAGTTCGGCGAGCAATCGGCTCAGCGGCAATTGCCCATCCGCCCAGCGAACGTGAAGTCGATGGTTGGACAGATTCAGTCGGGCTTCGGCGACCGCCCCAAGCGTGCGCAGATGTTTCTCGATCAGCCAGCCGCAGGCGGCGCAACTGATGCCTTCCATCAGCAGCGTGGTTTCGGCCAGTTCGCCTTCGTGGCGGACAAAAGGTTGCTGGACATCGGCGCGGTCGTACAGCGCCAGCTCATCGACCAATTGCACCGGCAGCGCTTCGGGGTTGGCCGAGGCTTCGCTGCGGTGCTGGTAGTAGCTTTGCAGACCACCGGCAACGATGGCTTCGGCCACAGCCTGACAGCCCGGGCAGCAGAACTCACGGGGTTCCCCGAGTACAACGGCGGTGAAGCGACTGCCGGACGGGACGGGCAGGGCGCAGTGGTAGCAGGGGATCGGGGTGGTCATCAGGTTTTCATTAATGCGGCGTAATCGATGTCGTCCGGTCGGGCCTCTTCGCGAGCAAGCCCGCTCCCACGGTGGATACTGGATATCCACCGTGGGAGCGGGTTTGCGCGAAGCGCGGCGTTACTTCTTCAGGTCTTCGGCGCCCTGGAGCGGTTCGTCACCGAGCAGCAGGTCCGTGTCATGGCTGACCCGCTCTTCTTCGAACATGCGCCAGATGTGATCATCCTGCGATCCCAGCAATTCGACAAACCGGCGGCCGTCGACCTTGTCGCTCAACTGGCCGATGTAGCGGCCCGCTTCAGTTTCGCTGCGGGTCAGGACGATCTTGCGATCCTTCTCCGGTTGGGTCGGCGAGATCAGGTTCAGCTCAAGTGTCCTGGGCTGGCTGTCGCCGCTCAAGCGCACTTCGACTTCACCGGTCAGATCATCCAGATGCACAGCGGCGCGCATCTTCAGGTGCTGTGCGAGCAGTTCGCGATCCAGTGAGCGGTTGATGCCTTTGCCTGCCTCGTAGTAGTTGTCGTTGACCAGGTTGTCCGGGTTGTTCACCGCGATGGTCACCATGGACAGGGTCAGCGTCACCGAACAGGCCAGAATCGCGATGATGATCCATGGCCAGAGGTGCTTGTACCAGGGACTTGCGGCGTTTGCTGCGGGCATGTTCAGTTCTCTTAACGGATTTGTGGGCCGATGAATCGGCTCTTGGCTTCAACGTGGACGCTGTTGTCATCAGCATCCTTGAGGATGAATTTGACCTCGTTGGTGCTCGACGGCAGTTGTTCCGGTGCGCTCGACAGCTCGACCGGCATGCTGAAAATATCCCCGGCCGCGACCTTGATTTCACGTTTGCCTTGCAGGCGCAGATCCGGCAGGCCAGCGGCTTCCAGCACGTAGGTGTGGTCGCGCTGATCCTTGTTCATGATCTTCAGGCTGTAGACGTTTTCTATCCGGCCTTCGGCGTTCTCGCGATACAGCACGCGGTCTTTGCTGACATCGAAACCGACCAGTGAACGCATGACGAACGCAGTCACCAACAGGCTGATCATCGCCAGCAACACCACGGCATAGCCGATCAGGCGTGGCCGCAGTTTATGGGTTTTCTGGCCCGACAGGTTGTGTTCGGTGGTGTAGCTGATCAGGCCGCGCGGGTAATCCATCTTGTCCATGATGCTGTCGCAGGCGTCGATACATGCGGCGCAGCCGATGCATTCGATTTGCAGGCCGTCGCGGATGTCGATACCGGTCGGGCAGACCTGAACGCACATGGTGCAGTCGATGCAGTCGCCCAGGCCCTGAGCCTTGTAGTCGGCGCCTTTTTTGCGCGGGCCACGGCTTTCGCCACGACGCGGATCGTAGGAAACGATCAGTGTGTCCTTGTCGAACATCACGCTCTGGAAGCGAGCGTACGGGCACATGTAGATGCACACCTGTTCGCGCAGCCAGCCGGCGTTGCCGTAGGTGGCGAGGGTGAAGAAGCCGACCCAGAAGTACGACCAGCCATCGGCTTGTCCGGTGAAAAACTCGAAGACCAGTTCGCGGATCGGCGAAAAGTAACCCACGAAGGTCATGCCTGTGACGAAACCGATCAGCAGCCAAAGCGAGTGTTTGGCGAGTTTGCGCAGGAGTTTGTTGCCGCTCATCGGCGCCTTGTCGAGCTTGATGCGCTGGTTGCGGTCGCCTTCGGTGACCTTTTCGCACCACATGAAAATCCACGTCCACACGCTTTGCGGACAGGTGTAGCCGCACCAGACTCGGCCGGCATATACGGTGATGAAGAACAGGCCGAACGCGGCAATGATCAGCAGGCCTGAAAGGAGAATGAAGTCCTGTGGCCAGAAGGTGGCGCCGAAGATGAAGAACTTGCGCTCCGGCAGGTTCCACCACACGGCCTGATGGCCACCCCAGTTCAGCCACACCGTGCCGAAATACAGCAGGAACAGGGCGGCACCGCCCATCATCCGCAGATTGCGGAACAGACCGGTAAAAGCACGGGTGTAGATTTTTTCTCGTGAGGCGTAAAGATCAACGCTGTTGCTCGCGTTTTTGCTCGGTGGCGTGACGTCGTGTACCGGAATCTGGTTGCTCATCATTGCATCCCACGGCAGTGGAAAAATGCCTCGGTCGATACGTGCCGGCCGGGGTCGGAAAGGGCGTTGCAGTGGCGCAATGATACGCCTGTCACGCCGTCTAACGGGTGCGACCTTTGGTCGCGTTGGGGGCGGGCTGTAAATGGTGTAGCAGATGTAACAAGTCCTGATCCAGATCAATTGACTATAGACGATGCATGAGAATCGCTCGGGCGAGTGAGTCCCATGCATCGTCTCGGCAGGCAATCCGCAGGCATCAGTCCAGCCTGCCGCCGCCGAGACTTTCAAGCCCGCCGTCTTTGGGTTTTTTCACCTCATGGCCAGCGGTGGCGTCGCCGCTGGCATCGGGGAGCGGAGTGTCGGGTTTGATACCCAGGTCGGCAAAAGTGAAATCTTCGTGGGATTGCACACAATCAACATCGGATTCTCGCATGGCTTTCTTCCTTGATATGCAGCGGTATAGGGGGTGGTCTGACGAACCATCGGCAGACGGAAAGAAAAGTTACAGACCGATGAAGATTGAGTCTATTGAGCATTTGCCTCAAATCGTGAACGCTTTCTGATTGCAAGTTTCGCAAGCCCCTGCGGCTGTTCGTTGATTGCTTTTTAATTGTTAGTCCTGGTTGTTTTTTAGAAGCTTGGAAACAAGAGTGATTAATTAATCAGGTTTGTGTGTTTGAGATTTTATTGTCTTTCGAATAAGTTGGTGGCTGGCGACATGAGGTCGTCAGCATAAGTTATTGAATGGAAGTTAAATATGATGACGGGTAGTAAAGTTGCGGCTTTTATTCTGGGTGTGTGTTTGTTGTTGTCGGTAGTCTCGGCTTATTCTGTGGAGCCTGCGCCTAAATATATGGTGTTTGCATCGGATACGCAGTATCCCTGGACAGACAAGACAGACAGCGGGGCGCCTGAATCTGATGAGGCGTTTACAAAGCGTTCGAAGTGGCTGGTGGAAACTCAGTTGGCAAGTATTGCCGCTTTTCGAAATGCTCAGGGTGGGCAGGCGAAAGTGCCATTGATGATCAACGGAGATATCACCGCTTTCGGTCATGACTGGCAGCGCTCCTATATGAAAGAGGTGCTGGCTAAGCACTTCGGTGGTGAGTATCTGTATGGTTTGGGTAATCATGACTATGAAAACAATGTGGATGATTGTTTCAGTAACAGCTGTGCGGCGGGCAGTATTGTTGAATTCAGAAAACATCATGAAAACAGGGTGGATAACTTTGATGTGAGGTCCGCGCAAGGTTTTTGGGGTAATACGTATTCAGGAAGTCTCGCTTATTCAAAGACCATCGGTGACGTCCACATGGTTCAACTCAACAATGAGCCGACGTACTCGACCCGGATTGCTCATTTCCTGAACCCGACGACGTTCGAGATCAATAGTGCACTGGACTGGCTTGAGGTTGACCTGCGTCTGGCGAGAGCTCAGGGGTACGCCATTATCATAAATATGCACAAGCCGTTGAAGATGAAGGGCGACAGTGCGCAGCAAAAACGCTTTCGCGACATGATCGTCAAGTATCAGGTCACAGCAATATTCGCCGGTCATTTACACCGGGACGGCGGTGACTCTTACTGGGTGGGAGATGTGCCGATGTATCTGAGTGGCGCCACGTCTCAGCAGACCTACTTGATCACCCGTTTTACCGAGGATCGCAAGCAGTTGCAGATTTATCTGGTGAAGGACAATCAATGGCAGGAGCGCACGCTCATCGACACGGTGGCGGTGAAATCCATCTGGGCCAGCCGTCCATGAAAAAGGCCCGGCCAATTGTCATTGGCCGGGCCTTCCTTTGCATCAAGCGTCGGCCTTACTGCGCCTCGGCTTCCGGCATTTTTTCACCGTGGGACAGGCTGTAAACGTAAGCCGCCAGCAGGTGAACCTTGTCGTTGCCTTGCAGTTGTTCCTGCGCCGGCATCTGGCCCTGACGGCCGTAACGGATGGTTTGTTGGAGTTGCGCGAAGCTCGAGCCGTAGATGAACGCGCCCGGGTGGGTCAGGTTAGGCGCGCCCATGGCCGGGGTGCCTTTGCCTTCCGGGCCGTGGCAAGCCACGCAGTTGACGGCGAACAGTTTCTGGCCGTTGACCGGGTCAGCCTTGGCGTCTTGCGGCAGCTTGCGGCCATCGAGTTGCGTCACCACATAGGCTGCCACGTCGGCAACGCCTTGCTCGCCGATCACTTCGGCCCAGGCCGGCATCACCGCGTGACGACCGCCCATGATGGTGGTCTTGATGGTTTCCGGCTCGCCGCCCCAGCGCCAGTCGGCGTCGGTGAGGTTCGGGAAACCGTAAGCGCCTTTGGCGTCGGAACCGTGGCAAACCGAGCAGTTGGAGGCGAACAGGCGGCCGCCCATCTTCAGGGCTTGCGGATCCTTGGCGACTTCTTCGATCGGCATGGCAGCAAACTTGGCGAAGATCGGACCGAACTTGGCGTCCGAGCGAGCCATTTCCTTTTCCCACTCGTGGACGCCGGTCCAGCCGGTCTGGCCGTTGGCGAACGAGGTCTGCTTGTCGTTATCGAGGTAGTTATAGCCTGGCAGCAGGCCTTTCCAGTTACCCAGACCCGGATACAGCACCAGGTAACCCAAGGCAAAAATGATGGTGCCCACGAACAGCATGAACCACCATTTCGGCAGTGGGTTGTCGTACTCCTCGATCCCGTCGAAGGAGTGCCCGACCGTCTCGTCCGTCTGTTCGCTGCGCTGGCCCTTGCGGGTCGACAGCAGCAGCCAGGTCAGGGAAAAGATCGTACCGAGACTGAGGACTGTGACGTACAGACTCCAGAATGTAGTCATTCTTTGTTACTCCTAGAAGCTTGCTCGACGTGCTTGATGGCTTCGGGATCATCCGCAAAAGGCAGCAAGGTCGCGTCTTCAAACTCCGACTTGCGCTTGGGGCTGAATACCCACAAGGCCAGACCGATGAAGGCCACCATCACGACAACGGTGCCCAGGCCACGAATCATCCCGATATCCATCCAATTCACCGTTTGCTTTTGATGATGGTGCCCAGGCCTTGCAGATAGGCCACCAGCGCGTCCATTTCGGTTTTGCCCTTCACGGCATCTTTTGCACCGGCGATGTCTTCGTCGGTGTAAGGGACGCCGAGTGTGCGCAACACTTCCATTTTCTTGGCCGTGTCTTTGCCGTCGAGCTTGTTTTCCACGAGGAACGGGTAAGCCGGCATTTTCGACTCAGGCACTACGTTGCGCGGGTTGTACAAGTGCGCACGCTGCCAGTCATCGGAGTAGCGACCACCCACACGGGCCAGGTCCGGGCCGGTACGTTTGGAACCCCACAGGAACGGGTGATCCCAGACGCTTTCACCAGCGACCGAGTAGTGGCCATAGCGTTCGGTTTCGGCGCGAAACGGACGGATCATCTGCGAGTGGCAGCCGACACAACCGTTGGCGATATAGATATCGCGGCCTTCCAGTTCCAGCGCCGAACGTGGCTTCATGCCCTCGACCGGCTTGTTGGTCACGTCCTGGAAAAACAGCGGAACGATTTGGGTCAGGCCACCGACGCTGACGGCGATGACCATGAAGAAGGCCAGCAGGCCAATATTCTTCTCGACAGCTTCATGCTTCATCAGTGAGCTCCAACGACAGCGATCTGGGCGGCGGCTTCGGCTTCAGCCGGGTTCGAGGCGCGCACGGTGCGCCAGACGTTGTAAGCCATCAGGAACATGCCGCTGGCGAAGAATGCACCGCCCAGGGCACGGACGATGTAGCCAGGGTGGCTGGCTTGCAGCGCTTCAACGAACGAGTAGGTGAGGGTGCCGTCGTCGTTGATTGCCCGCCACATCAGGCCTTGAGTGATGCCGTTGACCCACATCGACGCGATGTACAGCACGGTACCAATGGTTGCGAGCCAGAAGTGCGCGTTGATCAGGCCGACACTGTGCATCTGCGCACGGCCGAACAGTTTCGGGATCATGTGGTAGATCGCACCGATCGAGATCATGGCCACCCAGCCCAGAGCGCCGGCGTGTACGTGGCCGATGGTCCAGTCGGTGTAGTGCGAGAGCGAGTTGACGGTCTTGATCGCCATCATCGGCCCTTCGAAGGTCGACATGCCGTAGAACGCCAGCGATACCACGAGGAAGCGCAGGATCGGGTCGGTGCGCAATTTATGCCAGGCGCCCGACAGGGTCATCATGCCGTTGATCATGCCGCCCCAGCTCGGTGCCAGCAGGATGATCGACATTGCCATGCCCAGCGACTGTGCCCAATCCGGCAGTGCGGTGTAGTGCAGGTGGTGCGGGCCGGCCCAGATGTACAGGGTGATCAGTGCCCAGAAGTGCACGATCGACAGGCGATAGGAGTAGATCGGACGTTCGGCCTGTTTAGGCACGAAGTAGTACATCATCCCCAGGAAGCCAGTGGTCAGGAAGAAACCCACGGCGTTGTGGCCGTACCACCACTGGATCATCGCGTCGGTCGCGCCGGAGTAGGCCGAGTAGGACTTGAAGAAGCTGACCGGCAGCGAGGCGTGGTTGACGATGTGCAGCATCGCGGTGACGACGATGAAAGCGCCGTAGAACCAGTTACCGACGTAGATGTGCTTGGTTTTGCGCTTGGTGATGGTGCCGAAGAACACCAGACCGTAGGTGACCCAGACAATGGCCAGGAGAATAGCCAGCGGCCATTCCAGTTCCGCGTATTCCTTGGTGGTGGTGTAACCCAGCGGCAAGGTAATGATCGCGCCGACGATCACCGCTTGCCAGCCCCAGAAGGTGAAGGCGGCGAGGCTGTCGGAAATCAGTCGCGTCTGGCAGGTTCGCTGCACGACATAGTAGGAAGTGGCAAACAGTGCACATCCACCGAAGGCAAAAATCACCAGGTTTGTGTGCAACGGGCGCAGGCGTCCAAAGCTCGTCCACGGCAGACCGAAGTTCAATTCCGGCCAGACCAGTTGCGAGGCGATGAAGACACCGAGCCCCATGCCAAGGATCCCCCAGACCACCGTCATGATGGCGAACTGGCGGACTACCTTATAGTTATAAGCAGTCGGACTGATTGCTGTGCTCATTCTAAGGTTCCACGGTTTAGGTGTTTTATTAGGATTAAAATCGGCCGCAAGTATGCAGAGAGCAAGGGGTCATTGCAACGCGCCATGACCTGGGTCAATGCTTTCCAACGCTGATTCTGCGGCCTTTCCATACGCCGCGTAAGGACAAAATTGGCCTCGGACAAAATGTCGCAGCAGACAAAAAAAGCGAGGGGTTCAGATCACTTGTAACGAGGTGTGTTAAAACTGCCGGTTCGGCTGATGAACGGCAATCGGCGCGACAGCCGGTATCTACCGGCCTTTGCGGCGCGTTTGTCAGCCGATTCATCGAACACATCGCTCAGGTCGACCTGGAACCAGCACGGGCCAGTCCGCATCGAGCAAGCGTAGACCCGAATCAGGGGAACCGAAAGGAGAGGGTATCAAGGGGTGCGACAATGCGTCGCAAAGGGGCGGGAAACTGCCGCACTGAGAAACATGCGGCAGCGGTGTAGTCAATAACTACTGCTTATTGTCTTCAGTAATAAGTTTTTCTGTATTCAATTTGTGGCTGAGGCTGTACACATAAGCAGCCAGTAATTGCACTTTATCGTTACCCAGCAGCTCATTCTGCGCTGGCATATGACCTTGGCGACCATGGCGGATGGTCTGTTCGATCTGGGTCAGGCTGGTGCCATAGATAAATCCGGCCGGGTGCGTCAGATTCGGCGCCCCCATGGCTTCAGTGCCGTGGCCGGTTGCCCCATGGCAGGCGACGCAAGTGGTGCTGAACGTTTGCTGTCCGGCTTGCAGGTCGGCCTTGCTGTCGGCGGGCAAAGGCAGGCCGGCCAGATCGTGACGCACATACGCGGCAACGTTTTTCACACCCGCTTCACCGAGCACTTCGCCCCAGGCCGGCATCGCCGCCATCCGCCCACCCATGATGGTGGTCTTGATGGTGTCGGCGTCGCCGCCCCAGCGCCAGTCGCTGTCGGCCAGGTTGGGGAAGCCGAACGCGCCTTTGGCATCCGAGCCGTGGCAGACCGAGCAGTTGGAGGCGAACAGACGGCCACCCATTTTCAGCGCCTGTGGGTCTTTTGCCACTTCTTCCAGCGGCATGGCGGCGAACCTGGCGAAGATCGGTCCGAACCTGGCGTCAGCCTTGCTCATTTCCTTTTCCCACTCGTGCACGCCGGTCCAGCCGTCCTCGTAACCGGGCAGGATGCCTTTCCAGTTACCCAGGCCCGGATACAGGATCAGATAGCCCACGGAAAACACCAGCGTGCCGGCGAACAGCATGAACCACCACTGCGGCAGCGGGTTGTCGTACTCCTCGATGCCGTCGAAGCTGTGGCCCATGGTCTGGTCGACGCTGCCCTTGGTCTCGCCCCGACGCGTGCCGATCAGCAGCCAGGTCAGGCCGATCAGGCTGCCGATGGTCAGTACGCAGATCCACGTACTCCAGAAGGTGGTCATGGCCGGGTACTCCTTGGTTCAGATGCGGGGGTAGTGTCGGGTTGCGGCTCGTCGGCGAACGGCAGCAGACGTGCTTCGGCAAACTCCGGGGTGCGCTTGCGATTGAAAACCCACAAGGTCAGGCCGACGAAGGCGACGAACACCACGACCGTGCCGAGGCCACGTATGAGGCCTGTGCTCATTTCAATGACCATGGCTCACCTCTTGCTCTTGATTGCAGTGCCGAGCACTTGCAGGTAGGAGACGAGGGCGTCCATCTCGGTCTTGCCCTTGAGGCTGGCCACCGCGCCGCTGATATCGTTGTCGGTGTACGGCACGCCGAGGGTGCGCAGGGTCTTGAGCTTGGTTTCGGTGTGGCTGCTGTCGACCGCTTGCGTGACCAGCCACGGGTAGGCGGGCATCTTCGACTCCGGCACGACGTTGCGCGGGTTGTACAAGTGCGCGCGGTGCCAGTCATCCGAGTAACGCGCGCCGACCCGGGCCAGATCCGGACCGGTGCGTTTCGAGCCCCACAGGAACGGGTGATCCCACACGCTCTCACCGGCTACCGAGTAGTGCCCGTAGCGTTCGGTTTCGGCGCGGAACGGGCGGATCATCTGCGAGTGGCAACCGACGCAGCCTTCGCGGATGTAGATGTCGCGGCCTTCCAGTTGCAGCGCGGTGTAGGGCTTCATGCCTTCCACCGGTTTGTTGGTCACGTCCTGGAAGAACAGCGGGACGATCTGGGTCAGGCCGCCGATGCTCACGGCGAACACCATGAGCAACATCAGCAGGCCGACGTTCTTTTCAATCGTTTCGTGTTTCATGGCGGACTCCTCAGGCCATCTGCGCGGCAGCAACGACGTCAGCAGGCTGTGAGGCCCGTACGGTGCGCCAGGTGTTGTAAGCCATCAGGAACATGCCGCTGAGGAAGATCGCCCCACCCACCAGCCGTACGACGAAGCCTGGGTGGCTGGCCACCAGGGTTTCGACGAAGGAGTAGGTCAGCGTGCCGTCCTCGTTCACGGCACGCCACATCAGGCCTTGGGCGATGCCGTTGACCCACATCGACGCGATGTAGAGCACGGTGCCGATGGTTGCGAGCCAGAAATGCGCGTTGATCAGGCCGATGCTGTGCATCTGCTCTTTGCCGAAGATTTTCGGGATCATGTGGTACAGCGCGCCGATGGAAATCATCGCCACCCAGCCCAGAGCACCGGCGTGTACGTGGCCGATGGTCCAGTCGGTGTAGTGGGAGAGCGCGTTGACGGTCTTGATCGCCATCATCGGACCTTCGAAGGTCGACATGCCGTAGAACGCCAGCGACACCACGAGGAAGCGCAGGATCGGGTCGCTGCGCAACTTATGCCAGGCGCCCGAGAGGGTCATCATGCCGTTGATCATCCCGCCCCAGCTCGGTGCCAGCAGGATCAGCGACATCACCATGCCCAGCGACTGTGCCCAGTCCGGCAGCGCGGTGTAGTGCAAGTGGTGCGGGCCGGCCCAAATGTACAGGGTGATCAGTGCCCAGAAGTGCACGATCGACAGGCGATACGAATACACCGGGCGCTCGGCCTGTTTCGGCACGAAGTAGTACATCATCCCGAGGAAACCGGCGGTGAGGAAAAAGCCCACGGCGTTGTGGCCGTACCACCATTGCACCATCGCATCGGTCGCACCGGCATACACCGAGTAGGACTTGGTGAAACTCACCGGCAACTCAAGGTTGTTGACGATGTGCAGGATTGCCACGGTGATGATGAACGCACCGAAGAACCAGTTGCCCACATAAATGTGCTTGGTCTTGCGCTGCATGATCGTGCCGAAGAACACGATGGCGTAGGCCACCCAGACGATGGTGATCAGAATGTCGATCGGCCATTCCAGCTCGGCGTATTCCTTGGAACTGGTATAACCCAACGGCAGGCTGATCGCCGCCAGCAGGATCACCAGTTGCCAGCCCCAGAAGCAGAACGCGGCGATTTTCGGCGCAAACAGTTGAGTCTGGCAGGTACGTTGCACCGAGTAGAACGAACTGGCGAACAGCGCGCAGCCACCGAAGGCAAAGATCACCGCGTTGGTGTGCAGCGGGCGCAGGCGGCCGAAACTGGTCCAGGGCAAATTGAAGTTGAGTTCAGGCCAGACCAATTGGGCGGCGAGAAAAACCCCGAGGCCCATGCCGACGATGCCCCAGACCACCGTCATAATGGCGAATTGGCGGACCACCTTGTAGTTGTAGGCGGTACTGATAGAAGTGTTCATGGTTCCCCATCCACGGTTCAGCCGAAGTGAGCGCGAGCAACAATCGCCGCGAATCCTTCGCCTGGAGTTATAGGCAGACTAAAAGCGAGGCAAGCATGGACAAACAGCACAAGGCCAGTATTGACGGGGATCAATGGGCGCAGTGTGCGCGCGAGCATGGATGGCTGTGGGACGCCGCGTCGGGCGAGGCTTCGGCGACGTTGATCCTGGCCCACGGTGCTGGTGCGCCGATGGACAGTGACTGGATGACGGACATGGCTCGGCGCCTTGCTGCACTTGGGGTCAACGTGTTGCGCTTTGAGTTTCCGTATATGGCGCAGCGACGGGTTGATGGGGGTAAGCGGCCGCCCAATCCTGCGGGGAAATTGCTGGAGTGCTGGCGCGAGGTGTTCGTTGAAGTGCGACGTCATGTCGCTGGGGTTTTGGCCATTGGCGGGAAGTCGATGGGGGGGCGGATGGCGAGTCTATTGGCCGACGAATTGGGTGCCGATGCGTTGGTCTGTTTGGGTTATCCGTTTTATGCGGTGGGGAAGCCGGAGAAACCTCGGGTTGAGCATTTGGCGTCTTTGAAGACGCGGACTTTGATTGTTCAGGGGGAGCGCGATGCGCTTGGCAATCGGGAAGCTGTCGAGGCTTACACCTTGTCACCGAGTATCGAGGTGACGTGGCTGGCGGCCGGGGATCATGATTTGAAGCCGTTGAAAGCTTCAGGTTTTACCCATGAACAGCATCTGGCTAGCGCCGCGCAGCAGGTAGTCGAGTTTCTCGGCAACAGTTCAGCGCGTATCCATCTCTTTAATTGTCTCGGTGGATGATCTGTCTCTGCGCCTCCGAACTCTGGTAATGAACGCATGTACCGGATGGAGGATGGCGGTAAGCACGCCAAGCAGCATGATGATGAAGATGATGATCAGCGGGACGCTTTCGTGCGAGAACATGGTGGTTTACTCCTGTAGTCACTATGTCGGAACCCGCAGACTAGACGCATAGAACCCTTTTTTCGATGAACGTATATTCATCCTCAGAGCTGTGCGCAGTCGTCGACCAAACGTGTGCTTTAGGTCATGAATCCTTATGGATGCATACCCAGGGTGAGCGGGGCGAAGTTTTTCCTCTGGCCGCACTCATTGCTCCCTTGGTTGCCGTTGTGTCCGTCGCTTTCCATCAGGAGTGTGGAAGGAAACACCGCGATAGCGCGCTCTCGCAGAGAGGCTCGGGCGGTTCTCGTCAGGCTGACGTGGTACCGTCCTGTGAAATGCTGAGGCAGTAGGATTCGGTTGTCACACGTCCTGCTCATGCGCCATGCAATGAATGCATCCCGGGCCTGGCGAATCGCTGGGTACTGGTAACGTTCGCCCGGCGAGTTCCAGTTGAAAATCAATCTCGGCGTCAACCCAACTCGCGAACTCGGCCGCTGCATAATGAAACGCGTGCTCTAGCTCTTTCATATCCGGCGCGTCGTCTGATGCATCCAGCCAAGCCTTTTTGGCAATACGGTAGTCCTCCAGGACCGACAAGGTATCCTCATCAAGTCTGATAGCCGCCGGGGCCGGTAGGATTTTGCGGGGGGCGGTCCATTTCATGGTGGTTTTACCTTTACCAAGAGCACACCGAACAAAGGGAAGACGAGGTGCCGGCACGGCCTTGCAAGCGCCATTCGTCCATCCCCGAGAACTGCACGCATCAACGATGGCCAGATGGCTATGTTGCAAAGGCCGAAAAGCTACAGCAGCTCTCAGAGACAGGGTTAAATCGTGCAGGCCTCTGCTGCGAAGTTACGACACGTGCGGCTGCGATCCAGCCTCAAACGGCCATCCCCAGTGAGCCGAGTCAGGTTCCAGGAGCTGATGAAAATGCTCCGAAATCGACTCTACCAGCGCTGCATCATCAAGCCCGTCCAGTCCTGGATACGGCCTGCCGTTGTAGTCCCCTGTATGCGTCAGCACTTTTTCGACACTGCCACTTTCATCGTAAAGCTTCCTTATCCCAAGGCACTCCTGTTCCTTGCTGTCGGTCGAGCGCAGGGCGTAATGAATGGCCAGTGCGGCACCGAACTCGAGGGCGGGCGTTTCGATCCCGTGTTTTCTGGCGAGATCAATGCTGCTCAGAATGCGCTCGTTGCGCTGCAATTTGCGCAGGGGGTCGCGGCCTACACGTGCGCAAGGGTCCTTGAAGGAAGTCTTGCAGCGCTCCAAAAAGGTTTGAGCAAACGCGGCGACCGCCTCGTTCATCTGCGCATTGTCTGCCAACAAGGCGGGAGCAACCTCCTGGCGGATCAGCCGCTCGGCCAAAGCGCTTACACGCGAGTCCCCCATGCCTTGGCCCACCCACGAATATCCCAGCAGGCTGGCATACCAGGCAATAATCGCGTGAGGACCGTTCCAAAGGCGATTCTTGATGACCTGGATCTGGGCAATGTCATCTACGGTTTTCACTTGGCGCAGTCGCTCCAGCAGATCGCTGCCGCGTTCCACATACAGAGGCATATCCGGCTCGCTGTTGAACAGGATCAGATGCATCTGGTTAAGTGCGCTGCTGGACTGGGCGAACGGGCGAAAGCGACCAATCAGCCGTTCGTATTCCGGTACCGGAGTGGCAAGCCTGGGTGCCATGCTCGGTTCCTCGTCCATGCTGTTCTGGAACATTTGCGACTTGATTCGCAGTTGTCGCAGCAGGGCATCTTTGCTGATCTTGGAGACGATTCGGCTGACAACGGTTTCGGCAAAGTGGGTCTTGTTCAGGATCTGCTGGCAAATTTCCACTGAGCACAGCAGCGCCAATTCCGCTTCGACGTGTCGGCGAACGAAGGCGGCGCCACCCACTTTGTTCAACACGATCAAAATGGTTAGTTCGCGGCCGCGGCGTTCAAAGCGCCGCAGCAGTCCCTTGGCGATCACCCCGGCCTGTTTGCGGATGGCTTGCTCCGGCAGGCTGAGGCCAATGATTTCGGCGACGTCATACATATCGATCACCGCTTGGGCGTCGTCCATATCGATCATTCTGAGGTTTTCGATGGTCTGGTCGAAGGACGTAGCACCGTAACGCACGCTGAACCGACCGAAGGCGTCGACCGTCTCGCGCAGCATCCGCGAGCGGGTCGCGGCAATGATTTCACAGGGCCGGGTGTAGCCGTCCCAGTGGGAGAACACTTGCGTCAAGTAGCCACCACCGATCGCACCAAAGCCATGAATACCCACGCGAAACTGGTTCAGCGCCTGGGGGAAAGGCTCGCTCAGTTCAGGTGTGCCCAAGTGGGGAATGCACTCGCTGATGTCGGCGAGAAACTCGTGCATGCTGCCGTAAGCCTTGAGCGCGCCGGCTTTGACCTCAGTGGCAGGTGGCTTGATGTCTTCGATCAGGATCGGTTGCCCTTCGGCACGGATCGCCGACAGCAGGCCGTTTTCAGAGTCTTCGACCATGAAGCAACTGCCAGGCGCGCAATTGAGGGCGCTGGCTGCGCGCAGGAAAATCTCGGGATGGGGCTTGCCCTGGCTGACTTCATCGCCACACACGGTGATGTCGAAGTACTTGAGCACGTTGGCATTGATCAGGTATTCCTCGGCGATGGCTCGGCGGCTTGAGGTGGCGACTGCCATGGTCAGGCCGCATTTGCGCAACCGCTCCAGCACCTCCAGCAAGCCCGCTTTGATGGGGACGCCGTGATCACGCACGTACTCCAGTTCTAGCTCATCGGCCCGCTGGCGGATCTGCGCGTAGGGGAAATCTTCACCGTTGTGCGCCTTCGCGAGCGCTTCGGCCTTCTTCGCGCTCAGGCCCAGTGAGCCGATCAAGGTTTGCTCGCTGAGCGGCTTGCCGAAAATTTCGTTGGATGCCTGTTTGAGGGTTCTGAAGCGCAGGCGCTCAGTGTCAAACATGGTGCCATCCATATCGAAGATGGCGCTGAGTATTCTCTTCCCCTGGAAAAAAATCATTGGCTGATGCTCCTTGTAACGTGGGAACGCTCACAACCGGTCAACCTCGTGCAGGAGGCGCTGCGGCAGCATTCTGTCGTGACCCGAAGTTGACGCCGTTTGAGGCTGGATGCCGACCGGTCTGTGTTTCACTCAAGTGAGTGATGAATTCAGATAAAAAAAACCAGGCGAGCAGAACTCACCGTGACGAACCACAACGAGGTGGCGCCGGTTCAGTGACTATCGATCAGAAGGGCAGGCGGAGGGACGTAACGATGGCGCCTATAGGCGTAGCTGCCAGACAAGCGAGTTCGCAGGCAGTGTGAAGCGGAGTGTGTGGAGCGCTGAATAACGGACCCTGTGGCTACATTCAAGTAGTGTTTGACGTAAGGCCCACAGTGCGCAATCAGGGATGCATACGGTGGGCCGGACTGGCGATTGATGTGTGTGACTCCATGCATACGGCTTGATAACTTCCTGCGAATTGGCTAGTCGTTTTTTAGCAATAGCATGTACGAGACGCCGGAATCAAGGACGCTGGCCGTGCAGTCGGAACATCAATCGATGTTTGAAGTGAACGGCATGGCCATCTATTCAGACTGCTTGCGTCTGTCGATGGAACTGGGAGATCACGCGCTTTCGCTCGGCGTGCAGTGAGGTTTCATGATTTTTTTAACGATAAGTTTTATTTTTTTTGAAACGCATAAACCCCCAGACCACAAGGCCTGGCGCCATGCCCCTTGGACAGGTTGGTGCATCCCGTTGCAGCTCCAGCGGTTGCGCTGAAACGTTTCGAGTGCGATAAAAAAAAGGAAACGACACGAAAACTTTAAAAAACATGATTTCCGAGTTCGTATTCATTCTTGAAAATCTGCTCCCTCAGCGGAAATTCTTGCCGTTCAACCTCATAGAGGCCATTTCATTCGGTATCGCCAACGCCGTGCTGTAACAAAGGACCGGACCCATGAGAAATCCATCCACTGCGAACGCTCAGCTCACCGAGAAAACCAGTATCCCTTACCCCGGTAGCTTCGTCGGCCTGACTGAGGTGATCTCTGCGCTGCAAACCGGCCTGTATGCGCTGAGGGCGCGGATGACAGAATCTCTGCACGATCCAGCGCCCGGCATCCGTCCTGCGTCCACCCTTGTCCGCATCAGACCTCGCCGACATTGACCCAGCGCTGTTCCCGCGCCGCCATTCGAATGGCTGTCGCCAATCGCTCGACTTCCAGTGCTTGTTCGAAATCAGTGCCGGCTTGTCCTTGGCCGGCCAGGGCCATGATCAGCTCATGGACTTCCAGCGTCTTCAACTCGTTGTAGCCCAACTGATGCCTCGGCGCCGGACTGAACGCTGCGTAACCGGGCAGGGTCGGCCCGGCCAGTAAACGCTGGAAACCGTCCTGGCCTGCACGGCACAGGCGTAACTCATTCAAGCGCTCCTGGTCGAACGTCAGGGTTCCGTGTGTGCCACTGATCTCGAAGCTCAGGTGGTTCTTGTAGCCATGCTTGAGCCAACTGCTGCTGAAGGTTCCACGCGCGCCGCTGGCGAAGCGCAGCAATGCATGCGTCTGATCGTCGACGGCAATTGTGCGTTGTTGCTGACTACCGGCGGTGGTGGGGCGCTGGCGGTGCACGGTCTGGGAGTCGGCGCAGACCGCTTCGACATTGCCCAGCAGGTAGCGCGCCATGCCCAGCAAGTGGCTACCCAGATCCGCTAATGCGCCACCGGCATGTTCGGCTTCACAGCGCCATGACCAGGGGGACGCGGGATCGGCCATGAAGTCTTCGCTGAATTCGCCTTGAAAACTGATGATCTCGCCCAGTCTGCCGCTCTGAATCAACTCCCGCGCCAGCCCGATGATCGGGTTGTGCTGGTAGTTGTAGCCGACACGGGTGACGACGCCGGCATGCTTGGCCGCCAGGTGCATGGCATTGGCCTGTTCAAGGTTAACCGCCAGCGGTTTTTCGCAGTACACAGCCTTGCCTGCGGCGATAGCGGACATGGCCATCGGGTAGTGCAGGTGGTTGGGCGTGGTGATGGCGATCAGGTTTACTTTGGGATCGTCGATCAATGGCTGCCAATCGCCATAGGCCTGCTCAAAGCCCCAGGCAGTGGCGCAGGCTTGCGCACGAACGTGATCGGCGTCCGCCAGGGCGGCCAGGCGCAGTGTGAAGGGCAGTTCGAAGGCCGCACTGACGTTGCGAAAGGCCAAGGCGTGGGCGCGGCCCATGAAGCCTGTGCCGATCAGTCCGATTCCGAGTTCGCGCATGGCAGGATCCTCTAAATTCTTGTTTTCAGAGAATCAGCTTATAGAATAATTATTCTTTCCTGTAAATAAATGGAATAAATATTTACAAGTGAGTGCGCGGCCGCTGCCAGCGATGGTGGAGGGAGGGCGCTACGCGTGCAGCCGTAACGCCGCTCCTGGATCAGTCTTCGAACCCGACCTGCTCGTGAATATCATCGACCTTCAACTCCAGTCGATACGCCACGGCGATAAACAGCGCCTGGCACAGGCACAGGGTCGCACTCAATGAGCGGAACGCAAATGAACTGCCTTCGTTGACCAGCAGCAGGGTGTTGGCGCGCTTGGCCAAGGGCGAGAGATTGCTGTCGGTGATGATCAGGGTTTTCGCCTGTTGATGCTGGGCGATACGCAGGCAATGCTGAGTTTCCTTGCCGTATGGCGTGAAGCTGATAGCGATCACCAGGTCATTGGCGCGCACGCTGCGCATTTGCTCGCGATAGCTGCCGCCGAGCCCCGAGACCAGGTGGATTCGTTTGTTGGTGTGTTGCAGGTTGTAGACCAGGTAATCGGCTACCGCGAACGAACGGCGCACGCCGACCACGTAGATGTTGTCCGCATTCACCACCATGTCCACGGCCTTGTCGAAGGCCAGGTCATCGAGCTCCATTCCCAGTCGTTCGATGCCCGACAGGGTTGCGTTGATGCACTCGCGCGCCAGGTCGCCGCCGCTGGCTTTCTGCGATTTGTTGGCGATCATGCTGCGAATGCGCTGCTGGTAGTTCTGCACCGGCGTGGTTTTGTGGGTATACGCCTCGCGGAACAACGCCTGCATTTCGCTGAAGCCACTGAAGCCGAAACGCTGGGAAAACCGCACGATGGCCGACGGGTGCACTTCGCACTCGCGGGCAATGTCGCTGATGCGGTCGACCATGATCCGGTCGCTTTGCTGGCTCATGTAACTGGCGATACGTTTGAGCTGGCGCGGCAGGCTGTCGTATTCATTGGTGATCAGCTGCAACAGACGCTCGGCATTGATCGGGGGGCTGGTGAGATCGCTCTCGAGCGTGCTCTCGGTCGTAGCCGGCTGATCGGTGCGGGACATAGGGAATCCTTCAGGCTGTTCTTATAGGGACGATTTTTCACCTCGTCCCCTGGCAATAGGTTTGCAATGCGCAGTCTACAGGGTAGGCAAGAACAAAATCTTGAGCTTGCAGTCGTGCGCAGCGTGCTGAAACGATCCACGACCTCTGGAACGCTTGTACAGGAGTATGTTGGAAAAAATATTCCACATAAAAATTATTTGGAATAATTATTGATTGTTCGGTCCCGGTCGTTTTAGTCTGCATCCACCAAGAGTGTTCGGCGCGGTCATCGTCCTGAGCACAGGCTGATAAAAATAACAGGAGCCAGCATGGGCCAGACTCGTTTTGCCAGTGGACGTCAGTTGGATCTGATTTGCCTGGGGCGCCTTGGCGTCGACCTCTATGCGCAGCAAGTCGGCGCGCGGTTGGAAGATGTTTCAAGTTTCGCCAAGTACCTCGGTGGATCGTCCGCCAACATCGCTTTCGGTACGGCTCGATTGGGCCTCAAGTCGGCGATGTTGAGCCGGGTCGGTGACGACCATATGGGCCGCTTCCTGGTGCAATCCCTGGCCCGCGAAGGTTGTGACATCAGTGGCATCAAAGTCGATCCGGAGCGCCTGACCGCCATGGTCCTGCTGGGCCTCAAGGATCGCGAAACCTTTCCATTGGTCTTCTACCGCGAAAACTGCGCCGACATGGCGTTGCGGGCTGAAGACATCAGCGAAGCCTTCATCGCTTCCAGCAAAGCCTTGCTGATTACCGGCACCCACTTCTCCACCGATGGCGTCTACAAAGCGAGCACCCAGGCGCTGGATCATGCCGAGAAACACAACGTCAAACGGGTGCTGGACATCGACTATCGCCCAGTGCTCTGGGGACTGGCCGGCAAGGCTGACGGGGAAACACGCTTCGTCGCCGATCAGAGCGTCAGTCAGCACGTGCAAAAAATCCTCCCGCGTTTTGACCTGATCGTCGGCACTGAAGAGGAGTTTCTGATGGCTGGCGGCTCCGAGGATTTGCTCACTGCGTTACGCAATGTCCGCCGGCTGAGCGCTGCAACGTTGGTGGTCAAGCTCGGCCCGCAAGGTTGCACGGTGATTGATGGCGTGATCCCGGCTCGTCTCGAAGACGGCGCCATTTATCCAGGCGTGCGCGTGGAGGTGCTCAATGTGCTGGGTGCCGGCGACGCCTTTATGTCGGGCTTCCTCAGTGGTTGGCTGGAGGATGCGAGCGACGAGCGCTGCTGTCAGTTGGCCAATGCCTGTGGTGGTCTCGTGGTTTCACGCCACGCTTGCGCCCCGGCCATGCCGACCCGCGCCGAACTCGAATATCTGTTCAACAGCCCGTTGCCGATTACCCGGCCGGATCAGGATGGGGTGTTGCAACGCCTGCATCAGGTCAGCGTGCCGCGCAAACAATGGAAGCAACTGTTCATTTTTGCTTTCGACCATCGCGGGCAATTGGTGGAACTGGCGCACAAGGGCGGTCGTGACCTGAGCGCGATTGGCGAACTCAAGCAACTCTTTATCAAAGCCGTGGAGCGGGTCGAAGCTGATTTGCACAAGCAAGGCATCGAGGCCGATGTCGGGCTGCTGGCCGATCAACGCTTTGGCCAGGACTCGCTGAACGCTGCCACTGGCCGTGGCTGGTGGGTGGCGCGACCGGTGGAAGTGCAAGGTTCGCGTCCATTGGCTTTCGAGCATGGTCGCTCCATCGGCAGCAACCTGATCGCCTGGCCGCAGGAGCAAATCATCAAGTGCCTGGTGCAATTCCACCCCGACGACGAGCCGTTGCTGCGACTGGAACAGGAAGCGCAGATCAAGGGTTTGTATCAGGCATCCCTGGTCAGCGGTCATGAACTGCTGCTGGAAATCATCCCACCCACTGATCATCCCTCGCCCCATCCAGACGTGTTGTATCGCGCCCTCAAACGGCTCTACAACCTGGGTATTTATCCGGCCTGGTGGAAAATCGAAGCGCAGAGCGCCCAGGAGTGGAAGCAACTCGACGAACTGATTCAGGCGCGTGATCCGTATTGCCGAGGCGTGGTGTTGCTGGGGCTGAATGCGCCGACAGCAGCCCTGGCCAAAGGGTTTCAACAGGCCAGCCAGAGCCAGACCTGCCGTGGTTTTGCCGTGGGCCGGACGATTTTCCAAGAGCCGAGCCGCGCGTGGATGGCGGGTGAAATCGACGATCAAGCGCTGATCCGCCAGGTGCAGGACACGTTTGTCGAACTGATCGATGCCTGGCGCACAGCCCGGGCCTGACGGGTTGACGCAAATCCCCTGTGGGAGCGTCGGTCTTACAGATAGGTAAAAACAATAAAAGGTGCAGCCATGCCCGCTATTCGAATTGGCATCAACCCGATCTCCTGGAGCAACGATGACTTGCCGTCCCTCGGGGGCGAGACGCCGCTGAGCACCGCATTGAGCGAAGGCAAGGAAATCGGCTACGAAGGTTTCGAACTCAACGGCAAGTTCCCCAAAGACGCCAAGGGTGTCGGCGATGTACTGCGTCCCTACGACCTGGCGCTGGTGTCCGGCTGGTATTCCAGTCGTCTGGCCCGCCGTTCGGTGGCCGAAGAAATCGACGCCATCGGCAGCCATGTCGAACTGTTGGCGAAAAACGGCGCCAAGGTGCTGGTGTACGGTGAAGTCGCCGACTCCATTCAAGGCCAATACATTCCGCTGGTTGAACGCCCGCGTTTTCACACCGAACACGCCTGGCAGGAGTACGCCGACAAACTCACCGAACTGGCACGCTTCACCCTGTCCCAAGGTGTTCGTCTGGCCTATCACCATCACATGGGCGCCTACGTCGAGTCCCCGGCCGACATCGACAAGCTGATGGCGCTGACCGGCAGTGAGGTCGGTTTGCTGTTCGATTCGGGCCATTGCTACATGGGGGGCGGCGAACCCCTGAAGGTGCTGGGCAAGCACATCGAACGCATCTGCCATGTGCATTTCAAGGACGTGCGCAAACCGGTGGTGCAACTGGCGCGCAACAACCTGTGGAGTTTCCCGGACTGCATCATCAACGGCACGTTCACGGTGCCCGGCGATGGCGATATCAACTTCGGCGCCTTGCTCGATGTGCTGCTGGCCGCTGATTACCAAGGCTGGCTGGTGGTCGAAGCCGAACAGGACCCCGCGGTGGCGCCGAGTTATGTCTACGCCAAAAAAGGCTACGACACCCTGCGCACGCTGCTCGACGAGAGGACTGCATGATGAGCCTGCTGGTCAAAAGCAATGCCCGTGGCCGGACCATGGTCGAGCTGGGTAAAGATGAGTTGGAGTACGTCGGTTTCGCCGCGTACCGCTTGAGTCTGGGCGAGACCCTGCCAGTGTCTGCCGGTGATAAAGAACTGTGCCTGGTGCTGCTCAGCGGCCGGGTCAGCATCAAGGGCGAAGCGCCGGGGCAGGGCGCGTTCGACTGGGACAACCTCGGCGATCGTCAGTCGGTGTTCGAAGACAAATCTCCGTTCGCCGCGTATTTGCCACCCGGCAGTCAGGCGCAAGTGGTCGCGCTCAGCGAAGCACAAATCGCCGTGTGCGCCGCCCCCGGTTCCGCGGGCAATGGCCTCGGCCCAAGGCTGATTCAACCCGACTCCATGAAACGCAGCGTGCGTGGTAAAGGCGCCAACACCCGTTATGTCTGCGACATTCTGCCGGACACCGAACCGGCCCATTCGCTGCTGGTGGTGGAAGTGCGTACGCCGTCGGGTCACTCGTCGAGCTACCCGCCGCACAAGCACGACACCGACGATTTGCCGCACCAGAGTTTTCTGGAAGAAACCTATTACCACCAGATCAACCCGCCCCAGGGCTTCGTGTTCCAGCGGGTCTACACCGACGATCGCAGCATCGATCAGGCCATGGCCGTGGAAAACAGCGACCTTGTTGTCGTGCCCAAGGGTTATCACCCGGTGAGTGTGCCGTACGGCTATGAGTCGTATTACCTGAATGTCATGGCCGGCCCGAAACGCGTCTGGCAGTTCCACAACGATCCGCAGCACAGTTGGCTGCTTGATCTGTGAACTGAAAAGCCCAAATTCCAACCTCTGCACGGAGAACACGATCCATGAGCGACGCCCCGGTCATCGGCCATTACATTCACGGTCAAGTGCAAGACAGCCACAGCGAACGCTTCAGCAATGTTTTCAACCCGGCCACCGGCAGCGTCCAGGCGCGCGTCGGGCTGGCCAGCCAGAAAACCATAGACGAAGCTGTTGCCTCGGCCCTGAAAGCCTTCCCGGCCTGGTCCGAACAATCATCCCTGCGCCGTTCGCGGGTGATGTTCAAGTTCAAGGAACTGCTCGACCAGCATCACGATGAACTGGCAGAAATCATCAGCCGCGAACACGGCAAAGTGTTTTCGGACGCCAAGGGCGAAGTCACCCGGGGTATCGAGATCGTCGAGTACGCCTGTGGAGCGCCGAACCTGCTGAAAACCGATTTCAGCGACAACATCGGCGGCGGCATCGACAACTGGAACCTGCGTCAGCCGCTGGGCGTGTGTGCCGGCGTCACGCCGTTCAACTTCCCGGTGATGGTGCCGTTGTGGATGATCCCGCTGGCGCTGATCACCGGTAACTGCTTCATCCTCAAACCGTCCGAGCGTGATCCGTCCGCCAGCGTGCTGATGGCCCGACTGTTGAGCGAAGCCGGTTTGCCCGACGGCGTGTTCAACGTGGTCCAGGGCGACAAGACAGCGGTGGACGCGTTGCTGCAACACCCGGACATCGAGGCGATTTCCTTTGTTGGCTCGACGCCGATTGCCGAGTACATCCACCAACAAGCTACCTCCCGGGGCAAGCGTGTGCAGGCACTGGGCGGGGCGAAAAATCACATGATCGTCATGCCCGACGCCGACCTGGATCAAGCGGCAGATGCCCTGATCGGCGCGGCCTACGGCTCGGCCGGCGAGCGCTGCATGGCGATTTCGATTGCCGTGGTGGTGGGCGATGTCGGTGACCCACTGATTGCCAGACTGCTGCCGCGTATCGATCAACTGAAAGTCGGCAACGGCCTGAAGGGCGACAGCGACATGGGGCCGTTGGTGACCGCCGAGCACAAGGCCAAAGTCGAAGGGTTTATCGACGAAGGCGTGGCTCAGGGCGCACGACTGATCGTCGACGGCCGAAACTTCAAGGTGCCGGGCGCCGAGAACGGCTTCTTCGTCGGCGCGACGCTGTTCGACAACGTCACGACGCAAATGAGCATCTACCAACAGGAAATTTTCGGCCCGGTGCTGGGCATCGTGCGGGTGCCGGATTTCGCCAGCGCCGTCGCGTTGATCAACGCCCACGAATTCGGCAACGGCGTGTCCTGTTTCACCCGCGACGGTGGCATCGCCCGAGCCTTCGCCCGCACCATCAAGGTCGGCATGGTCGGCATCAATGTGCCGATTCCGGTGCCGATGGCCTGGCATTCTTTCGGCGGCTGGAAACGCTCGTTGTTTGGTGATCACCATGCTTACGGCGAGGAGGGCATTCGCTTCTACAGTCGCTACAAAAGCGTGATGCAGCGCTGGCCCGACAGTATCGCCAACGGCCCGGAATTCAGCATGCCAACGGCCAACTGATTCACCTGTGCGGAGAACAACAATAATGAGCAAACCCCTGCGTTTCGCCCTGAACCGTATGGTCGCCCCACGCTTGTCCCTGCCGGCGTTCATCGACCTGGCGGTGGCCCTCAAGGCCGACGCCATCGAAATTCGCAACGACCTTAAAGGCGTCGAGATCGAAGACGGCACCGCCCCCGAGCGCGTCCGTGAGTTGTGCACCGCCCAAGGCATTACCGTGCTGTCGATCAACGCGCTGTATCCGTTTGATGTGTGGAATGACGAGCGCCGTGCACAGGCCTTGAAGCTGGCTGCTTATGCCCGTGATTGTGGTGCTCAAGGGTTGGTCATGTGTCCGCTCAACGACCGTGCTGACCCGCGCAATGAGGCTGCACGCGCTTCGGGTTTGCGCACGGCGTTGACTGAACTGGCGCCGATCCTGCGCGAACACGGCATCCTCGGTTTCATTGAACCGCTGGGTTTCGAAGAGTGCTCGCTGCGCCGCAAGCGTACGGCGGTGGACGCGATCAAGGCCATTGGCGGGCTGGATGTGTTTCGTCTGGTGCACGACACCTTTCACCATTACTTGGCCGGCGAACATGAATTCTTTCCCGAGCTGACCGGACTGGTGCACATCTCTGGTGTCGAGGATGCCGAGGCGCCGTTGGCGACCATTCGCGACGGCCACCGGGTGCTGGTGGGCGAGGGCGACATCCTCGGCAACGCGGCGCAAGTCGACACCTTGCTCAGCAGTGGTTACAGCGGCTACCTGTCGTTCGAGCCTTTTGCCGACAGCGTCCATGGTCTGGCGGATATCCAGCAGGCGATCGGCGCGAGCATGGATCACCTGCAAAGAACTCAAGGTTAATGGAAATCCCCCATTAGATTGGATTTGCCTTCATAAAAGGTGCGGCAATGAACACAACAAGACTGACCATGGCCCAGGCCCTGGTGAAATTCCTCGATAACCAGTACATCGAGGTCGATGGGGTCCAAAGCAAGTTCGTGGCCGGGATCTTTACCATTTTCGGCCACGGCAACGTGCTGGGTCTGGGCCAGGCGCTGGAGCAGGACAGTGGCGACCTGATCGTCCATCAGGGGCGTAATGAGCAAGGCATGGCACACGCGGCCATCGGTTTTGCCAAGCAGCACCTGCGGCGCAAGATCTACGCTTGCTCTTCATCGGTAGGCCCTGGTGCAGCCAACATGCTGACCGCCGCGGCGACGGCGACGGCCAACCGCATTCCCTTGCTGTTGTTGCCCGGCGACGTGTATGCCTGCCGCCAGCCGGACCCGGTGTTGCAACAGGTCGAGCAGTTCCACGACCTGAGCATCAGCACCAACGATGCGTTCAAGGCCGTGAGCAAATACTGGGACCGCATCAACCGCCCCGAACAACTCATGACGGCGGCGATCCACGCCATGCGTGTGCTGACCGATCCTGCCGAAACCGGCGCAGTGACCCTGGCCTTGCCGCAAGACGTGCAGGCCGAGGCCTACGACTATCCCGATTACTTCCTGCAAAAACGCGTGCACCGCATCGAGCGTCGTCCGGCGACCGAGGCGATGCTCGGTGATGCGCTGGCGCTGTTCAAAGGCAAGCGCAAGCCGCTGATCATTTGCGGTGGCGGGGTCAAATACTCGGGTGCCAATGGCGCCTTGCAGGCGTTGGCCGAGCGCTTCGACATTCCCTTCGCCGAAACCCAGGCCGGCAAGAGTGCGGTGGTGTCCAGTCACCCGCTGAACGTTGGCGGGATCGGTGAAACCGGCTGTCTGGCGGCGAACTTGCTGGCCAAAGACGCGGACCTGATCATCGGTGTCGGCACCCGCTACAGTGATTTCACCACCGCCTCGAAATCCCTGTTTCAGCATCCGGACGTGCAATTTCTCAACCTCAACATCAGTCCTTGTGATGCCCTGAAGCTCGACGGCGTGCAACTGCTGGCGGACGCCAAAGTTGGCTTGCAAGCCCTGGCTCAAGCCTTGGGCGATTACCGTTCTGCGTGGGGCGATCAACCGCGACAGGCCAAGGTTCAACTGGACGAGGAAGTCGACCGTCTCTATCAGGTCGAATACCAGAGCCAGGACTTCATCCCGGAAATCAACGACCACATGGACCCGGCGGTGCTGCGCGAATTCATCGAGCTGACCGGCTCCTGCCTGACCCAGAGCCGTGTGCTTGGCGTGCTCAATGAAACCCTGGCCGATGACGCGGTGATCGTCGCCGCCGCCGGCAGCCTGCCCGGTGACTTGCAGCGCAGTTGGCGCAGCAAGGGCGTGAACACTTATCACGTCGAGTACGGCTATTCCTGCATGGGTTACGAGGTCAATGCCGCACTGGGCGTGAAACTTGCCGAGCCTGAGCGCGAGGTCTATGCGCTGGTCGGTGACGGCTCTTACATGATGCTGCATTCCGAACTGGCGACCTCGATCCAGGAGCGCCGCAAGATCAACGTGGTGCTGTTCGACAACATGACTTTCGGTTGCATCAACAACCTGCAGATGGAACACGGCATGGACAGCTTCGGCACTGAGTTGCGGTTCCGCAACCCGCAAACCGGCAAGCTCGACGGCGGTTTCGTGCCGGTGGATTTCGCCATGAGCGCGGCGGCTTATGGTTGCAAGACCTACAAAGTGAGCACGGTCGAAGAGCTGCGAAGCGCATTGGCCGATGCGCGTTTGCAGACGGTGTCGACGCTGATCGATATCAAGGTTCTACCCAAAACCATGATTCACAAATACCTCTCGTGGTGGCGGGTCGGCGTGGCGCAAGTCTCCACCAGCGCCCGCACCGATGCGGTGGCCAAGACCCTGAATGAACGACTGGCCAAGGCCCGTCAGTACTGATTGCCCCTGATACCCACAACAAATTTTCACCGGAGAATCTTCATGTCATTGCTCTCTCATTCACTGCGGATCGGCGTCATCGGTACCGGGGCTATCGGCCAGGACCATATCCGTCGTTGCAGCCAGACCCTGCTCAATAGCCAGGTCGTTGCTGTAACCGACATCAATTTGCAGCAAGCCGCGAAGGTCGTTTCCGACTTGAAACTGACCGCTGAGGTCTATCCCGACGGCCATGCGCTGATCAAGGCACCGGAGGTCGAAGCAATCCTCGTCACCTCTTGGGGCCCGAGCCATGAAGCGTTCGTGCTGGCGGCGATTGCGGCGGGTAAACCGGTGTTCTGCGAGAAGCCGCTGGCGGTCACCGCTCAAGGTTGCCGCAACATCGTCGAGGCCGAAGTGGCCCACGGTAAACGCCTGGTACAGGTCGGTTTCATGCGCCCCTATGACGAAGGTTATCGGGCACTCAAAGCCGTGATCGACAGCGGTCAGATTGGTGAGCCCTTGATGTTGCACTGCGCGCATCGCAACCCGAGCGTGGGTGAAAACTACAAGACCGACATGGCGATCACCGACACCCTGATCCATGAACTGGACGTGTTGCGCTGGTTGCTCGACGACGATTACGTGTCGGTGCAGGTGGTGTTCCCGCGCAAGAGCAGCAAGGCCCTCGCGCATTTGAGAGACCCGCAGATCGTGCTGCTGGAAACCACCAAGGGCACGCGCATCGACGTGGAAGTGTTCGTCAACTGCCAATACGGCTACGACATCCAGTGCGAAGTGGTGGGGGAGACCGGCATCGCCAGGTTGCCCGAGCCGTCCCAGGTGCAGTTGCGCAGCGGGGCGAAGTTGTCCAACGCGATTCTGATGGACTGGAAGGATCGGTTTATCGCGGCGTATGACGTTGAGTTGCAGGCATTCATCGATGGCGTGCGCGCCGGGCAGGTGGGTGGCCCGTCAGCGTGGGATGGCTTCGCCGCTGCCGTCGCCGCAGACGCGTGCATCGAGGCGCAGAGCAGCGGGGCGATCGTCAAAGTCGGTCTGCCAGACCGCCCACATTTCTACGGCTAACGATGATCGCCTGTGGGAGCGGGCTTGCTGGCGAAAGCGCTGTGTCAGCCGACATCAATATTGACGTGTCCGCCGCCTTCGCGAGCAAACCCGCTGCCACAAGGACGGCGTGTGTCCAGTGAGCGGTTACATAACAATAAGAAGGAATGCACACATGCGGATCGGACTTGTCGGTTACGGCCATGGCGGCCGGTTTTTCCATGCTCCGCTGATCAGCAGTTTGCCGGCGGCGACGTTCGTGGGTGTGGTCACCCGTTCACCGGAACGCCGACAGTTGCTGGCGGCAGAACACCCAGGGGTGCCAGCGTTCGACAGCATCGGCCAACTGGTGGAGGCCGGGATCGATGTGCTGGTGGTGTCCACGCCGCTCAAGGGCCGTCCGGCGTTGGTGCTTGATGGCATCGAACACGGAGTGGCGGTGGTCAGCGACAAACCGTTTGCCGCTGATGCGCAGCAAGCGCAAACCCTGATTACCATGGCCGAGCGCCAAGGCGTGCCGCTCAGCGTCTATCAGAACCGTCGCTGGGACTCGGACTTCCTGACCGTGCGCAAACTCATCGAATCCGGTGCGTTGGGCCAAGTCACCCGTTTCCAATCGCGGATCGAACGTTACTCACCACTGGCGGTGAACAACGGCAGTGGTGGTGGTTTTCTTCGCGACTTGGGCAGCCATCTGGTCGATCAGGCGTTGCTGTTGTTTGGTCCGGTGACACGGGTTTACGCCGAACTGGATTACCTGGAAAAAGGCCAGGTTTTCGATAACGGCTTCTTTATGGCCCTGACCCATGCCAGTGGCGTGACCTCACACCTGGGCGGCAGTTGCCTGCAAAACACCCCCGGCCCGCGCTTTCGGGTGACCGGCACCCACGGTTGTTACAGCGTCGATGGTCTGGACGGGCAAGAAGCCTCGGCACTCGCCGGGCTTTCGCCAAAAACCGAAGGTGAGCGCTGGGGGGTGGAAGAACATCGCCGCTGGGGCTGGTTCGAACAGGGCGAGGTGCGCGAACGGGTGCCCTCCGAGCGCGGTTGCTGGAATCAGTTCTATTTACAGCTACAAACCGCGTTGCAGAGCGGTGGCCCACTGCCTGTGGACGCCCGTGATGCACTGGCGACCACTTGCGTGCTGGACGCTGCGCGACTGAGCGCCGAGCGGCATCAAGTGGTGGAATTGAGCCTGTTCGAGCGCCATGGAATAAAATCAGAATAAAATTCTAAAATGAGTTGATATGGAAATTATTTTCCAATAAAGTCGTTTTCAGCGACCTGCCTCGCCACCTGTTTAAACCCTTTTCCCGCTTGCCTGCTTACTGAAATCGTCACGCCTCATCCATAAAACCAACAAGAATGTGGAGAAAGACTTTTCATGAAGACCAAGATCCGCTTTGCCTCACTTGCCTTGTCGCTGATGTTCGCCAGTGGCGCGGCGCTCGCCGATATGAAGATCGGCGTCAGCATGTCCCAATTCGATGACACCTGGCTGACCTACCTGCGCGAATCCATGGACACGAAAGCCAAGTCCTATCCCGATGGCGTACAGCTGCAATTCGAAGACGCCCGCAGCGACGTGGTCAAGCAATTGAGTCAGGTCGAAAACTTCATCAGCCAGAAGGTCGATGCCATCGTGGTCAATCCGGTGGATACCGCCGCCACCCGTAAAATCACCGAAGCCGCCGTCAAGGCCGGTATCCCGCTGGTCTACGTCAACCGCCGCCCCGATGACCTGAAGCTGCCCAAAGGTGTCGTCACGGTCGCCTCCAACGATCTGGAGGCCGGTGAAATGCAGATGCAGTACCTGGCCGACAAAATGGGCGGCAAGGGCAACATCGTGATTCTGCTCGGCGACCTCGCGAACAACTCCACCACTAACCGCACCAAGGGCGTCAAAGAAGTTTTGGCCAAATACCCGGACATCAAGATCGAGCAAGAGCAGACAGGTATCTGGTCGCGGGATAAAGGCATGACCCTGGTCAACGACTGGCTGACCCAGGGCCGCAAGTTTGACGCGGTCGTTTCCAACAACGATGAGATGGCGATTGGCGCGGCCATGGCCCTGCAACAGGCAGGCGTCAAAAAGGGTAGCGTGCTGATTGCCGGTGTCGATGGTACGCCGGACGGCTTGAACGCAGTGAAGAAGGGCGCCTTGGCCGTCTCGGTGTTTCAGGACGCCAAGGGACAGGCCGACGGTTCGATCGACACCGCCGTGAAAATGGCCAAAAACGAGCCGGTTGAACAGTCCGTGTGGGTGCCATACCGCTTGATCACCCCGCAAAACGTCGACACGTTCAAATAGCCCGTCCGTTCAATAACAACAATAAATACGCAAGGTTGCCACCGCGACCTTGCTGATGGAGTACCTGATCATGTTCGCTTCAGCGACTGCTTCGAGCACCCCGTTAGTGGGTATCCAGCCAACTGCAACACCTGCCGATGAGCCGTACCTGCTGGAGATCGTCAACGTCAGCAAGGGATTTCCCGGTGTGGTTGCCTTGGCCGATGTGCAGCTTCGGGTACGCCCAGGTTCTGTGCTGGCCCTGATGGGTGAAAACGGCGCTGGCAAATCCACCCTGATGAAAATCATTGCCGGCATCTATCAGCCGGACGCCGGTGAACTGCGCCTGAGGGGCAAGCCGGTGGTCTTCCAAACACCACTGTCAGCGCTTCAGGCCGGGATCGCGATGATCCACCAGGAACTCAACCTGATGCCGCACATGAGCATCGCCGAAAATATCTGGATCGGCCGTGAGCAGCTCAACGGCTTTCGCATGGTCGATCACCGGGAAATGCACCGCTGCACGGCGAAATTGCTCGAACGCTTGCGGATCAACCTCGATCCGCAAGAGCAGGTCGGCAACCTGAGCATCGCCGAACGGCAGATGGTCGAGATCGCCAAAGCGGTGTCCTACGATTCCGACATCTTGATCATGGACGAACCGACCTCGGCCATCACCGACAAGGAAGTTGCCCACCTCTTTTCGATCATTGCCGACCTGAAAAGCCAGGGCAAAGGCATTATCTACATCACCCACAAAATGAACGAAGTGTTCGCTATCGCCGATGAAGTGGCGGTGTTCCGCGATGGCGCCTACATAGGCCTGCAACGGGCCGACAGCATGGACAGCGATAGCCTGATTTCGATGATGGTCGGTCGCGAGTTGAGCCAGTTGTTCCCGGTACGCGAAAAGCCGATCGGCGATCTGTTGCTGTCGGTGCGCGACCTTAAACTGGACGGCATTTTCAAGGATGTTTCCTTCGACCTGCACGCCGGCGAGATCCTCGGCATCGCCGGGCTGATGGGCTCGGGGCGGACCAACGTTGCCGAAGCGATTTTCGGCATTACCCCAAGCGACAGTGGCGAGATTCGTCTCGATGGCGAAGTGGTGCGCATCAGCGACCCCCACATGGCAATCGAGAAGGGCTTCGCGCTGTTGACCGAGGATCGCAAGCTCAGCGGTCTGTTCCCGTGCCTGTCAGTACTGGAAAACATGGAAATGGCAGTGCTGCCGCATTACGCCGGCCGCGGATTCATCCAGCAAAAAGCCCTGCGCGCCTTGTGCGAAGACATGTGCAAGAAGCTACGGGTGAAAACCCCGTCACTGGAGCAGTGCATCGATACCTTGTCCGGTGGTAATCAGCAGAAAGCCCTGTTGGCGCGGTGGCTGATGACCAATCCGCGCATCCTGATTCTCGACGAGCCGACCCGCGGTATCGATGTCGGCGCCAAGGCCGAGATTTACCGGCTTATCGCCTATCTCGCCAGCGAAGGCATGGCGGTGATCATGATTTCTTCGGAACTGCCGGAAGTGCTCGGCATGAGCGACCGCGTGATGGTCATGCACGAGGGCGACCTGATGGGCACCCTCGACCGCCGCGAAGCGACTCAGGAGCGAGTGATGCAACTGGCCTCGGGCATGTCCGCCGTTCACTAATGAATGCTGACGCTGGCACGGCCAGCGTCGTCGACGCGATAGAAGGGTGAGTAGTTATGAACGCGATACTGGAAAACAAACCGGCAGCGGCGCCGGCCAAGAATCGCCGGCGCTTTCCGACCGAGCTGAGCATCTTCCTGGTGCTGATTGGTATCGGCCTGGTGTTCGAAGTGTTCGGCTGGATCGTGCGCGACCAGAGCTTCCTGATGAACTCCCAGCGTTTGGTGCTGATGATCCTGCAAGTGTCGATCATCGGCCTGCTGGCGATTGGCGTAACCCAGGTGATCATCACCACCGGCATCGACCTGTCGTCGGGATCGGTGCTGGCCTTATCGGCGATGATTGCGGCCAGCCTGGCACAGACCTCGGATTTCTCTCGGGCGGTATTCCCGTCGCTGACCGACTTGCCGGTGTGGATTCCGGTGATTGTCGGGCTCGGCGTCGGGCTGTTGGCGGGGGCAATCAATGGCAGCATCATCGCCATCACCGGAATTCCACCGTTCATTGCCACCTTGGGCATGATGGTCTCGGCCCGTGGCCTGGCGCGTTACTACACCGAAGGCCAGCCGATCAGCATGCTGTCGGACTCCTACACGGCCATCGGTAACGGCGCGATGCCGGTGATCATCTTTCTGGTGGTCGCGGTGATTTTCCACATCGCATTGCGCTACACCAAGTACGGCAAATACACCTACGCCATCGGCGGCAACATGCAGGCGGCGCGTACGTCCGGTATTAACGTCAAACGCCATCTGGTCATCGTCTACAGCATCGCCGGGTTGCTGGCAGGATTGGCGGGCGTGGTGGCTTCGGCCCGCGCCGCCACCGGGCAGGCGGGGATGGGCATGTCCTATGAGCTGGATGCCATTGCCGCAGCGGTCATTGGCGGAACCAGCCTGGCGGGCGGGGTGGGGCGCATTACCGGCACCGTCATCGGTGCATTGATTCTTGGGGTGATGGCCAGTGGATTCACGTTCGTCGGGGTCGATGCCTATATTCAGGACATCATCAAAGGCTTGATCATCGTGGTCGCGGTGGTCATCGACCAATACCGCAACAAGCGCAAACTCAAGCGCTGACTTTGACGGCAAACAGCGAGGGCCTTTTCTGGCTCTCGCTTCACCACACCCCTATTAGTTTCAGCCAGGGTGTTTGCCACGCATCATGAGGGCTGTCGGTGAGTCGACCGTTGTGCTGATCAGTCCAGCAAGGCAGTAGAAAAATCGGTAAAAGCGGCAAATTGCTGGCCCCCTGATTGCACTTTGAACGGCAAACTCGCTTTTTTTCAAAAGGTTAGGTTGGCCACATGCGGACGATTGTCATCACCGTTGCAACGCTTTCCCTGGCTGTCTTTGCCGCGGGGGTTCAGGCAAGGGCATTGAGCAAAAACCATCGCTTTGCCTGCACCTGGGGTGCCGATATCGCCGCCGGTGCGCAGCAATCGAAACTGTCCGGAATCTCCCTGTACGGTGCACGCAAGCGCTTGCAGGCCCGCAAGTTCCAGCAGCCATGGATGCGCATGACCGCCATGGGCATCACCGAGCAAACCTACAACAGCAGCTCGCGGCTCAGACCCGCGGCGATCAAGCAAACCTACTATGAACAATGCGTGCGGCATGAACTGGCACAGCGTTAAGCCAAAAGCCCAACCCTTAACGGTTGGGCTTTTTCATGGGTGTGGAAAACGCAGACTCACTTGTCGCTATCGCAATTGACCATCCATGACACGCCAAAGCGATCCACCAACATGCCAAATCGTGCGGCCCAGAAGGTCGCTTCCAGCGGCATGTCGACGCGACCGTCCTTGGCCAGCGCGTTAAATATCCGCTCGGCTTCGGCAATGCTGTCGACGTTCAGGGAAATTGAACAGCCACTCATGCCCTGAGTCGGGCGGTCGGGCGTGGTGTCCGAAGCCATGATCATCTGATCGCCGACTTTCAGGCAGGTGTGGATGATCAGGTGCCGATGTTCTTCTGCAACGTGCTCCGCAGCGGGGGATTCACCGAAAGAGGTCATCGCCTCCAGTTCGCCGCTCAGGGCTTGCTGATAAAAAGTGAAGGCTTCTCGGCAGTCGCCGTTGAAGATCAGGTACGGGTTGATTTTCATGTCTTTGTTCCTGGCAGTCAGGCGTGGAGTAGTGGTTGTACAGCGTGTTCCACGATGGGCGGTTAAAACATAGCAGAGGTTTTGACGTCGGGATCGAGCGGGTTTCTCCCGATGTTTTTCAAATGAAAAGACCCGGGCAAGTCCCGACTCAGTCGACGATGACGTGCTCGTCGTCACCTAGGCATATGGTCAATTGCTGACCCTCCTTGCTGAACGCGCAATGGGGTAGCTCAAGGTGCGTGGCAATTTTGATCGGCGCGCCGATAAAAACAACGGCTATGAGAACCGCCACCACAGACCTGCCGATCATTGCGAAGCGGGACGGCTGGCCGCTGCTGTGGCTTTTCTTGAGTCTTGAGCGCAAAAAAAGACCGAACAGCATCAAGCCTGCGCCGATCAACATTGCGCTGCCGATTTCATGGGGGCTGATGCTGTAGATCCGTTGTTCTGCATCGTCTGGATAGTTGACTAGCCACCAGGCGCCCATGCCAAGTGGCAAAAGCCCTGCGGCGATGCAGGCATGGATCGATCCAGGCAAGCGCACTAGCAGGCTTATCAACAAAACCACTGTGGTCAGAACCCAGGCACTGACAAACATTTGCCCGCCCATGCCGCCCATGAAGGTGCCACCGACATCGATCGGTGTCATCAGATTCCAGTCATAAAAAGCGCTGTGCAGCAGCAGCGTCAGAGCCGCGAGCCAGCAGAGAGGGTAATAGAGCCAAAGGGCATTGGGGCGAGATAACACGTTGAGTCCTTTTCGTGGTGTTCGGCGCACGCCAGTATGCCGAGGAATTCGCACACTATGAATTTCAATCGTTGCGCTGGAGTACCATGGCGCACTGTCATCACCTGCCGGGTTCAACGTCCTATGCCTTCATTTTCCCGCGTCACTTCCTTGTTCGACCAAGCGCAGCGTGCGTTGCGGTTGGTCTGGGGGACGTCGCGAGGTTTGTTTCTGGGGCTGGTGCTGGCGACGCTGATTGCCGGGATGCTGCCGGCACTGGCGGCGTGGTTGGGCCAGCGCATTGTCGATGCCGTGGTCGCGGCGATGCAGCTGCACGCGCAGCACGGCAGTGCGCCGCTGTGGCCGGTGTTGCGATATGTGCTGATGGAGGCGGGGGTATTGGCGTTGTTGTCCGGCACACAGCGGGCGCTGTCGGTGCAGCAGTCGCTGTTGCGGGTGCAGTTGGGCCAGAAGGTCAACACGATGATTCTGGAGAAGGCGCAGACCCTCTCACTGGTGCAGTTCGAGAACTCCGAGTTCTACGACAAGCTGGTGCGGGTGCGCCGCGAAGCCTCGACGCGGCCATTGGCGTTGGTCATGAAGTCGCTGGGATTGATCCAGAACCTGATCATGCTGATCAGCTTCGGCGTGCTGCTGGTGCACTTTTCGCCGTGGGCCTTGGTGCTGTTGGTGGCCGGGGCGCTGCCGGTGTTTTTCGCCGAGGCGCATTTCTCCGGTGATGCGTTTCGCCTGTTTACCCGTCGCGCGCCGGAGAGTCGACAGCAGAGTTACATCGAGACGCTTCTTTCCCACGAGGCCTATATCAAAGAGGTCAAACTGTTCGGCTTCGCACCGCTGTTGCTGCAACGCTACCGCGACACGTTCGCCAGACTCTATGCCGAAGATCGGCGCTTGACGCTGCGTCGTGATGGCTGGGGTTTCGGTCTTGGATTGCTTGGCACCGCGGCGTTCTACGTGGCCTACGCCTGGGTGGTGATCGATGCAGTGCAGGGCGACATCAGTCTGGGCCAGATGACCATGTATCTGGTGCTGTTCAAGCAAGGTCAGAGCGCTGTGAGCAGTAGCCTGAGCGCGATCAGTGGTCTGTACGAAGACGGCCTGTACCTGACGAGTCTTTATCAATACCTCGCTGAACCGGTGCTGGCCGATACCGGTCACCTGACCGTCGGCGCGCAACCGGGCGATGGTCTGCGTTTCGAAAACGTCGGTTTCTGTTACCCGGGGGCCAGCCGTCCGGCACTGCAAAGCATTGACCTGCATCTGGTGCCGGGCAACAGCCTGGCGTTGGTGGGGGAAAACGGTTCCGGCAAGACCACGCTGATCAAGTTATTGACCCGCCTATACCGTCCCGATCAAGGACGCATTCTGCTCGATGGCAGCGATTTGCAGGATTGGCAGGAAACCGCGTTACGCCGTCGCATTGGCGTGATTTTCCAGGATTACATCCGCTACCAGTTCAGCGTCGGGGAAAACATCGGCGTCGGCGATACGCTGGCGTTCAACGACCAACAACGCTGGAAGGAGGCCGCTGCCGAAGGGATGGCGGCGCCATTCATCGAAAGGCTCGACCGTGGTTATGCCACGCAGTTGGGGCGCTGGTTTGCCGGTGGCCAGGAGTTGTCCGGGGGGCAATGGCAGAAGATTGCGTTGTCCCGGGCGTATATGCGCCGTGATGCCGACATCCTGATCCTCGATGAGCCAACCTCGGCCCTGGACCCGGCGGCGGAAGCCGCAGTGTTTGAGCATTTCAGCCAGCACACGGCAGGGCGCATGACCTTACTGATTTCCCATCGTTTTTCCAGCGTGCGCAATGCCGATCACATCATCGTGCTGCAACAAGGAAAGATTCTGGAACAGGGTGGCCACGGTGCGCTTATCGCCGCGGCCGGGCATTACGCGCAACTGTTCGATTTACAGGCGAGTGGTTATCGTTAGGTGTCCCGTGCGCTGCGCACAGTCGCGGGGCCGGCGATACGAGGGGCGGGCTGGGTTTGCATCAACGCATCAATAGCCTTGCGATAATGTTGCCCGCCCAACGCCATGCTGTTGTTGTGCGTCGCTCCAGGCACCAGCAGCAAGCGTTTGGGTTGCTGTGCCGCGTTGAACAGTTGTTCGCTGAAACGCGGGGGGACTAAGGCATCGGCCAAGCCATGCACCACCAGCAGCGGCATATGAATCTCGGCGATCTTGTCGATGGAATCGAACTTCTGCGACAGCAGCCAGCGCACCGGCAGCGAGGTATTGGCCACCGCCGCGGCGACATCCGCCAGAGAGGTGAACGTGGACTCGATCACCAGTCCGCGCACGGGCAGTGGCGTGTGATCGCGGGCGGCGTCCTGTCCGAGTTCGGCTGCCAGATCGATTGCCACGGCACCGCCGAGGGAGTGACCGTAGATCAGGCGTTTGTTCGGATCCGGTTGCAACAGCTTGAAACGCTCCCACGCCACTCGCGCATCTTCATAAACACTGCTTTCGGACGGCAGATCACCCTTGCTCTTGCCAAACCCACGGTAATCGATGGCCAGCACCGAATAGCCCGCTGCGCGCAGTTGCTCGATGCGGAACAATTGCCCGGTGAGGTTCCAGCGCACGCCGTGCAGATAGAGGATGGCCGGGGCATTCTTGCGTTCTGCAGGCCACCACCAGGCATGAATGTTTTGCCCGGCCTTGAAACGTTTGGGTTGCAGATCGAGTTCCTGCACGCTGCCGGGCAAGCCGTGATACCAACCCGCCGTGCCCGGTTCGATGCGAAACAGCAGTTTGCGCTCGGTATGTTCCAGCACGGCACAACTCGCCGGCACGCCGATAATAAGCGCGGCCATGCAGGCGAATGCCAAGCGGCGACGTCGCAGGCGGGTCATGAAGGAAAGGAACATTAAACGGTTCACCACTGCGCAGACAAAGAACGCTTTTTACCAGATGCCTCGGTCTGTGCACGACATTTTCGACCATCGCCCGTGTGCAACGATTACAAAATGCTGCGGCGGCTCAGTCCACGCGAAGCACGATTTTGCCGATGTGATCGCCGGCTTCCATGTGGGCATGGGCTTTGGCCGCGTCGGTCAGTGAGTAGACCTTGTCGACCATCGGCAGACAGCGTCCGTCGGCCAGCACCGGCCATACGTGTTCGCGCAGTTGATCGGCGATCGCGGCTTTCTCGGCAGCGGTGCGTGCGCGCAGCAGAGAACCCGTTACAACGGCGCGTTTGCCGAGGATTGCCAGCAGATCAATGTCATTGGCCCGGGCGCCGCCAAGGAAACCGAGCATCACCACTCGTCCATCCATCGCCAGGGCGCTGATGTTTGCGTTGAGGTAGGAGGCGCCCATGATGTCGAGAACGATATTCACGCCTTGACCGGCAGTTTTCTCGGCGATGACGTCAGCGAAATTCTCTTCGCGATAGTTGATTGCCTGACCGCCCAGCTTACGGATCACTGCGCATTTCTCGGCGCTACCGGCCGTGGCAAATGCCTCAATGCCGAACTCACGACACAGCATCAGCGCGGTGGTGCCGATACCGCTGGTGCCACCGTGAATCAGCGCACGTTGCCCGCTGCTGGCACCACCTAGGCCGAACAGGTTGGCCCACACGGTAAAAAAGGTTTCCGGGATCGCGGCGGCCTGCACCCAATCAATCCCGGCGGGGATTGGCAGGGTCTGGCCGGCCGGTACTGCGCAATATTCGGCGTAACCGCCGCCATTGGTCAGCGCGCAAACGCTGTCGCCAAGCTCAAACTGGCTGACACCGGCCCCGAGCGCGACCACTTCGCCGGCTACTTCAAGACCGGGAATCGGGTTCATTCCGGGCTTCATCGGGTATTTGCCGGCGCGTTGCAAGGCGTCTGGCCGGTTGATGCCGGCGGCGTGAACGCGGATCAGCACTTCACCCTCAGCGGCGACCGGCAACGGTACGCGTTTGGCTTGCAGAACATCGGGGCCACCGGGTTCAGTGATTTCGATGCGAGTCATTTCGTTGGGTAAGGACATTTGGATTCCTGTTGCCAGAGGTTCTATAGATGGGAGCGCGGCCTGCCGGTAATGATTCCGTTCAATTTTCACAGAACCGCGGTTTAGGCGAAGAGGGTAGCCATTTCGGGGCATGCTCCAGCAAAATTGCCACCGTGATCGCGCCCGCGGCGATCATGAACAGCCAGGCGTGATGGCCACCTGTGGCATTGAACAACGCCGAATAGGCAAACCCGGCCAGCGCCTGGAACGTGGCAAACGATACGGTGGCGCGGCTCCAGGCGATTTGCTGGCGATGATGATCCGGCACCAGTTCATGCACACGGGCCAAGGCCAGTGGCACGATACCGGGTGGGAATGAGCCGATAATCACCGCCAGCACGGCCAGGGCCATGAAGGTGTGGGAAAACGCCAGCAGCCCCAGCGCAATCACCTGCACCATCAATACCAGCCGGATGCCTGTCCGCGCGCCAAGTCGATCAGCGAGAAAACCATAACTCACCGGCCCGACAATTGCGCCCAGGCCATACATGACCCACACCCGTGCACCCATATGCGCCCCGGCACCGAGCCCGCGAGCCACGTAATCCACCAGGAACACCATGGCCGGCACCAAACCTGCGGCCATGAACGCATATTGGCCGAACAGCAAATAGACGGCGGGAGGTGTTGACTCAACCGGCACAACCTCGTGAGTCGCAATCGCATGCGGTAAATCGGCGGGCCAGCCAAACCAGCTCAGTGCGGTCAGCAACAACGACAAACCGCCCAGCCCCAACCAGGTGGCCTGCAGGCCCAGGCTCAGCAGCGGCGGCACGATTGTCCCGGAACCGGCAATCCCCAGGCCGATACCGAGGAAGATTGCGCCGCTGGCCAGCCCTTTACGGGACGCCGGCACATGGGGCAGGACGGTCGCCGCCACCAGCACCATGATCGCGCCACCGGTAATCCCTGACAGCAAACGCCAGCCAAAGAACCAGCCCACCGACAACGGAAACGCACAGGCAAAAAACGCGGCGGTGACCAGCAGCATCATCAGTCGCAGGGCGTTTTTATTGCCAAGTTGCCTAGCTATCGGCCGACCGAGCAGGGCGCCGATCAGGTAACCGACCAGATTGGCCGCGCCGAGATAGACCACGTCGTTGGCAGAAAACCACTGCGCCTGAATCAGCGAGGGAATCAACGGTGTGTAGGCGAAGCGCGCCAGGCCGATGCCGACCAGGCTGGCGCAGAGTCCGGCGAAGATCGGTAACGCTGAGGATGATGTACGCATGGGAGCGATCCTGAGAGGTATATGGCGCTCAGCATATCGGCTATTGTTGCTGCGCTGGTGCAGCGAGTTGGCATCGTATTGATGCACATCTGCATTATCAGGAGGCAAGATGAATTGGGACGATGCGCGGGTATTTCTCGCGGTATGCAGGGAGTCGACGTTACGCGGCGCGGCGCGGGTACTGGGCGTGGATCAGGCGACTGTCGGACGACGGATCACGGCGTTGGAACAGTCGCTGAGTGCGACGTTGTTTTTGCGCACGTCCGACGGTTACGCGTTGACAGCGGTCGGCGAAGCGGCGCTTAAAAGCGTCGAAAAAATGGAGCACTCGGCGCTGGAGCTGGAGCGGCAGATTCAGGGCCTGGACGATCGCCTGACCGGCAACGTGCGCGTCAGCACCACCGATTCGCTGGCCATCGATTTCCTGATCCCGGCCATCGCCCGACTGCACGAACTGCACCCGGACGTGCGCGTGCAACTGGATGCTTCCACGCAGATCCTCAGCTTGGCCAAACGCGAGGCGGATATCGCCGTGCGCAACACCCGTCCCGACAATCCAGACCTGATCGCTCGGCGGATTGCCCGCTGGCCGGTGGGATTGTTTGCGTCACAGGCGTATGTCGACGCCAAGGGCATCCCTCAGCAGGGTAAGGCGTTTGAGGGGCATGACCTGGTGGTTTACGAACCCTATCTAAAGGGTAACAAGGACATGACACTGGTCTGCGAGCCGTTGCATCGCGGGCGAATCGTCGCCAGCCTGAGTTCCAGCTTGTTGGTGCGTCGCTCGATTGCGGCGAGCCTGGGTGTAGGAGAAATCCCTGTTTACATGGGCGAACGTGATGGCCTCGTCAACCTCTGGCCGGCGCGCAATCGCCCACAACCCTATGAAGTGTGGCTGGTGACCCACGCAGACTTGCGCCATACGGCGCGGGTAAGGGCCGTGATCGAGCAGATTGTCGAAGCGTTTGCGCAGGAGAATGAGTGAGCGCTGAGTGGCTTTGGAGAAGCTACGTAGCCTGACGAAACGGCCTACACCCAGAGCAGAATTCGCTGGCTTGTGGGTGTTGGGGAGGGGCTCCATGGTTGTTGCAGCTCGCGGTCATACAACACTCGCTTTTTGAGAGATGAGCCAGGAAAGGTATCGGTCACCCAAGGAAGGGGATCGGATTGAAAGCCAGGGAATTTTTGTAATGGTCAAATTGGTAGGCTTTCATCGCAGCGAAGCTTTCATCCTGCGTGAGGACGATGAGGTAATCGTCGTTTTGCCAACCTTCGTTCATAAAATACTGACTCACTTCCAGGATTCGGTTTGCTATCAGTTGCCCATGGCTGCAAGCCGCCTGTTAGTACATATCATATTGCCCATCACCGCGAGGAGTCTATGTGACCGTAACAGCGAGAACCGCCAAATTTCCCACTATACCGAGAACCACCCACGCAAACGCTACCAGCGCCTTGAATACCTTCCGCGAGGGGCTGAAAACAACGCCAAGCAATGCCCCAATGAGGATGCCTGGAAAGCTGAATAAATAGAAAAGCCACCCCATGGAGTCTGTGACCCAGAGGTCGAAAAGGAACAAGTACAGCCCCATGGCAGTAGCCATTCCCCCCAGCGATTCTCGTGACGCTTTGCACAGCAGCGCTATGCAAAGCACTGCCACTTGCGGTAACCAGGAGTATGCAAAGTTATCTAGGAAGAAGGGGCCTTTTCCAGTTGTATAGACGGCAACGGCAAGGCCCAGCCCGACGCCGATGGCTGCCAGCGGAATACGAGTGAACTGTGGAGGATTATTTTCTATCGATCTCATTCCCTGTGACCTTTTTGAAGCGGGTTGTTCGTTGAAAGTCCGCAGCCTTTTTACAGTGAAATCCCGTCAAATCAAGCGACATTCGAAATGCCAGCTTTCAGCCGATCGCTGCCTTCTAGGGCGACACCCTAAAACTGCCTTAGTCGTGCAATCGCATCTGTAATCGCTTTGGCATTTATGTCTAAGGTTTCCATCGCCACAAGTGCGTTCTCGGCGACAGTATCTACGCCATTCTCTGAAAGCCACTTGGTGACCTCCTCTATTGGGCTCCCAAGGCATGCTGGTTGTGTAGAACCAATGTCAGTGCATCCCCAGTAGCAATGTTGGACTCTGAGTCATGCGCCATGAAAATCGTATGCGTCCGGCCAAGTCATCTACCCAACCTCGCAAGGCCAAGACATGGTGTGCACTTAAATTTAAGTGGGCACCAGTTCTAGCCTTTTAAGCGGGTATTTCATGCAACCAACACGCCGTTCCTATTCAAAATCCTTCAAGGCCCAGGTCATTCAAGAGTGTGCCCAGCCCGGCGCTTCTATTGCCAACATCGCACTCGGCCATAGCCTCAACGCAAACCTGGTCCACAAATGGATTCGGATGCACGCGCAGAAAAGCATGGCGCTGCAACCTGCATTTATTCCGTTACCCATGCAGTTGGGCGGAGCAAGTTCGCAAGCTACATCGTCGAATATCTACGTCGAGATCCAGCATTCGCGCGGCACCGTCAAAGTGAACTGGCCAACCGAAAATGCTGCTGCTTGCGCCACCTTTCTTCGAGACCTGCTGCGATGATCCGCATCGACTTCATCTGGCTCGCTACCGAGCCGATGGACATGCGAGCGGGCACCGAAACCGCGTTGGCCAGGGTGATCGCGGTGTTCGGTGCGGCGAGGCCGCACTGTGCTTATCTATTTGCCAACCGCCGCGCTACTTGCATGAAAGTTCTGGTACATGACGGCTTCGGTATCTGGCTGGCTGCTCGTCGGTTGAACCAGGGCAAATTCCATTGGCCAAGCATCCGTCATGGAGCTGAAATGCAGTTGGACACCGAGCAACTTCAAGCTCTGGTAGTGGGCCTGCCATGGCAACGTGTGGGTTGCGGCGGCGCGATCACACTGCTTTAACGGCTGCAATTCGGCTATCGGTCTATCCCCGCGAACTGCCTGCTCTGGCAAAATCCGCAGCATGACTTCTTCGCCCAATCTCGACCAAATGTCCTCCGACCAACTGCGTGCCTTGGCAGCGCAGTTGCTGTCGCAAGTCGACACCATGGGCAAGAAGATCAACCGAGACCAAACGGTGATCGAGAAACTGACTCACGAGATCGCGCAGCTCAAGCGATTGAAGTTTGCCAAGCGCAGCAAGCAGATGAATCCCGAGCAGGCCAGCCTGCTCAATGACCTGATCGATACCGATATCGCGGCGATTGAAGCAGAGCTTCAGGCGTTGCAAACAGTGCCAGCGGCGACCGAGAAAAAGCAAAAGCCCAAGCGCACTGCATTGCCGGCAGGGTTTCCACGCACGTTGATCCATCACGAACCGGACAATACTCACTGCCAATGCGGCTGCGCACTCAGCGCATCGGTGAAGATGTCAGCGAAAAGTTAGACTACACGCCCGGCGTATTTACCGTAGAGCGTCATGTCCGTGGCTAGTGGATCTGTAATGACTGTGAAACACTGATCCAGGCGCCGGTTCCGGCACAGGTCATTGATAAGGGCATCCCGACCGCTGGGCTGCTTGCTCACGTCATGATCGCCAAGTTTGCCGACCATCTTCCGCTTTACCGGCAAGAGTCGATTTTCGGACGAGCTGGCTTGGCCATTCGACGTTCAACCTTGGCGCAATGGGTTGGCATGACGGGCGTACAGTTACAGCCTCTGGTCGATGCGTTGCGTGATGTAGTGCTCGGACAGCAGGTCATCCATGCCGATGAAATACCATTGCAGATGCTCACGCCGGGTGCGAAGAAAACCCACCGTTCTTATGTTTGGACCTACGCCACCAGCCAGTTCTCGGACTTGGCGGCGGTCGTTTACGACTTCAGCCCCAGCCGTGCCGGAGAGCACGCTCGCAACTTTCTGCAAGACTGGAAGGGCAAGCTGGTCTGTGATGATTTTGGCGGTTACAAGGCAAGCTTCGAACTTGGCGTTACCGAAATCGGCTGCATGGCCCATGCGCGACGCAAGTTCTTCGAATTGCATGCCACCAACAAGAGCCAGCTCGCCGAGCAGGCTTTGCGATACATCCAGTTGCTTTACGAAATCGAGAGCGAAGTCCGCGACCTGGAACCGGATTTACGGCGCCGAATACGGCAAGAAAAAGCCGTACCAGTGATGGACATGCTGCATGCTTGGATGATCGCCCAGCGCGATGTTGTGCCCGAAGGTTCGGCTATCAGCAGAGCACTCGATTACAGCCTGAAACGCTGGGCAGCGCTGTCGCGCTACCTCGATGACGGGGCCGTACCCATTGATAATAATTGGGCAGAGAACCAGATCCGGCCGTGGGCTCTTGGGCGCAAGAACTGGCTCTTTGCAGGGTCGCTACGCAGCGGGCGAGTGAAATCGATCAGTTGCTGCCGCATAAGTGGAATCCCATTAAGGCGACTATTTTCCAAGCGCCCAACTGTTAGGAGAGAACCATCAAGGCTTTATCAATTGTACGGCCCAGTGGCGGTCGAATCGCTTCTGGCGAGAAAACCCTCGAAGTTCGTCGTTGGTTTCCAGACTTAGATCCTTTCGAGGATCTTCTGATTGTCGAAAACGGGAGGTTTCTTCATAACGATGGTGACGAAGACGATAACGGTATTGCCGTCGCAATTGTGCGCGTGAAAGCCGTGCGCCCATTCGTCCTGGCTGACATGCAAGCGGCCTGTGCAAGTTATTTTGAAGACGGCTGGCTCGCATGGGAGCTGAGTGACTTAAGGCCAGTCACACACTCAGTGGCCATCCGAGCGGCGCGCGGTATCTACGAGGTAGACTTCTTGCTTCCAGACAAGCGCTGACCATTAAGCAAGACGTGTTGAGCAGACGCTTACTGAAAATCGGCCTTGGATTCGGGTTCGCAAAAGCCTAGTTCATATCGTCAAAGGCGAAGACTGATCACTCATCCAGTCGGACCAATTTACGCACCAAAATAGCGCACCAGTCCCATCTCAGTCCCATATGGCTTTTTTTCAGACACCAAAAACCACAAACTCCCAACTTTCTCTAGGAAAATCAGGAATTTGCGTTTACTTAATGTGGCGGTGAAGTAGAGATTCGAACTCTAGAACTCCTGCGACCATAAATATTCATCACGATAACTTCCCACTGGCAGCATCCGGCCAAAAGCGGACGGTGACAACAGGTAGCGAACGGTAGGGAGCGGAGGGGCGCGCCAGAAAAAAAAGGGTTCCCTTTGGCGGTCGGAGGAGTGCTGAGCCGATTCTATTGGGGTAGTTTGGCGATCACTTTGATCTCGAAGTCGAAGCCGGACAACCAGGTCACGCCGATAGCAGTCACTGTCGGGTAGGGAGCTTTGCCCCAGTACTCGGCCGCTACTTCCCAGATAGTTTCGAATTTCGAGTCGGGGTCGACCATGAAGATGGTCGTGTCGACCACATCCTCGAAACTACTGCCGGCCTCGGCCAAGATCGCGTTGAGGTTGGCGAAGGCCAGGCGAACCTGTGCCGCAAGGTCCGGCTCGGCCGAGCCATCCTTGCGGCTGCCGACCTGACCGGATACGAACAGAAAACCGTTGGAGCGAATCGCCGGCGAGTAGCGGTGGAGTTCGTACAGTGCATGGCGGTCAGGCGGGAAAACGACATCACGTTTGCTGGTCATTGCATACCTCCTTCGGGGCCATCGCGGCCCGCTGTTTACGATGAAGCCACTGTAAAAAAACGACCAACCTGAATAAACAAGCAACTCTGGTCATGACTGTTTGTAGAATCCAAACTATCCAGACCCGAGTGAGGCGTGAAATGGACCGTTTCGATGCAATGCAGGCCTTTGCCCGAGTGGTGGAAACCGGCAGTTTCACCAAGGCGGCAGCCACCCTGCACATGAGCAAGACCACCGTGACGCAGCTCGTTCAGCAACTGGAAGCGAGGCTGCGCGTGCGCCTGCTCAACCGCACCACACGCAAGGTCAATGTCACCGCCGATGGCGCGGCCTACTACGAGCGCGTCATCCGGCTACTGGTCGATATGGACGACGCCGAGACCAGCTTGTCCAGCGCTTCGATGACACCGCGCGGGCGGCTGCGGGTGGATGTACCCAGTCCGCTGGCGCGAATGCTGCTGATACCAGCCTTGCCGGGGTTCTTTGCACGCTACCCGGAAATCCAGCTGACCGTGGGCGTGAGCGATCGCATCGTCGACATCATTGGCGATAACGTAGACTGCGTGGTGCGCGGCGGCGAGATCATCGATCAGTCCCTGGTGGCAAGGCATGTGGGCGATCTGAAACTCGGCATCTATGCCGCGCCCGGCTATCTGCAGCGCTTCGGTACGCCGGCGCACCCCAGTGAGCTGGAGGAGGGCAGGCACAGTACCGTTGGCTTCCTCTGGTTTCGTACAGGCAAATCCTTGCCCTACGCGATGCAGCGGGGTGAGGAACGCATCGAGGCCCAGGGCCGCCCGCAACTGACGGTCGACGACGGCAATGCGTACCTCGCCGCCGGCTTGGCTGGTCTGGGCATGCTTTGGCTACCGCAGTACATGGCCAAACCGCACCTGGTCAGCGGTGAGCTGCTGCCGCTATTTGAGGACTGGCACATGGCGCCAATGCCGATGTATCTGGCATTCCCGCCGAATCGCCATGTCAGCGCCAAGGTGCGGGTATTTATCGACTGGGTAATAGATTTGATGGCCGAGCATGCGCCGGTGGTTAGGTGAAACAGGTGTAAAGCCATTTCAGGACTAGACACTCTAAACGTCCATTTTTGACAAAAGTTGTCGGTCATGAACGTCTGTTTCCGACAACGGCTATTTGCTTTAAGGCCACAAGCCTCTTAAGCCGCTGGTAGCACCCATGCCAACGGTATTGTTTGGATCATCATGTTCGTCAGTCCTAAAAGCGGTCTCCTCAATATGGTAGACCTTCGGTTCTTCCGAAAAGTATCCCTCTAAGCCCATCATGAACAGCCGATGGTCTTCACTCGCTTCGAAGCCCGGCGTGTGATCTTCGAGTGATTGCCATCTCACTATCAGGTTGAACAGCTCGGGGCTTTCGATCCCTTGCGCTAGCAAGTGGCCGCCGTAGCCCTTTGCGCGGCTGAGCAAAGGAGCGACCTCGGCAAATGCACATCTGAACTTATCAATGTGTTCTTTGTGTACGGGGAGCAAAGCAATTTCATAAATCATGGCGTGCCTTTAAGTGAGTTCAACGGTTAAAAATACGCACTTACGGGATGAGCCTATGGCTCGACTGCGATCGCGATTTTTCCTTGAATGCCGTTGTTGGGACTCTCCAACCGGGCATGGGCGAGCGCAATGTCGGCAAGCGAATAGACAGCGCCAACGTGTGGCCGCAGCTGACCGCGCGCTACCAACGCGCTCAGTTCATCAAGCTTGCCGCGGTTTTGCCTGGTGAAAACGAAGTGATAACTCGCGTTCTTGCCCCAGGCCTGAACGACGTTTTGTGGCAGTGCAATGTCCACAATCGTGACCACGCGGCCAAGTTGTGCGAGCACGTCGGGGCTACGCGACAGTGTGTTGCCGCCGATGGTGTCAAACACGACATCGACTCCGCGGCCACCTGATTCCCGGATGATGGCGTCGACGTAATCCTCCTTTTCGTAGTCGATGACCACATCGGCACCTAAACTTCGTGCGAACTCGGAGTTTGCCTCGCGCACGGTCGTGTACACCCTTGCCCCCATGGCTTTTGCCAGCTGGATCGCCACATGACCGACTCCCCCCGCGCCACCGTGTATGAGGATGCTTTCCCCCACTCTGAGCGCTGCACGCACGACCAGTGCTTCCCACGCCGTCCCACCAACCAAGGTCAGGCTTGCCGCCTCAAGATGGCTCAGCGAGGGAGGCTTCTTCCCGACAATGCTTTCTGCAGCGACGTGGTACTCGGCATAACTTCCTGGCCCGTCAAATAATTGCGGGGTGTACCAGACTTCGTCTCCTGGTACGAAGGTCGTCACACCTGGCCCAACTTCTTCGACAACGCCAGATACGTCGTGTCCGGTAATGGCCGGCAGTTGCACCAGGTCGGGATAATCGCCACGTCGAACCTGGTAATCCAGTGGATTGATGGAGGTTGCGTGTACCCGGACCAGGACCTGTCCCGTGTGTGGCACGGGCTTGGGCACGTCGCAGAGTTCGAACGATTCAGGACCGCCAAATGATTTAAGTATCATCGCTTTCATAGTAAATCCTCGTATCTACAAAAAGGAATATCGAGATATCTAGATATATTGCGGTAAAAAAATTACAGATCTTTCCCAATGATCTCGGCAAGAGCACTGATGGTTGCCTCATTTCGTTTGTAGTAGGTCCACTGACCGATGCGCCTTACTTCGACCAGGCCCACTCGTTGCAACGTGGCAAGATAACCGGACACCGTTGACTGCGACAGTCCGATACCTTCTTGAATACTACTGACGCAGACTCCGACCGTGAGAACGTCACCTTCATCCTGCGGAGGGAAGTTCTTTGCGGGATCCTTCAAACCTTTCAAGATTTCAAGACGCGTAGGGTTTGAGAGGGCTTTGAATATTTCGATCAATTCCATAAGCTTAGGGTATCGAGATTTATCGATATGTCAATACGGGAGATTAGAACAATTTTGAACTTCGAATTGCCAACGGTTTCGTTGGCTAGACCGAGTGTCCGCTTCTGGCCGTTCTCTGCCGATCATGGTTACAAAGCGTGCTGGTCAAATCCGATGCGATCGGTGGTCAGGTCGAATGCAAACGGGTGGTCAAGTGGAGTGCAATTTCGCAGACAAAAGAGGCGGTCCGACAGGCCTCTACGATCAAGGCAAATTATTGGGCTTCAACCGCGGTGTATTTTCTTGGCATCGTCGGCATAGTCGTTGCGCCCTATTACGCCAATCAGGCCAACGTCTTTGTAGCGATTCAAACGACTCTATCGGCGGTTCAAGCAGGCAAGGTTACCCCTCCACCTAACCCCGCGATGTTGCCATTACCGATCACGCCACCCTAAAAAACGGCCTTCAAAAGAAGGCCGTTTTTGTGGGCGTTAAACACTCGTTTATGGCATCTGCGGCAACTCTTGCGGGCGCAAGTCAAACACCAGCACTTCGGCATCCACGCCATTGCTCAAGGTCAGCACCTGCTCCTCGCGAACCCGCACGCCGTCACCTTCCTGCAACCGCTGGCCGTTCAGTTCAACGCTGCCACGCGCCACATGCACATAGGCGTAACGGTTGGCCGGCAAATCCAGCGTGGCGCTCTCTTTGCCATCGAACAGCCCGGCGAAGACTCGCGCATCCTGGCGCACGGTCAGCGAACCATCACGGCCATCCGGCGAGATGATCAGTTGCAGGCGACCGCGTTTTTTCTGCGCACTGAAATGCTCCTGTTGATAGCGCGGTTTGGCGCCGCCGACGTCCGGCACGATCCAGATTTGCAGGAAGTGCACAGGCTTGGTCGCCGAATGGTTGAACTCGCTGTGCGCCACGCCACTGCCGGCGCTCATCAGTTGCACATCGCCGGGGCGAATCACTGAGCCTGTGCCCAGGGTGTCTTTATGTTCCAGCGCGCCTTCGAGCACGTAGGAAAAGATCTCCATGTCGCGATGTGGGTGCTGGCCGAAGCCTTTGCCGGCGGCAACACGGTCATCGTTGATCACCAGCAGATCGGAAAAACCCTGTTCACGCGGGTTGCGATAGCTGGCGAAAGAAAAGGTGTGGAACGACTTCAACCAGCCATGATTAGCGAGGCCACGATCGGAGGCTTTACGAAGAGTCAGCATGATGAAATCTCCTTGCGGGACGTGAATTCGTCCGAGTGAGGAGAAGGTTACTGGTTACTTTGCGATGCAATAAGTAGATGAAAATTGAAATACTGTCCCTCTCAGGTTGACAGTTTTGCGGTTCAGTTCACGCATTCTTTTTTAACGACTTCGCTGTACTTGGCCATAATGCTCACTCTGCCTCATGCCTTTCATTTTTGCTCTCAGTGAAGTCTCCCCATGAAAACCGTGGCAATGGTGTTGTTCCCTGACTTTCTTCTGCTCGACATGGCCGGGCCGCTGGAGGTGTTTTCGGTTGCCAACCGGTATTTGAAACCGCAACTGCATTATCAATTGACCACCCTTGGCACTGAACGCGGCCCTCTGCGCGCATCCAACGGTGTGCAAGTGCTGGCCGACTGCTCTATCGAAGACGCACCGCAGCGCTATGACTTGTTGCTGGTGCCCGGTGGTCCCGGCGCTTACAACGAAAAGCCTCCCGCATTGCTCGCTTGGCTAAAAGAGGCCGTCCCGCGCGCCGAGCGCTACGGCTCGATCTGCACCGGCGCGTTCATTCTTGGGCATGCCGGATTGCTCGACGGTTATCGCGTCACCACGCACTGGAATTACACCGAACGCCTGATCAAGGCATTCCCGAAGGCGAGCGTCGCGACCGATCAGATTTTCATTGAGGATCGCAACCTGATTTCCTCGGGGGGTGTCACTGCCGGCATCGACCTTGCGCTGGCGTTAGTCGCCCAGGATCACGGCAAGAAGCTGGCTCAGGATGTCGCCAAAGTGTTGCTGGTGGTGATGAAACGTCAGGGCGGGCAGGCGCAGTTCAGCCCATTGATGGCGGCAGTGGCGCCCCAGGAAACCCCGATCACACGGGTGCAGAATTACGTGCTCGAACACCTCGACGAAGCCTTCAGCGTCGAACGCATGGCCCATTTGGCGAACATGAGTACGCGGCACTTCGCGCGGATTTTCGCCCGTGACATCAATATGACTCCCATGGAATTCCTGCAGAGTGCGCGCATCGACTGTGCACGCAACCTGTTGGAAACCAGTGACCTGCCATTGAAAACCGTGGCCTACAAGAGCGGTTTCGGCAGCGTGCGGCACATGCGCTTGTTGTTCGCTGAAAAGCTCGGTCTGACGCCTGTGCAGTACCGCGAACAGTTCAGCTAGAGCCATTGTGTCCGTCACGCGCACTCGTATGTCCGTGATGCGCCCTGTGTGGTGGTTGTACCGTCAGCCGGGACTGCCAAGATAGCGGGTATGAACAACCGCCACGATGTGAACCCGGCGTCGGTGCTGTATTTCGGCCCCTACGCGTTTCATTTGCGCCAACGGTTGATCCTGGAAGGGGATCGGCCACTGCGTATGGGCGGGCGTGCGCTGGACATTCTGCAGGTGCTGGTCGAGCGAGCGGGGCGCGTGGTCAGAAAGGAAGAGTTGATTGCGCGGGTCTGGCCGACGTCAGTGGTTGAGGAAATCAACCTTCGCGTTCACATCGCGGCGCTGCGCAGAGCATTGGGTGAGGGTGAGAAGGGGCATCGCTACATTGTCAATGTGCCGCAATGCGGCTATCGCTTCGCGGCGCCGGTGCACGGTGACAGCGCCGGGCAAGTGGTGTTCGAAGGTCTGCAAGCGCCCCTGCACAACTTGCCGGCGCGACTGACGCCGGTCACGGGTCGCGATTCATTGGTGGGCGCCATGGTGCGGCAATTGCCGCTGTGCCGGCTGATGACCGTGACCGGCCCGGCGGGCGTCGGCAAAACCACGGTCGCGTTGCGCGCGGCAGAGTTGTTGCTGGAGCATTTTGGTGACGGCGTGTGGCTGGTGGATCTGTCTGTGATCGACGAGCCCGCGTTGCTGCTCGATCATCTGCTGCAAACACTCGAAACCGATCTCGACGCGCTATCTCGCCGCCACACCTTGCTGGTGCTGGATAACTGTGAGCACCTGCTCGACGCTTGCAAGGCGTTGGTTGAACGCTTATTGGACGCAGCGCCCAGGCTGTCGATTCTTGCGACCAGTCGTGAAGCCTTGCACGCCAGCCTGGAGACCGTGCAACAACTGCCGCCGCTGGCCATTCCCAAATCCACGGCACTGAACAGTGTTGCAGAAGTCATGGGTTATTCGGCGGTGCAGTTGTTTGTCAGTCGTGCCCGCGCGCGGCAGCAGGGATTTACGCTGCGCGAACAGGATCTCAACGCTGTGCGTGACATCTGTCGGCGACTCGATGGTTTGCCGCTGGCGATTGAACTGGCAGCGGCACACATCGATGCTTTGGCGATGGTCGGGTTGCAGGCCCAACTCGACAACTGTCTACAGATGCTCAGTCATGGTCGGCGCACCGCCGTGCCCCGCCATCAAACCCTGACGGCCGCGCTGGACTGGAGTTATCAGCACCTGAGCAAGCAGGAACAACGGGTGTTGCACCGACTGTCGGTGTTCCAGACGGCTTTTGCCCTTGATGCCGCGTTGAGTGTGATCAGTTGCGCACAACTGCCGCCCTCGATGCTGGCCTTGATGATTGAGCGGTTGGCGCAGAAATCGTGGCTGGTGGTGGTGCGGGGCACCGGTGGGCTGCGCTATCGCATGCTCAACACCACCCGGCGTTATGCTCGCGAACGACTGGAACGCAGTGGTGAGTCGAGTAATTTCGAACACCGCCATGCACGCAGCCTAAGCCGCAGCCGTTGGCCTTCAGACTCGCAGTTGACTGCTCAGCTCGTCGAGTAGCGAGCGCACCTTGCGCAAGTCCGGCGTGGCGTAGCCTTCGGTGAAGCGTTGGTAGATCGGGTTCAGCAGATCCAGCGCTTCGCGGCAGCGGTTTTGCCGTTGCCACAGTTGGGCCAGCGACGTGGCGCTGCGCAGTTCCCAAGCCAGGGCGCCCTGGCTTTGGGCGATCGAGAGTGCCTGTTGCAATACTTCTTCTGCCTGGCGGGTATTGCCGCCCGAACACCCTGATTCTTCAGCCAACAACCGATCCGCGCGAGCGCGCAAAATCTCCGCTGTACTCCAACCCGCTGCGCCGCTTTGCGCGCGTTCAAGCAATGCATCATCAACAAATCCGCTGTCCAGGGTCACCATGACTTCTCTGACCAGACCGCTGCTCTGCAACGGCATTGGCGTGGCGCTATCCGCGTCGATCACCTGCGCGTAGTGCCGTGCCCACGTATAGAACAGCATGACCGAATGCTTCTGTGCCTGCTCGAGCAACAGATGCAGCAGCGCGCGGGCGTTTTGCCGGTCACCGTTGTAATGAGCAATCAAACAACTGGCCAGCGCCAAGGTGTAACAGATCGAGGTGCCGTGGTTGATCTGCACGGCAATATCCAGCGCCTGTCGCGCGGTGCGCCAGGCTTGCTCCGGGAAACCTTGCAGCCACAGCACACGGGCGAGCACTGTCAGCGAGGCGACGCTCTGGTCGTACTGCACGCCAAAACCGTGGGTAAAACGGTTGAGGTGACCGCTGTGTGCCATCCGTTCGATCACCTGCTCGGCATGAATGCGCGCCTGCGTCTGGTCGCCCGCGTAGTGCAGGGCCAGCACCCGCAACCGGTGCATGCTCAGCGACAGCAGCGGGTCGCCATGCAGGCCAATGCGGTCGAACTGCTCGCTCTGCTCCAGCGCTGCCTGGTAATGACCGCAACTGAGATTGACCGCCATGTGTCCGGACACCGCCCGCAGTTGCCCGGCGATATCGTCGTGTGCTTGCGCCAGCGTACGGGCGTCGACGAAGGCTGCGATGGTTTCCGGGGTGCCGCCCCAGGTGTGGTAGCAGGCACTGCCGAGCGCCAGTTTCAGAGCGATTTTCACACGCGGACAAGGTTCGGCGGCCTTGTCGAGCAGGGCCAGCGCCCGACGCACGTAACCGCCGTACTCCTTGAGCAGCGACAACTCTTGCCACAACGGTGCCGAGGTCGCGGCCAGATAAATCCCCACTTCATCGGGCCCAGCACCGTTCAGGCTCCAGTCCAGCGCAGCACGCAAGTCTTCGAGACCGCGTGCATAGCGTTCGATCCACAAAGCGGTCGAGGTGCTCTCCCAATCACTTTGCGCTTGATGCATCAGCGCCAGGCAGCGTTCGGCGTGGCGTTTGCGGGTGTCGGCAAGTTCCGCGCAGTGGTCGAGTTTTTCCAGGGCGTAGCGCCGGGTGGTGTCGAGCAAGCGGTAGAACACCTCTTCATCACCGACCTCGACGTTGAGCAGAGATTTGGCGACCAGTTGTGTGACGGAGCCAAAGACCTCGTCGGGTTCAATGTGCTGACCGACAATCACGGCGGCAGCGGACTCCAGTGTGAAACCGCCACGAAAGACGCCCAATCGTCGCAAGCAAGTCTGTTCGCAAGGCGTGAGCAGATTGAAGCTCCAGTCCAGCGTCGCGCGCAGGGTATGGTGGCGTTCCAGGCTGCTCTGATTACCTGCTGGCGAGGCGGGCAGGCGCCCCTGCAATTGGCTCAGCAAACCGCTCAGCCCCAGTTCGTTGACCTGCGCCGCCGCCAGTTCCAATGCCAGGGGGATGCCATCCAGCCGTCGGCAGATTTCAATGACATGAGGCAACTCGGCATCCTGCAATTCGAAGCTCTCGTGAGCGGCAAGGGCTCGTTCGACAAACAGTTGCAGTGCCGAAAAGCTCAAGGCTTGCGCACGATCGAGCACCGCAATCGGCGGCGGGTAATCCAGGGATTCCAGGCGCTGCACATACTCGCCTTCGGCGCGCAGGCTCTCTCGGCTGGTGGCCAGAATGTGCACTTGCGGCGCGCCGCGCAAAATGTGCTCGCTGAGCAGCGCTACGGCATCGATCAGGTGTTCGCAGTTGTCGATCACCAGCAACATTTGCCGTTTGCTCAAGCCGTCGATCAACCTGTTAAGCGGTTCGCCATCGTGCAGCGACAGGTCGAGCAAGGTCGTCAGGTGCGAGCAGATCATTTGTGGGTCGTTGATTGGCGCCAGGTCCAGCAGCCGGATACCGTCCTGGTAGCGGCCGATCATCTGTTCGGCCACACGCAGGGCCACGGTGGTTTTGCCGATCCCGCCGGGGCCGACCAACGTGATGCAGCGCTGACGTGGCAGTTGGGCCACCAAGCTGTCGACCAGTGGCTGACGGCCGATCATCCGTGTGCGGCGCAGCGGCAGGTTATGCCGGGTGCCGCTATCGGCGAGCGGGCGCTGCCCGATGGACTCCAGCAGGGTCGGCGCGACAAAACTGTAGCCACGCTGCGCCACCGTGATGATGTAGCGCTGGCCGGCCTGGCCGTCGCCAAGGGCTTTGCGTAGCGCCGCCATGTGCACACGCAGGTTGATGTCTTCCACAACACTGTTCGGCCACACCTCGGCGATCAACTGCTGCTTGCTCACCACTTCGCCGGCGTTCGCCAGCAGGATCAGCAGAATGTCCATGGCACGTCGCCCCAGACGCAACGGCTGGTCGCCCTCAAGCACCAGCCGTTGTCCGGGATGGATCCGATAGGGGCCGAAACCGATGGCCTGATTCGGGGAAAGACTCAACAGCTCACTCCTGCAATGTTTTTATGATCCTGCCCGTACTGTGCGAAGACTTTGTGACGAGCAGGGCGGAGGAAGAGAACAGCGCACGCAAGCCCTCTAATCCGCAGTATCGGGACATATTCCTCAGGTTCTTGCCTGCGTGCAACGTGCAGAAGGACGGCCTCGATGAACGCGAAGCGGCGCAACCCCCGTTTTTACGGACTGCCATGTTCCAAGCCGCGTCTTCAGGCGCGCCACAATTAACAACGATTAACTCGTCTGTGTCCGGTCTAGCCCCAAAAATCCAGTCAGACAAGTTCAGCGACAGGCACCGGCCTGCTGGCTGCAATGGAATGCACACGTCCGGAGGACGGCGCAATGAGCAACGTGGTGGTTGTCTATCACAGCGGCTATGGGCACACGCGGGTCATGGCCGAAGCCGTGGCGCGAGGCGTCGAACGGCATTTGGGCAGCACCTGTCGGTTGATTGCGGTAGAGGAAGTGGATGCCCATTGGGATGAGTTGCATTACGCCGATGCGATCATCTTCGGTGCGCCGACCTACATGGGCAGCGCTTCGGCGGGGTTCAAGCAATTCATGGAGGCCAGCGCGGCGTTCTATCTGGCCAAACCGTGGCGCGACAAAATCGCCGCCGGGTTCACCAACTCGGGCAGCCTGTGTGGCGACAAGCTCAACACGCTGCTGCAAATGGCGGTGTTTGCCGCGCAACATTCGATGATCTGGGTCGGTCTCGACCTGCTTCCGGCGCGTTCAGCGGCCGGATGCTTTGATGGGCAATTGAATCGTCTCGGCAGCTCACTTGGCGCCATGTCGCAATCCAATGTCGAACAGACGCCCGACCAGGCGCCACCGCCTGAAGACCGGTGCACAGCGGCGCACTTGGGCGAGCGGGTCGCGCGTTTGGCGCAGCGCATGGCGCAAACGTGAGCCCCACCCTACAAAGCGATGCAAACGCTTGCGACTGGCGCAGGCTGCGATCGTTTGATTTTGCTGCCTTGCGCCTCACGACAGCGCCAGGCGAACGGATTGATCCCCTCGCTGCGGGTGAAGATGTGACAGAAGTGCGCCTGATCGCAGAAACCGCATTCCAGGCTGATTTGCGTCAGGCTCAAGTCGGTGTGCAGGATCAAAAGCTTGGCGCGGGCGATGCGTTGGGTGCGGATCCATTCTTGCGGTGAAAGCCCGGTGCTGCACTTGAACGCCCGGGAAAAGTGACTGCGCGACAGCGAACACGCTTGCGCCAGTTCCGTGACTTCCAGACTGTCGTCCAGACGCTCGAGAATCAACTGTTTGACTCGCCGTTCGCGTTGCGGACTGAGACCGCCGAGGCGCGGTGCGTGAGGTTCGCTGGCAGGGGCGAGGGCGACGCTGTGTTGTACGTGAACCATGGCCAATGTCCGTGTCGGTGGGGAACGCACGTTCGGCACTTTCCCCCAGGTCAAAAAAACAACGTTTCGCTGAGGGTTTCATTGTTGGGCGGGGCCAGAGGGCTGACGAGTTAAACGTTGTTAATTGCGCCGCGAAGCGTTGAACTCAGCACATCGCTGCAAGTCAGCCTGTGGCAGATCGGCGAAGATGATGAAGACGCCGGGCGCGTCCGCGTGTCCGCTGATGTTGGAGGCACGCAGAGTGGCTGTCGGGGATGTAAGGCCCTGACAAACCCGCCGCCAAAGTGCCGTTGATCGAGTAAAGTAAGTCGCACTCGCGCCTGACTGAACAAGACTTCCAAGTAAGGAACAGATGCTCATGAACCGTAACGATCTGCGTCGCGTCGACATGAACCTGCTGGTGATTTTCGAAGCCCTGATGTTCGAAAAAAACCTCACCCGGGTCGCGGAAAAACTGTTCATGGGTCAACCCGCCGTGAGCGCGGCGCTTGGTCGTTTGCGTGATCTGTTCGATGATCCGCTGCTGCTGCGCAACGGTCGCGCCATGGAGCCGACCGCCCGCGCCCTGGCCATTCTCAAGGAATTGCAACCGGCGATGGACGTCATTTCCGGCGCCGTCAGCCGGGCCAAGGAGTTCGAACCGGCGAGCAGTTGCGACGTGTTCCGCATCGGCCTGTCGGACGACGCCGAATTCGGTCTGTTTCCGCCGCTGTTGCGTAACCTCCAACAAGAGGCGCCGGGGATCGTTGTGGTCGTACGGCGTGCCAACTACCTGCTGATGCCGGCGTTGCTGGCCTCCGGCGAAATCTCCGTCGGCGTCAGCTACACCACCGACCTGCCGGCCAATGCCAAGCGCAAGAAGCTGCGCGACATCCCTTGCAAAGTCCTGCGCGGCGACGACCGCCCGGGGCCAATGACGCTGGACGAATACTGCGAGCGTCCGCATGCGATGGTGTCGTTCTCTGGCGATTTGAGCGGCAACATCGACCTGGATCTGGCCAAGCTCGGCCGTTGCCGTCGCGTGGTGCTCGGCGTGCCGCAATTCAGCGGCTTGCGCGCGTTGCTCGCCGGCACCGAAATGATCGCCACCGTGCCCGATTACGCCGCGTGCGCGCTGGTCGATGGCTGCGCTCTACGCGCTGAAGACCCGCCGTTCCCGATTGATGCCGCGCAACTGTCGATGGCCTGGAGCGGGGTGCATGACAACGACCCGGCCGAGCGCTGGCTGCGATCCAGGATCAGTCAGTTCATGTCGGCATCGCTGGACATCCCGCCCGCCTGACGCTGCACACCTTTCCTGAAAATGACACAACACCCTGTGGGAGCGGACTTGCTCGCGAAGACGTCGGATCAGCCAGCATCATCGTTGAATGACACAGCACTTTCGCGAGCAAGCTCCGGCAGGTCTCTTTAGTTCCTTTTGGTTTTTGCTCGATCTGAGAAGAGAGCACATCCATCCAATTTCTCCCCGCCCCGCATTGGCATTATTGAGTTCAATGACATTTAAAGGGTCGGGTCATGAATGCCTTGCAACGCGACGAACGGGCGCGCGACGTCGGTTTACTGTTTCTACGGATCAGCGGCGGTCTTTTTCTGCTGTGGGTGCACGGTTTGCCCAAGCTGCTGGACTTCACCGCGCAACTGCAACTGATCGAAGACCCGTTCCACCTCGGTGCCCACCTCACGCTGATTCTGGCGATCTTCGCCGAAGTCCTCTGTCCGCTGTTGATCGTCGCCGGTGTCCTGGCGCGATTGGCCTGCTTGCCTATTCTATTTGTGCTGCTGGTCGCGCTGTTGGTCGTGCATCCGCAATGGAGTGTGGCCCAAGGGCAGTTCGGCTGGTTGCTGTTGATCGTGTTTGCCACTGTGTTTATCGCCGGGCCGGGACGGCTGGCGCTCAATGTTCGCCTGCCCGGAGTGCTGCGTTATGCCTGATAGCCCCTTTCAGAATGCACCCGGGAGCGATGAGATTGTCACGCTGATCGTCAAGCATCGGGTCAAGGCCGGTTTTGAAAAGCCCTATGAGGCCTGGTTGCGCAATATCGTCAGTGTGGCGGGGCGCAGCGACGGGCATCTGGGGGTCGATGTGATGCGCAGCAAGCATGGCGGGCTGGATCTGTTCACCTGCGTGCTGCGGTTTTGCTCGACCGAGGCGATGCAGCGCTGGCTCGACTCTGAGCAACGCCAGGCCCTGATCAATGAAGCCGCACCGATGCTCGCCGACGGCGACCAGACCGAAGTCGCACCGATCAACGAGTTCTGGTTCTCCCCACTGGCCGATGCCGCGTCACCGCCACCGCGCTGGAAACAAGCGGTCATCACATTGCTGGTGATTCTGCCGCACACCTTGCTCGTGCCGCTGATCTGGGGGCCGCTGCTCAAGCTGCATCCGCTGCTTTCCAACTACGTGGTGGCCACGTTCCTGATCACCCTGACCATCGTCGTGTCAGTGGTGTACGTGTTCATGCCCCGCGTGACCCGTTTGTTCGCGCCGTGGCTGGAAGCCAGTCAGGCCCATGAACACATTGACCCCGACGAACACCCGTCACGCTGAACCCCATTCACTTTTGTCGAAGGAACTGCGATGAACGCTGATCTGATTCTGTTCAATGGCCAATTTCATACCGTAGACCGAACCAAACCGCTGGCCAGCGCCGTGGCGATCAAGGACGGTCGCTTCGTGGTCGTCGGTAACGACACCCAAGCCATGGCCCTGCGCGGCTCGGCCACACAAGTGGTCGACATGCACGGGCGCTGCGTCATCCCCGGTCTCAATGACTCGCACTTGCACCTGATCCGTGGTGGTTTGAACTACAACCTCGAACTGCGCTGGGAGGGCGTGCCATCGCTGGCCGATGCGCTGCGCATGCTCAAGGAGCAGGCCGACCGCACACCGACCCCGCAATGGGTACGCGTGGTCGGCGGCTGGAACGAATTCCAGTTCGCCGAAAAACGCATGCCGACCCTTGAAGAACTCAACCAGGCCGCGCCGGACACCCCGGTGTTTGTCCTGCACCTGTACGACCGCGCCTTGCTCAACCGCGCCGCGTTGCGTGTGGCCGGTTACACCCGCGACACGCCCAACCCGCCGGGTGGCGAGATCGTGCGCGATGCCAACGGCAACCCGACCGGCATGCTGGTGGCAAAACCCAACGCGATGATTCTGTACTCGACCCTGGCCAAGGGGCCGAAGCTGCCACTGGAATATCAGGTCAACTCGACCCGCCAGTTCATGCGTGAACTCAATCGCCTCGGCCTGACCAGCGCCATCGATGCCGGCGGCGGTTTCCAGAACTACCCGGACGATTACCAAGTGATCGAGCAGTTGGCCAAAGACGACCAACTGACCGTGCGCATCGCCTACAACCTGTTCACCCAGAAACCGAAAGAAGAGCTGACCGATTTCCAGAACTGGACCGGCAGCGTAAAGTTGCACCAGGGCGACGACTTCCTGCGGCACAACGGCGCCGGCGAGATGCTGGTGTTTTCGGCGGCGGACTTCGAAGACTTCCTCGAACCGCGCCCGGACCTGCCGCAAACCATGGAACAGGAACTCGAACCGGTGGTGCGTCACCTGGTCGAGCAGCGCTGGCCGTTCCGTCTGCACGCCACCTACAACGAATCGATCAGCCGCATGCTCGACGTGTTCGAGAAGGTCAACCGCGACATTCCGTTCAATGGTCTGCCGTGGTTCTTCGACCACGCCGAAACCATCACCGCGCAGAACATCGAACGCGTAAAAGCGCTGGGCGGTGGCATCGCGATTCAGGATCGCATGGCGTTCCAGGGTGAGTATTTCGTCGACCGCTACGGCAAGCAGGCCGCTGAAGCCACACCACCGATCAAACGCATGCTCGCCGAAGGTGTGCCGGTTGGCGCGGGCACTGACGCAACACGGGTATCGAGCTACAACCCATGGACGTCGCTGTACTGGATGGTCAGCGGTCGCACCGTCGGTGGCCTGGCCTTGTACGAGGAAGGTTTGCCGCGCACCACCGCGCTGGAGCTGTTCACCCACGGCAGCGCCTGGTTCTCGTCCGAGCAGGGCAAGAAAGGCCAGATCAAGGTCGGACAACTGGCGGATCTGGCGGCGCTGAGCGCCGACTTCTTCCACGTCGAAGAAGAAGCCATCAAGTGGATCGAGTCAGTGCTGACCGTGGTCGGCGGCAAGATCGTTTACGCCGCAGGCGACTTCCAGGACCTCGGCCCGGCCAGCGTGCCGGTGCTGCCGGACTGGTCGCCGGTGGCGAAAGTCCCGGGCCACTGGCGCCAGAACGCGCCATTGCAGGCGCAAGTACACCAGTGCGTCGGCGCGTGCGCCGTGCACTCGCACAGCCATGAAAAGGCCCGCCTGTCGAACGCACCGGTCAGCGATTTCGCCGGTTTCTGGGGCGCGTTCGGTTGTTCCTGCTTCGCGTTCTGATCCTTACAACAAAGCGCCGACCCCGACGGTCGGCGTCTCACGCAACAACCATCCACCGAGGAGTTTCACATGAGCAACGTTCCTTACTCGCGCCTGAACAAAGACGATGCCGTCGTGTTGTTGGTCGATCACCAGACCGGTCTGATCTCGCTGGTGCAGGATTTCTCGCCGAACGAATTCAAGAACAACGTGCTGGCACTGGGCGACATCGCCAAGTTCTTCAAACTGCCGACCATCCTGACCACCAGTTTCGATGCCGGCCCCAACGGCCCGCTCGTGCCTGAACTGCTTGAACAATTCCCGGATGCGCCATTCATTCAGCGTCCAGGTCAGATCAATGCCTGGGACAACGAAGATTTCGTCAAGGCGATCAAGGCCACCGGTCGCAAGCAACTGATCATCGCTGGCGTGGTGACCGACGTTTGCGTGGCATTCCCGACCCTGTCGGCGATTGCTGAAGGCTATGAAGTGTTTGTGGTGACCGATTCATCCGGCACCTTCAACACCACCGTGCAGCAAGCGGCATGGGCACGCATGTCGGCCGCCGGCGCACACCTGATGAACTGGTTCGCCGTGGCTTGCGAGCTGCAAGGTGACTGGCGCAACGACATGGAAGGCTTGGCACATTTGCTCTCGGAACGCCTGCCGAACTACCGCAACTTGATCAACAGCTATACCAAGTTCACGGCCAAGTGATGAACTGAAAAATGCCCGCAAATTTGCGGGCATTTTTGTCTCTTCGCCGCCGCAAAACTGCGTTGGCAAACGTTGTGGCGAGAGATTTCGCTTAGTTCAGATGAGTCTTGAGTTCAGCCGCTGCCTGACGTACTGCAGCCTTCACCTCAGGAATCTGACTCAGCGGGTTGAGCAGCCCGAAGTCATGAATCATCCCGTTGTAACGCACGGCGGTCACCGGCACACCCGCTGCATCCAGATGCCGCGCATAGCCTTCGCCTTCATCACGCAACACGTCGAATTCGGCAGTCTGCACCAATGCAGCGGGCAAACCCTTGAGTTGTTCGGCGCTGGCATTCAAGGGCGAGGCGTGGATCTGTGCACGTTCGGCCGAGCGGGTGGTGTAGTTGTCCCAGAACCACTGCATCATGTTTTTGGTCAGGAAGTGGCCCTCGGCAAACTGCTGGTACGAACCGTCGTCGAATTGTGCGTTGGTCACCGGCCACATCAGCAACTGGAAACGCAGGGCCGGGGTTTTCTGTTCCTTGGCCATTAACGCTACGACCGCCGCCATGTTGCCGCCGACGCTGTTGCCGGCCACCGCCAGACGCTTGCCGTCGACGCCGATGTCCTTGCCGTGCTCAGCCACCCATTTCGTGGCGACGTACGCCTGGTTGATTGCGGTCGGGTACTGCGCTTCCGGCGACGGCGTGTAATCGACGTACACCGCGACGGCGCCGGAGCCCACCACCAAGTCACGAATCAGGCGCTGGTGCGTCGGGAAGTCCCCCAACACCCAGCCGCCACCGTGGAAGAACATGAACACCGGCAACTCGCCTTTGACCTTGGCCGGACGCACCACTTTCAGGTTGATGGTCTGACCGTCGACGTTGATGGCCTTGTCGCTGACTTCCACGCCGGACAGATCAACCTTCACCGAAGCCTGTGCGCCGGTCAGCACGGCACGGGCGTCTTTCGGGCTCAGTTGCTCAAGCGGTTTGCCACCGCCAGCCGCGAGGGCTTCGAGGAAGGCTTGAGTGTTGTGTTCGACGCCGGGGCTGCCCGCGGCAAACGCGTTGCCGATGGAAAGAGCGAGGAGCGAAGCGGTCAGGGTTTTCTTGACGAGGGTCATGGTGGAAATCCTTTTGAATGTTTTTAGGGTCTGTGCCTTGATGGCGGGCTGCTGTGGCACTGGGGTTCAGGCCTCAGCAACACCGTGAGCACAGATTAGTGGGGTGCCGAACAGCGAAAAAGCGGCTATAAAGCGTTTAACTGTCCACCAGAGAGTGACAATGAACCCGTTCGAAGACATGCGTATTTTTTGCCAGGTCATGGACTCCGGCAGCTTCACCGCAGCGGCCGATCAGTTGGGCCTGTCCAAGCAGTTCGTCAGCCGTCGGTTGATGCAATTGGAAGAGCGCCTTGGCGTGCGCTTGTTGAACCGCTCGACCCGGCGCCTGGACGTCACGCCGCTGGGCCAGAGCTATTACGAGTCGGCGCTGCGGCTGCTCGGCGAAGTCGAGCAAGTGGAGCAGAGCATCGCCGGACAAACCGCCGAGCCGCGCGGGACGATTCGCCTCAGTGCACCGCTGTCGTTTGCCGTGGCGCATCTTGGATGCCTGCTGCCGGTGTTTTTGCAGCGCTATCGTGAAGTGACGGTGGAAGTGGATCTGAGTGATCGCCCCGTTGACTTGCTGGGCGAGGGTTACGATCTGGCGCTACGCATTGGCGTGCTGGAAGACTCGACCCTGATCGCCCGTCGCATCGCCTCCATCGAGCGGGTGTACTGCGCCAGCCCCGCATACCTCACCGAACGTGGCACGCCGCTCAGCCCTGAAGATTTGCACAGCCACGACTGCCTGCCTTATGGGCACGGCCGCTCGGTGCAGTGGCGGTTCAATGCCGGGCAAGGCAAGCCGGTGTTGGTCAACGTCACCGGACGGATGCGCGTGAACAACGGCGAGTTGCTCAGGGACGCGGCGGTGCAGGGGATGGGGATCACTTACCTGCCAACGTTCATTGTCGGCGCGGCGCTGAAGGACGGGCGACTGGTGCCCGTACTGGATGACCTGCGGCCCGAGCCGCTGACGTTGTCGGCGGTGTATCCGCAGCATCGTCAGGCCTCGCGCCCAGTGCAGGCGCTGATCGAGTTTTTGCGTGAGCGCCTCAATCAAGGCAACGTCGCTCTCTAAGCTCACGCAAATGGAAATGTGGGAGCGGGCGACGGCTTACAAAGTCGCAACAACCACAATTGCCTGGCTGATCTAGACTCCGACCGCTCAATCAAGCGCATCGTGCGGAGTACGCCATGGAAGTGCCGAACAATAAGAACGCTATCGAAAGCAATCGTCAGGCGTGGAACGATTCCGCCCGCCACCATCAGGACTCCCCTGACTGGCAGGCGCTGCTGACTGACGTCGCACAGGCAGGTTTCTCGTGCCTCGACGACACACTGCGCGGGTTGCTGGAACAGGTCGGCGTTGACGGTAAAGATGTGATTCAACTGGGCTGCAACAACGGTCGCGAAAGTCTCTCGCTGTTCGCACTCGGTGCGCGGAATGTGGTGGGTGTGGATCAGTCGAGCGCGTTTCTCGATCAGGCCCGCGAGCTGAACAGCCGTTCAGCGCACAACGCCGAATTCGTTGAATGCGATATCCATCACCTGCCGGCGTCGTTGCAAAACCGCTTCGACGTAGCGTTGATCACCATCGGCGTACTGAACTGGATGCCGGACATCGGCGAATTCTTGCGCCACGTCGCACAGACCCTGAAACCGGGCGGGAAACTGGTGATCTACGAAACCCATCCGTTTCTGGAAATGGTCGATCCTGACGCCGAGGACCCGTTCCGCCTCGCCAGCTCCTACTTCCGCGCCGAACCGTTTGTGCAGCAAGAGCCCATCGTCTACGTCGGCAAGGTCGAGCAACCGGCGGCGAAGTCGTACTGGTTCGTGCACACCCTCGGCGCGATCTTCAGCGGCGCCATCGGGGCAGGGCTGAACATCGCGCACTTCAAGGAGTATGCGCATTCGAATCGGGAAGAACTGTACGACCGGTACCTGAATCAAGAGGCGCAGTTGCCGTTGTGTTTCACCCTGGTTGCCAGCAAGAGCTGACGCTGTCGCAGCCACTGGCCGCGAAGGCGGCACCAAAGCCGCCACACCTTTTGGGGTTGATTCAAGTCTGCGCCGCCGCACTCACCACTGGCCGCCCCGGTTTGCGCAGTAGCTCCAGGCGTGAGCCCTCGTAGCGGGTCTCACGGAAGAACCGCCACCGCCCAAACAAGCAGTAGAGGTGCGTCACGCGGCCCTGTTCTTGATAGCCCATACGAATGTGCAGTTTCATTGCCGGGATGTTGCGGGTTTCGCAGACGTCGACGACTTTGTTACAGCCCTGGGCGGCCATGGCTTCCCACAACGCCACTTGCACGTCCACCGACAGGCTGCTGCCGAAATAGGCGCGGGTCATTTCGCCGCCGAATTCGAAGAACTCGCCGGGTTTGACCGGGAAGTTGCAGCCGTAATAGTGGCGGTCGTGATAGTCGCGAATGCTGCCCCAGATGAACGCCACCGCGTGACCGTCGGCGTCGAGGTACATGTGCCCGGTGTGACCTTCGGCGGCGAGTTCGGCCATGGTCGCCACGCGGTCACCAAAATGCTTGGCAAACACGCCGGCATTGTGCGGTGTGATATCGACTTTGCGCAGGCCCTCATAGGGGCGCAGCTTGTGCGGTGGCACCGGGCTGACCAGGTCACGTTCCATCCACAACAGTTCCCAATGGAAGAACACGTAGCGTTTCCACAACGTGCCGACGGTGTGGCTCAGGCCTTTTTGCTTGATGCGTTCACGCAGTTTTCCGATAACGTTCATGATGCCCTCTATGGCCGAAGCCCAGTGTTGTGGATGTCACTTTTTATGTTTATAGATCAAGCCCTTACATGCCTTTCAGAGTGCCATTTTCGAAAATGTTGAAACGTATGCAAGTCAATCGAGTGCCGTGGCACCGCTTGGAAAGTCCTTGTTCAGGTCGGCGTAGCAAACCCGTGGAACGCCCATCAGCCGCTGCGCTAACACGCGGCTCAGGGATTCGCCGGGGTTGAGATACGCGTCACCAAAGTCGGCCCCGAGTTGAGTCGGATGGGCGACGATTTCCAGTACGCCGTCGGTCGGCGAGCTGCCGTTGCGCAAATCCACGGGGGTGCACACGTAGTCCGCCGTTGCGCCGGCCAGACGCTGCAAACGCCAATTGAGCCAACCTTTGAAAACGCGTTTGGGCAGATTGAGGTTTTGCCCCAGATTGCGCGCCAACCGAATCGGTACACCGTGATGCGCAGCGAAGCGCGCGACGATCTCGCCAATCGGCAAAATGTTGTGCACATGCTGGTGCGAGTCGATGTGACTGGGACGCACGCCATGATCGACGCAGCGTTGCCACTGCGCCTGCAATTCTTCATGCACCGCCTCACGGTCTTCGCGACTGAGCCACAAACGGTGGCGCGGCAGGTTGAGGTCGAATACGCCATGGCTGTCGCAGAACGTTCGGCGCTCCACAATCGTCCGGCTCAGCGGTCGCCCGTAAGTCAGGTTGAAGTGCAGCCCGACCCGGCCCTCAAGCAAGGGCTGCCGAGCCATGGTGCACGCGGCTTCGAACGCTGGCATGTTGGCCATGGCGGTGGCGGAACTGATGACCCCGGCCTGAAACGCCGCGAAGATCACCGCGTTTTCGTTCGGGCTGAGGCCGAAATCGTCAGCGTTGACTATGACTTGGCGAGGCATGTTCGCCCTCCGTGGTGATCGCGACAGGTTTGACGACAGGTGCAGGTTTGGCCGCACGTTTTGCCCGCCACCGTTGCAATGGCGGTTTGAGCCGGTGCCAGACGCGTAATGCCAGACCCAGCGCCAGGCCACTCGGGCGCCAGGAATAGAAACTCCAGCGCCAGTGTTCCAGTTGCCCGGTCATGCGTTCGTGCAGTTGGTGGCTGGAGTTTTCCAGGCTGACCCGTGAGGCATCGATCCAGCGCCAGTGGTCGTCCAGGCCCCAGCGAATCCATTCCTCCAGCAGCACCCGGCCGCTGCCCAGATCGGCGTATTGCGGCAGGAAGGCGAGGTTGTAATCGTAGAGCCGGCCCTGTTCGAGCAAGCCCAGGCGATAGCTGATGCAGCGCCCGTTCAACTCCAGCGTCACCACCCGCACCAAGCCTTGGCCGGCGAGGGCAATGAAAGCACGCTCGATCAGATGGCGACTGCGTTCGCTGGCGAAGATCCCGACGCCTTCGTCGCCTTTCCAACTGACCGCTTCGACTTCGCCGATGACCTGCAACAGCGGACCCATGCTGATCGCGTCCGGAATGATCCGCCGTACCTGAGCCCCGCACGCGGCGATGCGCTTGCGAGCCCGGCGCAGTTTGTAGCGTGGATCGCCGGACACTTCCTGATGATCCGCCTCGCTGATCAGGTGCACAGGCGCCCGACAACTGAGCCGTCGCTCGCCCGCAGAGCTGTGTGCCATCCATTCGGTGAGGCTACTTTCCTCACCGGCCGGCTCCGAGAGTTCGTTGAGCTGAAGCAGTGCATGGGGCAGGCGTTGGCGAATCAATACAAGGGCCTTGCGCATGTCCTCGCCGGCCAGCAAAGAGAGCAGGGCCAAGCGATCAGCCAACGGATAACCCAAGTGGTGCAACACCCGAAACCGCAACCCGGCGAAGCGCTCACGACTCGCCACCAGCGGTAGGCACAGACGCAATTGATCCGCCTCCCATCCCAGCAGGATGTGCAGGCGCTCACCCTCGCCAAGGGCCTGCTCGGCCGCACACAACCAGCCAAGGTTGTTGAACGGCGTGCGGTCCGTCACGCGCAGGCGCAGCGCTTCATACGCTGTTGCCGGAAAGTCGGCGGCGCACAATGAAGTACGCCATTCGAATCGCGTCGCCATGGGCTCAGGCCGCCGTTACTGTGACGGGTGGACGGGAAGGTTTGCGTAGCGCTTCCAGGCGCGAACCGCTGTAGCGGGTTTCGCGGTAGAAGTTCCAGCGACCGAACAGGGTGTAAATGTTCATGATCCGGTGTTGCTCGGTGTAGCCCATGCGCAGGTGCAGTTTGAGCGCCGGGATGTTGTGGAATTCGCAGACGTCCACGACCTTGTTGCAGCCCTGGGCGGCCATGGCTTTCCACAGCGCCAGTTGCAGATCCACCGACAGTTCGCTGCCCCAGTAGGCTCGGGTCAGTTCGCCGCCGAATTCGAAGAACTCGCCGGGTTTCACCGGGAACAGACAGCCGTAGTAATGCCGGTCGAGATAGTCCCGCGCGGTGCCCCAGATGAACGCCACGGCGTCGCCCTGATCGTCCAGGTGCATGTGCCCGGTGTGGCCTTCTCTGGCCAGTTCGGCCATGGTGCCGACGCGGTCGCCAAAGTAGCGGGCAAAGGCACTGGTGTTGTCCGGCGTGATTTTCACCACCCGCAGCGGCGGGTAGGGTTTGAGGTTGTGCGGGGGGACGGGACTGACCAGATCACGCTCCATCCACAGCAATTCCTGATGAAAGAATACGTAGTGCTTCCAGGCCTTGCCGAAGGTGGCGCGCAGGCCTTTTTGTCTGATGTGTTCGCTGAGTTTTTGCACAATGTTCATGGTCTTGACTCCTGATGACGATGCATCGCGTGGCCCAGGCCAACGCGGCGGAACATCAAAGGACGGTTCATGACGCTCTCCAGCGGAGCGAGAACAGGGTTTGCCCCGGCAGGTCGAAGCGCACGCGTCCGTCCTTGCAGGCAAACGGCGCATCGCGGCTGCGGTTGTCGGCGCCGAAGTAGCGCAAGGCGCCATTGTTCAGCGGACACTGGGTGCCGCTCAGGTCTACACGTTGCAGGCGGGTGCCTTTGTTGACGCCCAGCAAGCCACGCTGCTCATCGCTGGACATCGCCAGCACGTCGACTTCAAACCCATCGTTGTCCAGCGCCAGGACGTTATGCAGCCAGTGTTGCGCGATGAATTGCTGGGCCAGACCCACTGGTTTGAGTTCGAAGCGTTGTTCATCGGCCGAGACGCGCAGCATGCCTTTGGGGTACTGCGGTTCATCGGCGGCCTGGAACCAGTTGAGCATGCTCAGCAAGCCGTCCTGGGAGGCGTTGATCACCACCGACGCCCACCACAGCGCGGCGTAATGGGTTTCCTGATCGTAGGGGCTGAGGCTGGAGCCGCTGGACAAATTGGTCTGATCGAGCAGCAAGGCTTTGCGTGGCTGGCCTTTGTCGTCGAGGCCAACGAGTTCGGCGGCGCGGCGTACGCTGTCGCGGTAGACGCGGGTGGCTAGCAGGTCGCGAATCATCCATTCGTGCCACGCCAAGGCGTCGACCTGATCGCCGGATTCGCTCAGCAAGCGCCGTGCCCAATCGATACCACGCTTGTCTGCCGCGTTGTCAGCGAACGGCCCGTTGACCAGCCGCGAACTGGCCGGCATGGCGATACGCACGCCAGCCTTGGCGTTCGCCGGGTCGCTGCGCACCTGCCGGGCCATGCTGGCGAAGATCGCCTGATACTGCGCGTAGCTGGAGTAGTTGAGGTTCGGTTCGTCGGCAAACCCGATGTAGTGGGTGCCTTTGCCGCCTAGCGTGCGGGTACTGGCGAGCCACGCATCAAGGCCGCTGTTGCTTTGTACGTCGGCGCGCAGATCAGCCTGACGCTGGCTGCCGGCGAGCAAGGTGATGTCCTGCTGGATGCCGAAACGATCCTGATAGAACTGACGGAACGCGTCCTCGAAATGCCGGTTCTTCGCCGTCACATCAACAAAGCTGTAGTAACTGGCGGCAGTGGGTTTCAGCGCATCGAGGGCGGCATAGCTGGTGGTGGGCGGCATCACATAGGGCAGGGCGATGCCCAGATCCGGCGTGCGCCCGAGCACTTTGTCGTGCAGGGTCAAGCGGGTCTGGCCGACGTCTTCGCGCAGCGGTTTGAGCTGTTGTGGATTCTGTGCAAACAGATTGGCCGTGCCGTCGAGCCAGAATGCGGCTTTGCCGCTGCCTTGCAGGCGCAGGCGCCAGACTTGTTCACGCTCACTGACCGGCAGCGCGACCTGATCGAACTGCCAATAGGCGCGGTACGGTTTCAGGGCCAGCGTCAGTGCCTGACCATCACCCACCCGTTGCGCCTGCAGCGCACTGACGCCGCCATGAAATTTACCGGCCAGCACCGCGCGCTCACCGGGCGCGACCTTGAAATACAACATGTCGCCGTTCTGGGCTTGAACGCTGAAGTGCACTTTGGCCGGGGCGAACAGCGCGACCGTGTGTTCATCGTGTTCTATCCGGTAATTGCGGAAGCTGTAGCCGGGGATTTCCAGTCGATAGCTGGCGGCGCCGGGCGCCAGACTCCAGCGCTGGCTACCACGGGTTTCACTGGCCTTGATGAACCTGTCACCTTGCAGTTTGCCTTGGCCGTCGAGCAGGTACAGATGCTCTTCGTTGGCATCCGCTTGCCACGCCGGGGTCCAGCGCACGATCACGTTGTCGGGTTGATCGGTTTGCAGGTACAGGCTGGCGTCGCGGATTTCGCCCCAACGCATCGACGCCGCGAAGGCGTCCAGCGAGAGGCCGAGACCGAACAGCAGGGCCAGGCCTTTCATGCGGCTTTGCGACGTTGCAGCATCAACCACATCGGGGTGATGTCGCTGGGCAGGATGATCAGGGTTTGCCAGAACGGCACGCCGCTCAGACGGCAGTACAACACCAGCATCGCCACCGTGACGGCGAGATAGGCAATCGACGAAGCCGCCGCTGCGCCGACAATCCCGTAGGCCGGAATCAACACCAGGTTCAGCGCCAGATTGAGCAAGGCCCCCAGCCCCATCAGCAAGGACACCGTGCCGGGGCGATTTTTGCCCAGCAAGTCCAGACGCAGAATGCTCGCATAGCACAAACCCAACAGCCCCGGCAGTAACGCGAGCAGCGCCGGATAGGCCGGTTGGTAGGCGATGCCGAACAGGGTGACGATCAGCCAATTGCCGATCACCGCCATGCTCAGGCATGCGCCGAGCATCACCGTTGCGGTCAGGCGTAGCGCCAGCGGGGTGACTTTGTCCATGCCTTCGTCCTGTTGCAGCAGGCGTTTCATCAACGGCGTGGTCACCGCTTCCGGGACGATCAGCAGCAGTTCGGCGGCGGCGCTGGCCATGGCGTAATGACCCAGCGCGGTGCTGCCGAGCAGGGCGCCGATGAACAAATAATCCGAGCGCAAAATCACTTGCTGGAACAACAGGTCGGGATGGCTGCGGGCGCTGTAACGCAGCAGCTCTTTCTGGCTGGCGCGATCCCATTGCAGTTGCAACGGTTGCGCCCGTTTGAGCCAGACCCAACCGACCAGCACCACCAGGCTGATCCCGGCCAGCCAACTGATCAGTGCCGCTTCAAGGGCGGCGCTTTTCCACATCCAGAAAAGCCCGAGAAACATCAGCAGCGGTGCCAGCGACTCCACCAGGCGCAAGGCATTGAATGCGACCACGCCGCCGGACGCGTTGTGCAACGTCAACAAGCCGCTTTTCAACACCGTCAGCGGCACTGCCAACAGCAACAGCCAGGCGAGCAGGCCAAGCTGCGTGGTCACATCCAGTTCACCGCCAAACTCGCGCACCAGCGCGACCACCAGCAGGGTTAACAGCGCCGCCAGCAAGCATCCGAAAACCAGCACCTGACTGAGCAACACCCCCATCGGCCTTTGTTTGGCGGCCTGATAACCGACCGCCGAATTCAGCCCGCCACTGGTGGCCGCGCTGATCAGGTCGGGCAAGGTGCTGAGCAATGCAAACAGCCCGCGTTCACTCGGCCCGAGGATCCGCGCCAGCAGCACGTTGCGCAGTAAACGCAAGGCGATCATCGCCAGTTTGGTGCCCATGCTCAGCGCCAAGTGCTTGAGGTAGCGGCCTCGGCTCATGGTCGTGCTCCGCGAAATATCCGCCACGACAGCAGTTGCGGATTGCGCGCCGTGCGCTGACTGACACCGAAACGCGGCAGGTTCAGCGGATCGCCTTCACCGCGATAGAGGCCGGTGCTGGTGCCCAGCGCAAACGGATAATCGTGATCGGCAACCTGCTTGCGCACGCGCTCGTCGTTGTCGCCGTTGGGGTAGCAATACACCGGCAGCGGCCGGTTGCAGCCGTTGTGCAAGGCATCGCGGCTGCGGCTGATTTCTTCGCTCAGGCGCACATCGTCAAGGCCGGTAAGGATCGCGTGACTGGCGCCGTGGGGGCCGAAACGCACCAGACCTGAGGCTTCCATCGCGCGCACCTGATGCCAGTCCAGTGCCTGCGGTTGCGATTCTTGCGGGCACTCATCGGTCAGGCGTTCAAGTTCTTGCGGTGCCAGTGTCTTGAGCCCTTGCAGGTAATGCAGCAGTGCCAGGCTGCGCCGATCGACATCAATGTCATCGAGCAACACGGGCAGCGGATGGCCCGTGGCATGCAAGCGCTCGATCAAATGCATCCGCGCCTTGTCGCCGTGGCTGCCCCACAGGGTTTCGCCCACGGCCTCCCACCAAAAACGTTGACGGCTGCCGATGAAATCGGTCGAAAGGAAAATGCTCGCCGGCACCTGGTGTTTTTGCAGCAGCGGGAAGGCGTTGACCGCGTTGTCGCGCCAGCCGTCGTCGAAGGTCAACGCCACCCTTGGGCGCTCGGTGTGCAGCGAATTGGGCTGAAGGATTTCCATCAGCGGTACGCATTCGAAGTGGCGACGCAGCCACACCAGCCAATGCTCGAAGGCCTTGGGCCCGACGCACAGCTCATTGCGGTGGGGCAGGTCGGCGGCGCGGTCGTTGGACAGCACCCGGTGCAACATCAGAATCACCCCGGCGCCCTGCAACTGGTTTCGGCCCACGGACGAGTTGAGATAGAGCCAGCCACTGGTGCTTTTTATCAATTGTTTGATCGCCATGGCTTCGGTCCTCTTAGCGGTTCTGTTCAGGATTCCACTGGGCATAGCGCTGGCCGCGCAGGAACTGCCACAAGCCAAGACTCATCCCGGCGAGAGTGACCAGCACAAAGGCGGCGAGGCGGAAGGGTTTGGGCAAGCGGTGTTGCGAATCCATCAATCCGGCTATCGCCACCGCGTAGCCGAACAGTTGTGCAATGAGGCTCAGGCGATAGAAACCGTGCTCGCTCCACAGCCAGAAGTTGCTCAGCAACAATGGCAGCAAAAGGATTGGTGCCAGGCGGCGGATCAGTTTGTGGCTGATCAGCGCGATCGAATACAGGCCATATTTCAGCGGATTGAGCAGTTCGCGGCGCTGAGCGAGGCTTTGCAGCCCGCCGACGGTGACGCGCTGACGACGACGGAACTGTTTGTCGGCTTCATCGACGCCTTGGTCGATGACTTGCGCTTGCGGTACATAGACGATGCGTTTGTGCGCGACCGGCGCGCAGGTGCTGATAAAGAAATCGTCGTTAACCTCTGCTGGCACGTTCTGGAACAACTCGCGGCGCAACGCGAGCAGGGCACCGTCGGCGGACACCATGCAACCGGTGCGGTTTTCCACCCGGCGCAGCCAGCCTTCGTAATGTCGATACAGGCTATCGCCGACGCTCAAGCCGCCACCGGTGACCGGGATCACCATGTGCCCGGCACAGGCGCCGACTTGCGGGTCGCTCAATGGCGCCAGCAAATGTCCGAGGGTGTCGCGTGACCATTGGTTGTCGGCATCGGTGAACACCAGAATGTCGCCCGTGCTCAGGGCCACGCCGGCGTTAAGCGTCGCCGCTTTGCCTTGGCGCGGCAGGTCGAGCACGGTAATGCGCGGATCGACGACGTTGTGTGCACAAGCCACGGTGTCATCCGTCGAGCCGTCGCTGGCGAGAATGATCTGCAAACGGGCAGGCTGATAATCCTGGGCCAGCAGCGTGCGCAACTTGTGCTCGATGTGCCGCGCCTCGTTGTGGGCGGCAATCACGATGCTGATGTTCAGCGGCGGCGTTGGGCCATGCCGGCTGGCCGCGAACAGAGGCGCCAGTATCGTCAGCAAAAGCGGGTAACCCACATACGCGTAGACCGGTAGCAACAGGCACATCCAGAAAATGAACTCAGCCACGGGCAGGCCTCCTGGCATTCCAATGACACAGACTGAGAATGAACGCGGCGCCGGCCAGGTGCAGGCGTACCCAGTGCAGGCCCCACAGTTGCAGGGTCAGCAAGAGGTCACGATGCTTGATGCTTTGGCGAATGCTCAGCACCAGCCCCGGCACCAGGGTCAATATCAGCATGGCCGCCGCGTGATGAGGAAAATTGTCGAGCAGGGCCGAGATCGCCAGAAAGTCGAGGAGCCAGACCAGCAGCGAAAGCATCGGGAAACGCAGCAGACGCAGGCTGTAACCGTGGGTGCGCAGCAGTTGCAGATGACTGCCCTGACGCCACATTTCCTTGCCCATCCACTCGCGCCAGTTCATTTCGTAACCCCAGTGCAGGGCTTCGTTGTCGTTGATCGACAGCAGCAACGCACCGTTTTCACGCAGGCGCAGGGTGAACTCCTTGTCTTCGCCGGTACGCAGGCTTTCATTGAAACCGCCGACCTTGTCGAACCAGTCACGGCGCATCAGCAGGTTGGAGCTGGGCAGCCAGTCCACGACGTGCGAGGCCTGCGCGCAAACACGCTGGGTGCGACGCTGCCACGCGATGGCGTACCACGGCGCTTGTGCCGGGATGCCCAGGTCCAGCGCAAACACATCGGCCTGACCACTGGCGTGCAGATCGAACAGCGGCTGCAGCCAGTTTTGCGGCATCTCAACATCGGCATCAATGAAGGCCAGCCAATCACCGGTTGCGACCGCCGTACCGCGATTGCGCAGGGCGCCGATCAGCAAACCCGGATGCACCAGCACTTGTGCGCCAAACTGGCGGGCAATGTGCGGGCCGTCATCGCTTGAACCGTTGTCGACCACGATCAGTTCGCACTCGACGCTGGCGGCGTGGGCGGCTTTTTCTGCCGACAGCAAGGTGCGGCCAATATGCCGGGCTTCGTTGTACATCGGGATGATGATGCTGATTCGGCTCATGCGACGGCCTCCGTGATCGGTTCTTGTTCGGCTTTCAGGCGCAGCACCCAGGTCATGGCAAGCATGATCCACACGTATTTCTGGTTCGGCGCACTGAGGAACATCAGGAACAACGTCAGCGACAGGAAACTCACGCTCAGATGGGTCATCAGGTCCGCCTGTTGCCAGTCGCGTCGGCGCATCCACACGGCGCGTGCGCGGATCAGGTTGTACAAGCCGAGCCCGAGCATGCCGACGAACATCAGGCCGGCGGGAATCCCCAGTTCGCTGAAGATTTCCAGATAAGTGTTGTGAGCGCGGCGATAGAGGTCACCGATCTTGCGGTTGGCCGAAAACGCCTTGGCGTAGCCGGTGGTCGCGTAGTGCAGCGCGAAGGTGCCGGGGCCGGAGCCCAGCAGCGGGTTCTCGCGGATCATCTGCGTACCGACAACGATGTAGGAAGCACGGCGGCCGAGGGATTCGTCGTTATGGCCCTTGGCGCCGGCACTTAATACGCTCAAGGATTGAATGCGCGCCAGGTAACCGGCGGGCATCGCATAGATTGCCAGCGGAATCACGATGGCCGCGCCGAGCATGGCGAAGCCCAGGTGCCGTGGGCGAATTCGTGTCATTTGCGCGCGGTAATGCCAGCCGCCGATCAACAGACTCAAGGCCACGACCACCAGCCCTGAGCGCGATTCGGTCTTGGTCATGCCGCCGAGCAACAGCAGGCAGCACGCGCCCCAGAACAACCGATGCAGCAGGTTAGGGCCGCGAATCACCAGCAGCAGCCCCAGCGGGATGGCGAAGGCGATCAGCATCGCGAAGGCGTTGGGGTCTTCGAGCAGGCCGGCAGCGCGGCCCTGATCCTGGAATCTGGTCGAGAACATCGCCATCGCGCAGGTGCTGCTGACGGCAAGGGTGACCAGTCGGGCGAACAGGTCGAGGTTCAGCTCGCGGCCGATCAACAGGGTGATGACAAACAGGATCAGCCCGACGCTGAGCTCGCGCAGATGCTCCAGCGACATGCCCATGTCATCGGTGTTCAGCAGGCTGAGGAAGTACAGAACCATGAACCCGATCAGGTACCGCCAGATATTGCTGCGCAAGCGTTCGGAGGGAATCTGATGCAGCGCCAGTTGCAGCATCAGAATCACCGCCAGCGAGGCACCGAGCAGTTTGCTGCCGGACAGCGAACTGTCCTTGAAGAAACCTTCGAACGGCACCAGTGCGGCGATACCGAGCAGGCCCCAGGTTGGCTTGCGGTACAACACCGTGAAACCCACCAGGCCCAGCACCGCTCCCGGTGCCAGATACGGATAGGGGCTGGCCAGCAAAGCGATGCAGACCAGACCGAGCAGACTGACGATCGAGAGCGGGAAAATCATGCGCGTGCCTCCCGTGCCGTGCGGATGTAGAGCTGCGACCAGCGTTCGGCCAGGGCCTTGAGGTCGTAGCGATCCTGTTGCGTGCGTTTGGCGTTGTCGCGCAGTTGTCGCGCCAGTTTGGGCTCGCTCAACAACGTTTCGAGCTGATGGGCGAGGGCGGTGCTGTCGGTCGGAGCGGCGAGCAAGCCGTTGTGCCGATGTTCCAGCACATCGGGAATTCCGCCGACACCAAACGCCACCACCGGCACGCCGGCCTGCATTGCCTCCAGCAAAATCATCGGTGTGCCTTCGGTGCGCGAGCTGATTACCAGCGCATCGAGCTGCTGCCACCACGGTTGCATGGCCGTCTGATAACCCGGTAAACGAATCCGTTGCTGCAAACCGGCGTTGTCGATGCGTGCCTGCAACGCCTCGCATTCCGGCCCGTCGCCGAGCATCACGGCGTCCAGTTGCGGGTGCTGATGACACAGCGGGATCAGCGCATCGAGAAACAGATCCGGGCCTTTCTCGCTGCTCAATCGGCCAACGTAACCGGCCAGCCAGCGTTGCCGACCCGCATCGGGAACCATCGCCGCAGCCGCCGGCAAACCATTGGGGATCACCTGCAACTTCTCGGCCTGTACGCTGGCATCGCGGTGCAACACCGCGATGCTTTCTGCCACGCAGACCACCCGATCCACCGACGCGGTGCGGCACAGTTGCAGGCTGAGCCAGGTGTAGAACTTCTGCTTGCGACTGCGCGGCGTGAAGCCGTGTTGGGTGATGACCAGCGGCAGGCGCAACAGTGTCGCGCCCATCCAGCCAAACAGCAGGCCTTTGAAGTTGTGCGTGTTGATCAGCGGCTTTTCACTGCGACGCTGACGCAGGTGCCGCAACAACTCCCCAAGCCCGCCGCAGCCACGGCCATCCACCCCGGCTTCGCGAAAGCGCTCGATCAATTCTGGCGGCGCGTCGAGAAACAGCACCTGATGCTGCCCCGGCGTCGCCAGACAATGATCCAGCAACATCCGCTCGGCCCCATAGAAACCGCCGCTGCTGAGCAAATGAATGATCGGCAGCGCGGTCTTCGGGGTGGACACGGTGTTCAATTGCGCACCCAGTGCAGGAAGCTCGGCACCGTCCAGTTTTTGTGCGGATTGCTCGGTAGCACGTTCTCGTCGTTGATCACCAGCAACACCGGCAGACCAAGCTCGTGGCTGATTTGCGCCGGGTGTTTGAAGCGATGGTCGAAGAACTCACGCACATAGACCAGGGCAATGGCCAGCAGCAGACCGGTGAACAGGCCGAATGGAATGATCAGCATCGGTTTCGGGAACGCCGCTTCGGTGGGTTCGAACGGCGGGCTGAGCACCCGGGCGTTGGACAGATCGTCGTTCAGCGCGCCGACGGTGCTGCTCTCGGCGAAACGCTGGGCGTAGGTCGAGAACGCGGCGTGCATGGCGTCGATTTCGGTGTCCATCTGCCGCAGCTTGCTTTGGGTTTGCTGCAGGTCACGGATACGGTTCTTGAATTCGGCGATGCGTGCGGTTTTCTGATCGATCACCTGCTTGACCACCGAAAGATCGTTGGTGCGCTCCTGAATCCGGTTGCTCACCACCTTGAGGAACTGCTGGCGGGTGCGGCCGATTTGCTCGCGGGTCAGCAACATGGGTTCACTGCCAGGCTGGAACACCGCAAGGTCGTTCATGTAGCGGCTGACCTGAGTGGTCAGTTGCTCGCCCAGTTGTTTTATTTCCCGATCTTCGAACGCCACATTGTCGACGGTCGTGGTGAAGGTGAAGGGGAAGGTGTAGTCGTTGAGCTTGTTGTTGCTGCTGGCGGCGGCCAGCGCGGTTTTCAGGTATTCGAGCCAGCGCTGGCTTTGCAGCAGGCGATCGCGGTACAGGTTCAGTGCCTGTTCCTCGGTGTTGATCGCGTTCAGGCGGAAGGTGATTTCTTCCTTGGGATCCGCCGCACCGACACTTTCGAGCAGTGCCTGACGGTTGCCTTCCAGGCCGTCGAGCCGTACTTGATACAAGTGCTTTTTGGATTCGTAGAAGGACTGCGGCAGGTCGATCGATTGCAGCGCCTGACGGCTCACCAGATAGTTTTGCAGCAGGGCCGTGACAAAGGTCGTGCCTTGGTGCGGGTCCGGGAAGCTGTAGATGATCGAGATCACGTTGGAGCCCGGCAGGGTCTCGATTTTCAGGCTGTCGATGGCTTGTTGGGTCAGCGCATCTAGGGCTGTGTCACGCACCGGATCGGTTTCCAGCCCGAGCATGTTGCGCGTCGGGTTGATCACGTATTGACGCAGTGGCGAGGTGACGTAGCGCTTGAAGGGCTCGCTCACCAGTTTGTTGAACATGCCGGGCGAGGGCGTGTATTCGCCTTTGTCGCGCAGTTCGCTGATGGTCTGACGGATCAGCGCCGGCGAACGGAGGATGTTGCTCTCGGTTTCCATGTCCGCCAGCGACGGCGGAATGAACGTGGCGTTATCGACCGTCAGTGACGTGGTGGCGTCACCCTGGGAGAGTTTTTTCGACTGCACGATCACCTGTGCGGTGATATCAAAGCTCTGTTTGAGCACCAATGGCAGCAGCAGGGCGATGACTGCAAAGATCAGGAAGACCCGTTTCACCAGTTGCTTGTTGGCGAAGAAGATCCTGAAGAACTCATGCAGGTAGTTTTCCTTTGGATTCATGATCGTTCACCTGGGAGTCAGTTACTGCTGCTGCTTTTATTGTCGACGCGGTAGCCGAAGCTGAACCCGACGCCCTGGAACAACACCACGTCGGCCAATTGCCGGGCGAGTTCGCCGGCGCTGGCCAGTTTGGTTTTCGGTACGAAAAGCATGTCGTCCGGTTGCAGATACGCGATCTGCGAGGCGTCGCCGGCCAGGGCTTTTTCCACGTCGTAATGCACGGCCTGCACCTGATTGCCGTTGCGGCGCATGATCACCACCGAATCCAGGCGCGCCTTGACGTTGGTGCCGCGCGCCAGGGTCAGCGCTTCAAGCACCGACACCGGCCGACGGATCGGATAGGAACCCGGCTGGCCGACTTCACCCAGCACGTAAATCTCGTTGCCGGCGGTGGATTTGAGCAGCACATCCACGGTCATCCGCCCCGGCAGTTGTGCGTATTTCTGGTTAAGGAACGTTTCCAGTTGATTGACGGTCATGCCTTGCAGGGGCACGGCGCCGATCTCCGGGAAACTCGCGTAACCGTCAGTGCCCACGGTGATCTCGCGGCTCATGCCGGTGGCCGGGTGGTTCAGCGCACTTTTCAGGTTCTGCTCGTTAGTCAACGGGCTGATGATCTGCACCGTCAGTTGATTGCGGTTGGGCTGGAACAGTTGTTTGCGCTGATAGGCCCGCTGGATTTCCTGACGGGCCTCATCACTGGTCAGCCCGGCGATTTTCACCGAGGTGTTGGCGCCCGGCAGTTCGATGGTACCGTCGGGCAGCACCAGTTGATTGCCGTTGAGCTGGCTGGCAGCGGTGAAGTTCAGGCCGATCTGGTCACCTGACTGCACGCGGTAAGCGTCCGAGCCGCTGGTGCTGATGTGGAAGATCACGTCCAGCACATCCTGCGGGCGCAGGGTCTGCTCGATCTTCGGCATGTCGGTGGCCTGGGCGTTGGCCGGAGTGGCGGTGAGAATATTCACCGGCATGGTCTGGACTTCGGAAGTGCTGGAGCAACCTGCAAGCGGCAGCAACAGCAGGACAAGCATTCTGGCGTTCATGGCGTCATCCTTCGCGGTGGCCTAGAGGTTTTTGTAAAGCCATTTGGGCATGTAGTACTTGCGCCGGTTAAACACGCTGCCGACCACTTTCGCCCCGGCCTGGGTCAGGCGTTGCACGGCGGCCTGGGCGACTTCCCAGCGGGTGTCTTCGGCGCGTACGACGAACACCACGCCATCGACCTGAGTGCTGATGACCAGCGTGTCGGCGGCGGAATACACCGCGTCGCCATCGATCACCACAAAGCGGTACTGGCTGCCCAACTGGTCGAGCAACGGGCTCAGGCGCTCGGCGGTCAGGTGTTCCATGGTGCGAATCGGCCGGCCGTTGGGCAGCACATGGAAGGGCAGGCTTGAGACCTGCACCACACAGTCTTGCAACAGCGGCGGGTTGTCCGGGCTGAACAGCAAATCCCGCAGGCCGCGCTCCTTGCCCAGGTTCAACTGCTGGGTGAGGTTGCTCGCCGACTGGCTGGCATCGACCAGCAGCACTTGGCCGCTGCTCATTTGTGCCAGTTGACTGGCCAGCGCCAGAGCACTGGTGGTGGTGCCGGCACCGGGGTTGGCGGCGGTCAGGAACAGGATCCGTAGATTGAGATCCAGCACGGTCGAGGTCAGGTTCGATTCGCTGGGACTGGCGATGCTCAGGCTTTTGTTGGTTGAACCGTCCATTAGCTTGCTCCGTGGCCGCTGAATACTTTGAAGGGGGTTTTCAACAGGATCTTCAGATCAAGCAAAAGGCTTTGCTCGGCGATATAGCTGAGGTCCAACTCAACGCGCTGGTCGAAGTCGATGTTGCTGCGTCCGGAGATCTGCCACAGACCGGTCATGCCGGGGTAGATCGCCAGACGTGCGAGGTGGTTGTCCTTGTAGCGATAGGCGTTGAACGAAGTCGGACGAGGGCCGACCAGGCGCATGTCACCGGTCACCACGTTGATCAGGTTGGGCAACTCGTCAAGGCTGGTACGCCGCAGGAAACCGCCGATGCCGGTGATGCGGGGGTCCTTGTCGATCTTGAAATCGATGGCTTCGGCACCGTGCTTGTTGAGATGGCGCAGCGACTCTTTCAGCTCTTCGGCGTTGGCGACCATGGTGCGAAATTTGTACATGCCGAACTTGCGGCCGCGATAGCCGGTGCGTTGCTGCACGAACATCACTGGCCCCGGGCTGGTGAACTTGATGGCCAGGGCCAGGCCCAGCAGCACGGGGGAAATCAGCAGCAGAATCAGCAGCGCGCCGAAACAGGCGACCACCCGATTGGTGCGCGACAGTTGCCATGGACGACCGCCATCGCGCCCTGTGAACCACCCGCGGCCTTGGCGGTGGATCGCCGCATCGAGGCGCATTCGGTGCTCGGGGTCGACGCGCTTGTCACGCCGCATCTCTTGGATCGGCACACCTTTTTCATGTCCAGTCATGGAGTCCTCCACATAAACTCAGCCGCGAGCGGCGCGTGGGCGATAGGCAGTGGGGTAGTAGTCGCGGAACCAGGCGATGAAACGCTCCAGTCCTTCATCCAGTTCTATCCGCGGCTGGAAGCCGGTGGCCTGGGCCAGATCGCTGGCCTCGGCGCAGGTGTTGAGTACGTCGCCCGGTTGCAGGGGCAGCAGCTCGACAATGGCTTTGAGGCCAAGGTGTTTTTCTATCAGGGCCAGGTAGGTTTTCAGCTCCACCGGGTGTTGCCCGCCGATGTTGAACAGCCGCCACGGCGCCATGCTGCTGGCCGGGTCGGGTAGCTCGCGATCCCATTCAGGACGGGCCAGCGGTGGCTGGTCGGTGAGGCGGGCGATGCTTTCGACGATGTCGTCGATGTAGGTGAAGTCGCGCTGGTGTTCGCCGTAATTGAACAGCTTGAGCGGCGTGCCTTGAGTGATTGCGCGGGCAAACTGGATCGGCGACATGTCCGGCCGACCCCAAGGGCCGTACACAGTGAAGAAGCGCAGCCCGGTGCAGGGAATGCCGAACAGGTGGCTGTAACTGTGGGCCATCAACTCATTGGCTTTCTTGGTCGCGGCGTACAGCGACAGCGGATGATTGACGCCGTCCTTCACGGAGTAGGGCGTGTGCTGGTTGGCGCCATACACCGAGCTCGACGAGGCGTAGATCAAATGCTCGACGGGGTGGTGACGGCAGCTTTCCAGGATATTCAGGAAACCGTTGAGGTTGCTGTCCAGATACGCCCGAGGATTGTCCAGCGAATAACGCACGCCGGCCTGCGCCGCGAGGTGGACCACCACTTGCGGGCGTTCGCGGACAAACAGCGCTTCGATGGCCAGCGCATCGGCCAGGTCAACCGTGGCGAGCTGGAAATCGCCGACCTGCTCGCGCACCCATTGCACGCGGTCGTGCTTGAGTTGCGGGTCGTAGTAGGCGTTGAAATTATCCAGACCGACCACCGAATGCCCGTCGCGCATCAGCCGCAATACGCAATGGGCACCAATGAACCCGGCCGCACCGGTGACCAGAATCCTCATGGCCGCAGTCCTTCAGGGGCGACATGGCGCAGGCCGATGCCGCTGTAGTGCAGACCGGCCGCCGCCAGGTGTTGCGGGTTATAGAGGTTGCGGCCGTCGACCACGACCCGCGAGCGCAGTTTGCTGGCCAGCAGCTCGAAATCGACCACGCGGAAGTTTTTCCACTCGGTGCAAATCACCAGGGCGTCAGCGTCTTCCAGTGTGTCGTCGCGGGTGGCGCACAGATGCAGGTCGTTGCGATAACCGTAAAGGCGCCGGCATTCGGACATGGCTTCCGGATCGTAGGCCTGCACGCTGGCGCCTTCGGCCCACAGTGCGTCCATCAGATAACGGCTGGGGGCTTCGCGCATGTCATCGGTGTTTGGTTTGAACGCCAGGCCCCAGATGGCAATGGACTTGCCGGCCAGACCTTGTGGGAATTGCGCTTTGAGTTTGCTGAACAGAATGTGCCGCTGAGTGTCGTTCACGTCGGTGACGCTGCGCAGCAGTTTCAGCGGCATGCCGTTGTGTTCGGCAGTGTGCAGCAGGGCACGCAGATCCTTGGGAAAGCACGAGCCACCGAAGCCGCAGCCCGGATAAATAAAGTGGTAGCCGATGCGCGGATCGGAGCCGATGCCTTTGCGCACCGCTTCGATGTCGGCGCCGAGCAGTTCGGTGAGGTTGGCCAACTCGTTCATGAAGCTGATGCGGGTGGCGAGCATCGCATTGGCCGCGTACTTGGTCAGCTCGGCGCTGCGGTTGTCCATGAACATCAGTTTTTCGTGGTTGCGGCAGAACGGCGCGTAGAGTTCGCTCATCTGCTCGCGGGCCTCGTCGTCGAGGGTGCCGATGATGATCCGGTCCGGGCGCATGCAGTCAGCGAGCGCGCTGCCTTCCTTGAGGAATTCGGGGTTGGAGACCACGCGTACGGTCAAGGTGCTTTTGCCACGACGCAGCAGTTCGCTGTTGGCGGCGGCCAGCACTTCATCCGCTGTGCCGACCGGTACGGTGGATTTGATGATCAGGGTGCGATCAGCCTCCATGTGCGACGCAATCTGCCGGGCGACGTTGAGCACATGGGAGAGATCAGCGGAGCCGTCCTCATCGGCTGGCGTGCCGACGGCGATGAAGATCAACTCGGCATGGGTGACGGCGTCGCTGGCCTGGGTGCTGAACAGCAGACGACCAGCCTTGATATTTTCTTCAAGTGTGTTCGACAAACCCGGTTCGCTAATGGGCGGCACCGCTTGTTGCAGTTGTTTAATCTTGTTCGGATCAATATCAACGCATAAAACGCGATGTCCGACATCGGCAAGTGCGGCGGCTTGAATCAAACCAACGTAGCCCGTGCCAAATACACTCACGTCCATAATGCGCACCTCTCAAAAACAAAATGAGAACTTAAGAATTGAACTGTCAAAATGGGTATAGCGCAGCGTGCGCAAAGCGTGTCAGCAAAATGACATGTTGCACGTGTATAACACCCGGCTTTTTTCAGGCTATTGGCCATCAAGTGCTTGCTATTACTGGGTTTGTCGCGTTCTTGACGCTTTTTCCCTGTTGAGAAGAAAGCGATAAACGGTCGAGAGCCCTGAAATTAAAGACTTGTAGCCGCTGGAGTGTGTCAGGAATGAGTCAACGTTTTTTTGACGTTTTAGGGAAAAACCAGTCTTTTCTTGCGGTTTGATGGCCGGGTGCTAGTGTCAGGTTTTGACCGACAAACTATTGACCCAATACCGTTTTGTACGACCGGGATTGCCATGTTTCGATATTTTAAAGAACTGCTTTTAGTTGTTTATCTGCTGCTTTATTCCGAATATTACATTGAGCGGTTAAATGCTATCGGTGTTGGTTTTGCTGTACTCCTTTTTGGCGCGATGTTTTTGGCGCTTACTTTAGCGTTATATCTAACGGCTTATATTCGTCAGGCGCTCATTCGGCATTTATTCGCGATAACGATGTTTGTTTCGGCGGTGTTTTTTGATGTCTACACCCGGGTTACGGCCGATTACCTGAGCTACAGCAGCTTCGTCTCGCTGGTGTATTCCGGCGGTTTCATTCAGGAAGCGGCTTACCAGTATCGCGATGCGATCATCCACGGTGCGCTCAGTGGCTTGCTGTTGTTGGTGGGCATCGGTCTCAAACCGCGGCATTCGCTTGTCGTGCCCAACGCATTGCGCGTGGCGGCGCCGATCTGTGGCGTGATCGTGCTCAGCGCTGTGCTGTTTCTGCGCGCCGGTGAGGGCGCCCGGGGCTTGCCGATCATGTACACGCCGCTGGCCTATCTGAACCTGTTCGCCTATGAGGCGCTGCACAACACGGTCGGTCCGCGTGAACCCGTCACACTGGCGCGCAATGGCCAAGCGGTCGGGCATGACATCGTGCTGATCATCGATGAAAGCATCTCCGGCAATTACCTGGACATCAACGCGCCATTCGGTGTGCACAGCAACCTCAAACAACCGCACGCGGGCGTCGACATCTTCAATTACGGTTACGCCGCGTCCATCGCCAATTGCAGCGCCGACACCAACGTCACCTTACGCTACGGCGGCACCCGCGCCGACTACATGCGCATCAACAGTACGCTTCCGTCGATCTGGCAGTACGCAAAAAAGGCCGGGATGCGCACGGTCTACATTGACGCCCAGCGCACCGGCGGCCACTTGCAGAACCTGATGACCGACGCCGAGAAAAAGGACATCGACGAGTTTGTCCAGTTCGACCGCACCAGCGTGCGAGATCGCGACATGGCGGCCGCGCAGAAACTGATCGGTTTGCTCAACGACGACAAGCCCGAACTGATCCTGATCAACAAGGTCGGCGCGCATTTTCCGGTGCACGACAAATACCCGGATGCGTTCATGGCTTACCGTCCGACCTTGCCGCGCGGACAGTTCACCGAAGTCGCCGACACCGGCAAACGCGATGGCTTCAATGGTCAACCGGATGACTGGGTGCTGTATCGCAATGCCTACAAGAACACGGTTTTATGGAACGTCGGCGAGTTTTTTGCGCGGGTGTTTGCCCTGGCCAATCTCAACAATGCGCTGGTGATCTATACCTCGGATCACGGTCAGGATCTTCATGAACGTGGCAACCCTGGGCTCAATACGCATTGCGGCGGCGATCCGGTGGAGGAGGAGGGTCTGGTGCCGCTGGTGGTGATTCAGGGCCGCGACTTGAAGACGCTGGATTGGTCGACGCAACTGGCCGCCAACAAGGATCGCTCCAGTCACTACAACATCTTCCCGACGCTGTTGCAGTTGATGGGTTACGACCTGGCGGGGATCGAGGCGGTGTATGGCAAGCCGTTGACAGTGCCGACGGCGGATGAATTCACCTTCAACTACCGCTTCAACGCGCGGCTGGGGGCCAAGCCTGAGTGGAAACATATTGATCTGGGCAGCATTGTCACGCCGTCGCAGGCACCGACCAGTGTGGCGGCGGGGCAGTAGATTTCGAGGCAAACGCTCAGTCGGCCTGCAAGGCAAACACCCAGATCGCATCGGCTGACGAGTCACAGACATACAGCTTCTGGCGGTCGCGACTGAACACAGGGCTTTGCGGATATTCGCCAGCCGTAAACGTGTGAATGCTGCGCCGCGATACGGTATCGATGATTGAGACGGTTCGTTCGCCGGCACTGCAGCAGCAGGCGAGGCGGCCGTCCGCGCTGACGACAAACCCGTGAGGCAACTGAGCGGTCGGGATCAAGTCAATCAGTTTGCCTACGCCCAGATCAATGACCGCCGTGCTGCTATCGGCGTTGCGATAGGGTACGTAGGCCAACTGATTGTCGGGGCTTAGCGTCACTTCCTCAAAGGAGTTGGGGAGGGTCAAAACACTCTGCGTCTCGGCATTGCGGGTGTTCAGGAACCGCAGTTCATGATGGATGTAGTCGCAGTAGTACAACCGACCGTCGGCACTCAATGCCGCGCCACTGGTGAACGGCCCGGTATCGACGCAGGCGACGACCTTGGCGTTCGCCGTATCGATTTCATGGATGTGCCCGTTCACATGACTGTTGCTGTGCACAAACAACCGCGCGCCGTCAGCGCTGAGCACCAACGAATGTCCCTGGGCAGCGCTGATGGTCTGACGGATACGTTGGCGGCGGGTATCGATGGCCAGTATCAGCGGTTGATCGAGGCCGGTGATGTATGCGGTCACACCACTGTTTTCGATAACGATTGCCATGGGCCGGATTGGTAGCGGTATCACCGCGCTCACCCTGTGCAAGTGCAGGTCGATGATCGACAGGCTGCGGCCTTCGGTATTGCACACGTACGCAACCGGCAGTTTCGGGTGCAGGGCGATGGCTCCGGGTTCACGCCCCACGGTGATGACCTCGATGACCTGGGAGGTGCATTTGATCGGAGCAGTGAGCGTTTCATACATGATTGTTGTCTTCATGGCGGAGTGGCCTTTTGGATTCAACTGCCTCTGTTCGACGGCCTGTTTATTAGATACCCGTGCCCTTTGCTCCGCTACTGTCAGAGTTGACAGGTACCGGCACACAAAAAACACTCGCGGCCGCTATCCTAGAGCCACTTGCAAACTTTGGATGACGGCATGCTTCAGGTTCTGGATGTCTTTAAAAGTTACCTCACCCCCCAAGGCCCATTACCGGTGCTGCAAGGCGTCGACCTGACGCTGGAACCTGGTAGTAGCTTGGCGCTGATGGGCGAGTCCGGCAGTGGCAAAAGCACCCTGCTGCACCTGGTGGCCGGCCTCGACAAGGTCGACAGCGGCAGCATTCGCTGCGGTGAGCATCGACTTGAAGCGATGAACGAAGCGCAACTGGCGAACTGGCGCCGAACGGAAATCGGTCTGGTGTTCCAGCAGTTCAACCTGATCGGCAGTTTGCGCGTCGAGGACAATCTGGCGTTTCAGGCGCGTTTGGCCGGGCGTCATGAACCGCGTTGGCTGGCGCATCTGGTGCAACGCCTGGGGCTGGGCGATTTGCTCAAGCGTTATCCCGAGCAACTGTCCGGTGGCCAGCAGCAACGGGTTGCACTGGGGCGTGCGCTGGCCTCGCAGCCGAAATTGCTGTTGGCCGACGAACCCACGGGCAGCCTCGACGAAGCGACCAGTGATGAAGTACTGCGACTGTTGCTCGAACTGCTCGACGACACGCCGACGACGTTGTTGATGGTCACCCACAGCACGCGTGTGGCACAACGGTTGGCACAGCGTGTGGTGTTGTCCAACGGGCGTCTGCTGTGATCGTCTTCAAACAAACCCTGCGCGCGCTGCTCAGCCATTGGCGGCGGCATCCGGTGCAGTTTTTCAGTGTGCTGACCGGGTTGTGGCTGGCGACCAGCCTGCTGACCGGCGTCGAGGCGCTGAACAGTCAGGCGCGTGACAGTTACGCGCGCGCCAGCCAGTTGATTGGCGGCGAGCCGCAAGCCAGTCTGAGCACACCGAGCGGCGCAACATTCCCTCAGCAATGGTTCATCGATCTGCGCCGTCAGGGCTGGCCGGTCTCACCGTTGTTGCAGGGCCGCTTGAGTCTCAAAGATCACGACAACCAACGTCTTCAGTTGATGGGGATCGAACCGGTGTCGCTGCCGGCGGATTCGGCAGTGGCCGGGAAGGCGATGCCGATCGAGCGGGTCGTCGAGTTTTTCACGCCGCCGGGCAGCACCTGGATTTCCCCGCAAACCTTGCAGGCGTTGAACCTGCAAGAAGGCGCCACGCCGCAAACCCAGGGGGGCCAGAAATTGCCACCCTTGCTGGCGCAAAAAGACATGGCGCCGGGCGTGTTGCTGGTGGACATCGGCGTTGCGCAAACCCTGCTCGAACAACCCGGGCAACTGTCACGCTTGTTGTTGCCCAAAGATTTTCACGGCGAGTTGCCGCCCACGTTCAAGGGGCAGTTGCAACTCAAGAGCCGTGGCGAGGAAAACAATCTGGCGCGACTGACCGAGAGTTTTCACCTCAATCTCGATGCCTTGGGCTTTCTTTCGTTCGTCGTCGGTTTGTTTATCGTTCACGCCGCCATCGGGCTTGCGCTGGAACAACGGCGTGGCCTGCTGCGTACCTTGCGAGCCTGTGGGGTCAGTGCGCGGATGTTGATCGGCTGCCTGATCGTCGAACTCGGTGTGCTGGCGCTGATCGGTGGCGTGTTTGGCGTCATCAGTGGTTATTGGCTGGCCAGTGTGTTGCTGCCCGATGTCGCCGCCAGCCTGCGCGGTTTGTATGGCGCGCAGGTGGCAGGGCAGTTGCAATTGAGCCTTTGGTGGTGGTTCAGCGGGATCGGCTTAAGCCTGCTCGGCGCCTTGCTGGCCGGTGCCAACAGCCTGATACGGGCGGCGCGTTTGCCGCTGTTGGCGGTGGCCGATCCGCAAGCCTGGCATCAGCAATATGCGCGCTGGCTGCAGCGCCAGGGTTGGCTGGCTTTTGTGTTGGGCGTGATCGCGCTGCTGGCACTGATCTGGGGCGACAGCCTGGCCAGCGGTTTTGTGCTGATGGTCGGGCTGTTGATCGGCGCCGCGCTGGCCTTGCCGGTGTTGCTCAGTGCGCTATTGAATCAGTTGCTGGGGCGCCGTCGTTCAGTGCTCGGCCAATGGTTTCTCGCCGACTGCCGACAACAACTGCCAGCGCTGAGCCTGGCGTTGATGGCGTTGCTTTTGGCGCTGGCCGCCAATATCGGCGCCGGTAGCATGACCGCCGGTTTTCGCCAGACCTTCAACGACTGGCTCGAACAACGTCTGAGCGCGCAGTTGTACATCAATCCGGTGAATCCGGCACAGGCCCGCGAGATGCACAACTGGCTCAAACAGCAGCCACAGGTCACGGCGATACTGCCCAACTGGCAGGTGTCGGTGACGCTGCATGGCTGGCCGGCGGAGGTGTTCGGGGTGATCGACGATGTCTATTACCGTCAGCACTGGCCGTTGCTCGACTCGGTTGGCGGTGAACCGTGGGCGCATCTGGCGACGGATGATGCGGTGATGCTCAGCGAACAAATGGCCCGACGCTTGAAGGTCCACCCCGGCGATCACATGACGATCCCGACACCCAACGGGCCATGGTCACCGCGCATCGTGGGTATTTACGCCGATTACGGCAATCCCAAGGGGCACCTGCTGGTCAACGTCAATCATCTGTTGCACAACTGGCCGCAACTGACGCCGAACCGCTTCAACCTGCGCATCGACCCGCAGAATACTGCGCCGTTGCTCAGCGCATTGCAGGCGCGTTTCCAACTCGATGACAGCCGTATCGTCGATCAGGCACAGCTCAAGGGCTGGTCGGTTCAGGTGTTCGAACGCACCTTTGCGGCGACGGCGGCGTTGAACAGCCTGACCCTTGCGGTCGCTGGCGTTGCGCTGTTCATCAGCCTGCTGACCCAGAGCCAAAGCCGCCTCGGCCAACTCGCACCGCTGTGGGCATTGGGCGTGACACGACGGCAATTGATGCTGCTCAATCTCGGCCAGACCTGGCTGCTGGCGGTGCTGACGCTGGTCTTGGCGTTGCCGCTGGGGATCGCGCTGGCGTGGTGTCTGGATGCGGTGATCAACGTGCAGGCTTTCGGCTGGCGTCTGCCGCTGCGGGTCTTCCCATGGCAACTGCTGCAACTGATGGGGTTGGCGTTGCTGGCGACATTATTGGCCTCGGCCTGGCCTCTGTATTCGCTGTACCGCACGCAACCGGCAGATCTGCTGAGGACGTTTGCACATGAGGATTAAGCGGGTTGTGCTGTGTGTCGCACTGCTGCTGGGCGGATGTGATCAGTCCACGCCCGAACAGAAGGGTTTTGCCGGAATGGGCAATCAGGCTCAGTCGTTTAAGCCGGTGGTACCGGGGCGAGCGTTCAGCTTTCCGGCCGATCATGGCGCGCACGATGGTTTTCGCATCGAATGGTGGTACGTGACGGCCAATCTCAAGGATCAGCAGGGCAATGATTTCGGTGTGCAATGGACGTTATTTCGCAGTGCGTTGAAACCTGTGCCGGAGCAGGCGGGGTGGGGCAACCAAACCATCTGGCTGGGGCATGCGGCAGTGACTTCCCGTTCTGTTCATCATGCGGCCGAGCGCTATGCGCGGGGCGGTGTGGGGCAGGCGGGCGTGCGGCTGGCGCCGTTCGAAGCGTGGATCGACGATTGGCGGTTTGCCAGTCAAGCGCCGGACCCTCTCAGCGATATGCAGCTGAGTGCTCGTGACACGTCATTCGCCTATCAACTGCACCTCACTTCGAGCCGTCCGTTGGTGCTGCAAGGTGACAAGGGCTTCAGCCAAAAGTCCGAACAGGGCCAGGCCTCGTACTACTACAGCCAGCCATTTTTTCAGGCCAGCGGCACTTTGCAGGTCGACGGTCAGACCTACACCGTCAGCGGCCCGGCGTGGCTTGACCGCGAGTGGAGCAGCCAGCCACTGACGGCCAACCAGACGGGTTGGGACTGGTTCTCGCTGCATCTGGACAACGGCGAACACCTGATGCTCTATCGCATGCGCCAGAAGGACGGTGCGCCCTACCTGACCGGCACCTGGATCGCCGCCGACGGTCAGACGCAAACCCTGCGCGCCGAACAGATCAAACTCACTGCGCAAGACACCGCCGATGTGGCCGGCCGCTCGATGCCGGTGAAATGGTCGATCAGCATCCCTGACAAACACCTCGACATCCGCCTCGACGCACTCAACCCCAACGCGTGGATGAACTTGCGCATTCCTTACTGGGAAGGCCCGGTGCGCATCAGCGGTAACCAGGGTGGGCAAGGGTATCTGGAAATGACAGGTTACTGAGCGTCCTAAAGAACTGACAGTCGGGCGGAGCGTTATTGTCACTTACACGGATGTATTAAAAGTGACCCGTCAGTGTGAAAGTTGAGTATTAGCTCTATCGATGTTTGTTCTTGTACAGGTTGAGGCATGAGGGCACTACATATAAAAGTATGCGTTGAAACTTTCTCGGTAAATTTCGGCGAGATACAGTTTTTAACTTTTCAGTACATAAATTTCATCATTATCCATGGCGACATATACGCCAACTTCCATTAAAATCCTCCCCGTTCGCCCAGTGTCAGGGCTCTTTACCGGTGCATGGATTGCCAGGCCATAACACTGGGCGAACACCATGCAGGAGCAGTTGTATACAATTTCACATAAAAAAGGGGCGACTTTGAAGTCGCCCCTTTTTTTTTTCCTTGAATCAGACCGGCGTTTGCATCCCGGATTTACCGTGTTGCCCTTGAAAGCGTTTGAGCGTCGCCTGATACATTTTCGTGCGCCGGTGATCTTTCCCGTAGGTGCCTGCCGCAGCGACGGTTCCTGCCTGAATGTGATCCAGATAGCTGAAAATCTTGCGCGGCGACAGGAACTTGATGCCGTAGCCCAAGCCTGCCATCCGGTCCTGCAGCGTATAACCGGGCACTCGGTCATCCATGCAAAAGTGCAGCCCCAGAGACTTCATCAAGCGGACATTCCACAGCGTACAAAAACTTTTGAGGTGAGTTTCCTTATAGGGCTTCGGCTCTTTTGAATGCAGGCCCAAGTGATTCTTTGCGCGTCGAACATGATGCTTGCAGAAACGCGAAGTTAAACGCCAGGTATCTCTCACCACGCCACGATTGATTTGCTCGACACAACCGACGGCGGCGATATCCGGCGTCTTTGTACATTCGCGCATCATCATGGCAAACACTTCCTTGTCGTAGACAAAGGTATCGGTGTGCAGCAGAAACAGATAATCGCTGTCGACTTTTTCCAGCGCCATATCCAGCGCCTTGCCATGCGCAATATGCCCGGCCTCTTTGCAAGGCGATGGCCGTTCGATCAGATTGATCCAGTCCAAAGAACGCAAGTAATCCAAGCTTGCATCCGCCGAATCGTTGTCCACCACCCACACCGCAATACGTTGCTCTTTGACGTGCTCACGCAAAAGCTCAAGGCACATCCTGGTGATGTCCAAGGTTTTGTAATTTACCAAGACAAGGCTGAAGTTCGCCGGTGGCTGGGCTGGTAAATCAATGGCTTTCATATCTGAAGGACTCATCCGCGATTCATGGGCAACAGTGGTTTCATGAGCCGCAACGGTAGCGAGGCAACCTTAGGCGAAGCTTAATTTCCGGGTTCGCGTGGGTGACAGGCTAAACTGCGCGCCCATTTACGCTTCAAGGAAGAGAAGGCCAGCGCCGTTACCTCACGGATGAACCCACTTTCCCTCTACCACCTGGTCCTGTAATGGCTGTGCGTGTGGCCAAAAAAACTGTTCCGCCAAATTGCCCGGCATTGCTCGCGCAAACGCTATGCACGTCTCGCCGGCGCCGTTGAGCGCTTGCTGTTTCGCTACCTCAAACACACCTCAAAACTGAGTAAGCGCTCCATAAACCCCACCGACTACAAGATGGGTAGAGCGCTTAGCTGGGCGATACCAGCGAGCAGTTCCACGGCAACAGCGCTTCGTAATCTCCAACCGAGGTCGCCAGTGGTAGCCGTTCTAATGCGTGGCGCAGCCACGCATAGGGCTCTTGGCCGTTGGCTTTGGCAGTCTCGACCAAGCTGTAAAGTTGAGCACTGGCGGTCGGGCCTTTGGGTGTGTCGCTAAACAACCAGTTCTTTCTTCCGATGACGAAGGGCCTGATCGCGCGCTCGGCAGCGTTGTTGTCGATTGGCAGATAGCCTTCCTCGATATACCGCTCCAGTTTGTTCCAGTTACTTGCCAGATAGCCGATGGCCTTGCCCAAGGCGTTCTGAGACGTAACTTATGGCTGCGTCTTTTTCATCCGGCTTTTTAACTGAGCCAGTACTGGCAGACTCCGATCATGACGGCCGGTTTTACGATCGTCGTCACTGGCATCCTTTAGATCACGCTCTACGCCATACAGTTTGTTGATCAAGTTCAGCGCGATGTCGGCACGTCCTATCTTGCCTTTAGGCTGCACTTTTTGTGCTTCCACGAACTTGCGACGAGCATGCGGCCAACACCCTGTTAGCGCTGATACGATTTTGACCCAGGTTGCTGATTTTGACTGACCTATATGCGGCCTGTGAAATCCCGCGTAAACACATCGTTCGCTGAATATTTGGATAGATCAATGAATTCAGGCAGCCTGGGTCAAAATCGCATCAGCGGCAACACAACAAGATTCAACGAGTGCCAGTATTTCGTTACAATTACTTTGATTTTTAGCTGGCTAGAAGAAAAGAGTCGCGTAGACCGCGGCTCTTTTTAGTCTATAAACTCCGTTATTGCACATGGCTTGCAGTCAGGCAAGTAACACTGGCCGATTGCTACCGTACACGAGCGACTGATTTCGACCTAAAATAGCCAGTAGTTGTTCTCGACTAAAGGGCTCCGGCGAGTGCGTTCAGAAGAGACTCTGAAGACTTATTATGTTGCTACTGTTGGTAACTTTGAGTTTTAATTTTTCGATGGTTGCATTGACTCTGGAATTTTTTATGTTTTTATCAGAAAGCTATCGTGTCTACACTGCCAAGTATTGTAGTTATTCTATCAAAAAAATCTTTTTCGTTTGTGAAGTTTGTGTTGTCGATTAGATCTAAGAACCAGATTGCATCTAGAGCTAAAAATATCTCAATCCACTCTGGTCTCCTCGCTTTTGATTCAGGCATGTCGTTCGCTGCGAATCCATGGCCTTTACCCTCCGATAAATAAAAATACTTATCCGTAAATGAGTAGCCTATAACTTTCGGCCAGCTTGAGCTATGCGGAATAGTAGGTTCCATATCATTTTTTGCAATTATGTAAAAGGTCCTCATTACTCCTCCGGGAGTATATCTACTTTATCGAAGTTAACTTTCTTACCATCGAGATGAAGTTGTTGCGCTCCTCCATCGCCGTATTTTTTATAGGCCTCAGCTAAAGGCTCTAATTGGGATTCGTCAGTATCACCCTTCCAAAAAGGAACACGTGCTCTCGGCTTCCCGTCAGTGTAGAGCTGCAAAGTATCAAATTCTGCCCGGATGCGCCCATCGCTCCATGAGCCTGGACCATTTTCGTCCGGTCCATGTTCAGGCCCTTTAACCTGAAATGCATTTCGTGCGTCTTTACCTGATTCATGTTTTTCGAATCCGAAGTAGGTTACCCCCTGGCTCTTCGTCTCTATTGCGTCCTGACCCCATTTGTTAAGAGTTCCATCATCATTTTTGTATCGGATATATCGATATCCAGTTGAGGGCATTGTGGAGTCCGGGCCCGAGGGACCTACGTAGAAATCCGGTTTGGACTGTGCTACCTCAGGGGCTTTGGTGAGGTCGTCTACTCTCGAATTGGATATAGGATCTTCAATGCCGGTGGGGGGCTTGCATCCATCTCCCCCAGGACAAGTATCTAGGCCCAAAGGGTCTACCCATCCTGTTGGGTTAGGTGCGTATTGGTAGTTATTCAATCCACCTGCAAGTTTGATCGGATCCTGCGTCAGAAAACGTGCTGTGTTTGGGTTGTAGTAACGGTGCCGGTTGTAGTGTAAGCCCGTCTCGGCGTCGAAGTACTGACCCTGGAAGCGCAGCGGATTGTCGATTTCGCTGACGTTCAACGCCGCAAGGTTGCCGTATGCACGGTATCTCGCCGACCACATGATTTCACCGCTGTAGTCGGTGAGTTCTTGAGGTGTACCAAGGTGGTCGAGTTGGTAATAGAACGGTGTTGCCTTTAGCGGGCCTTCGCCATCAAGCATTGCCAATGGGCGGAAGCTGCCTGGCTCGTAGATGTAGGTGCGGTAGCGATTTTCAGCGCTCTCGGCAATAAGGCGTTCACCTTGCCACAGAAATTCAGTGGTGTGTCCATCGACGGTTTTTTCGATACGACGGCCAAACGCGTCGTACTTGTAGCTTGCGGTGCTGCCACCGGGAAGGCTGACTCCAATCAAACGATGCTGGCAATCGTAGCGATATTCGGTGACCAGTTGCTGGCCGGTACCACGGCGTTCGCGGCTCAGGTTGCCGTAGGCGTCGTAGTCGTAATGTCGGTCGCCTTGCATAAGCAGGCGATTGCCTTTGACGTTAGCGAGGTTTGCAGTGGGCAGATCGCTTTGGCCGAGCAAGTTGCCGGCTGGGTCGTGGGCGAAAGTTTCCGGAGTCGCGCCACGTACGCTGACCAGACGATCCAGAGGGTCGTAGTGGTAGCTGCGGTTTCCTTTGCGGCTGTCATCGATGCCGGCCAGGTTGCCGTTTGCATCGTAGGCGTAGCGGCGCTGGAACAGATTGCGAGCCTGCTGACTTACGGTGTGCGCTTGAAGCCTTCCCTGTTCATCGTAGTGATATTGGCTAAGCAGTACGCCTTGTTGGCGCTGCTGCTCGCGGCCAGCGTCGAACTGGTGCGTAGTCAGGCGCGAGCCGTTGAGGTCGATGCTGCTCAGCCGGCCGCCGGAGAGATGGCGGTAATCGAGTGTGCTGCCATCAGGGAGTCGGCAATGGTTCAGTTGGCCAATGCTGTCGTACTCGTAACGCGTGGTGCCCCAGCCTTGGTGCTCAGTGATCAGGCGATCTTGTACGTCGTACTCATAGGCGAGGGGCCAGTGGCCGTCGTCGACGTTTACCAGGCGACCCAAGGCATCGTAGCTGTAATGGATTTCCTCGCCATCAGCGAGGATTTTGACCAGCAAGCGGCCAGAGGCATCGCGCTGATACTCGGTCACCAACTCACTGCCGTCGTCACCAAACTCGGTTTTCTTCAACAGTTTGCCGTTGAGGTCGTACTCATAGGCGGTGCGACGCCCGTCAAACCCGGTTTCCTGCTGGATCAGCCCGTTCGAGTAGTAATCGAGCTGATAGTGTTCGCCGCGTTCGTTTTCGATATCGGTGAGCAGCAGGCGTGCGTTGTCGTAGCGATAACGCAGTTGGCTGCCGTCCGGATTGATACGACGGCTGACCAAATGAAGATTGTCGGCGTACTCATAGCGAGTGATGCGCCCCAGTTCGTCGCGTTCTGCAGTGACGCGGCCGTATGGGTTGTAAGTGAATGCACGGGTAGCACCGCCGGGCAGAGTGATCTGTGCCAGTCGATTGGCGGCATCCCATTGATAATGAGTAATCGCTCCGGTTTCGGCCTGACGTGTGATCTGGCGACCGAGCGCATCGTAGCGGTACTTGCGCTGGCCGCCATCGGGCAGGCGCTCCTCCAGCAATTGACCGAGGTTATTCCACCCCAGCTGGTGGCGGCTGCCGTCGGGATGGCGGATCTCCAGCAGGCGTCCTTGGCGATCATAGGTGTAATGCGTCGAGTTACCATCCGGGTCGACTTGCTCAGTGATGTCACCTTGGTTGTTACGCCAGTAGATCCATTTGGCGGTACCGCGATTCGCCACACGGACAAAGCCCTTGTAGTACTCGTAGGTGGTCGGCGCGTCTTCTGGCGGTATCACCGCGATCAATCGACCAGCTTCGTTGTACTGATACTCCGTAACCGCCCCCATCGGATCTTTTTCGGCGATCAGTCGGCCTTTGTCGTCATAGGCCTTTAAGTGCTCGGCACCGTCCGGATCAACTTTGGCGACGAGTCGCGCCTTGTCATCGTGCGTATAGACCTCTTCGCTTCCATCGGCATTGGTAACGGTGACGCTGCCTTTGTCATCCCACGCATAGTGCGCATCCATCTGAGAGAAGCTGGCCCAGTGATGGATGCAACGTGCGGACTTGCCTTCCTTTTCCCACTCCCAGTAAAAGCTTGCGCCCCCGGCGAGTTGCCGCTCAAGAATGACGTTTTGCTCGTTGTAGGCATAACGCTCGGACTCTCCCAGAGCGTTTGTGGCTTTGATCAATCGATGTTGAGCATCGTATTCATAGGTGGTCAGCGTCTGAACTGTGTTCCAGCCGTCCTCGAGATTGTCCGCCGGTAGGAACTGCTGATAGTCGATGGCGACAATGTGCTTGAGGTTGTATCGGACAAGCAGGGCACGACCAGCGCCGTTATCCACTCGCTTGATGCGTCCATGGATGTCACGCGTGATGTGCAGGCGATTGTCGTAGTTGTCGCTGATGGCGATCAACGTCGCGCCTTTGCTGCTGAAGCGGAAGTGATAGAACAGCGGCTTTTCGCCGGCCTGGGTCAGTATGAGTTCGGACGCATCATCGCCAATGAAGATGGCGGCTGCCGAAAGACTATTAGTGATCGCCGGGCGCTGTAAGCTGGGCATCGGAAAAGTGGTGACCCGATTTTCGTGATCGGTCCACACGACCTCGTCGCCTTTGATGTCCACCCGTTGAGCGAGGGCGTGACTCCAGCCATAGCCTAGACCACAGTCGATTTCAGTTGCGCTGGTTCGGTAGAGACGAGTCCAGTTGAACGGCAGCAGGCCACCGAGTTCACCGTCGGTAATGGTTAGCAGTTCTTCACCGGTGACCATCGAGACCGGGCAGCCATTGGTGCAGGTTTTCTTCGCGCAGGTTGCGCTTTTATCGTCGGGAGTCTTGGACTGATCGGGAACGTCGTCGACTTTTTCCTCAGGTTGCAAAGTGGATTGGTTCTTTTTCTTGTCCCTTGGGAACGAAGAGGCGTCTTTGACTTCCTGTTTCGGAGTATCTGCAGTTTTAGGCAGTTGTTTTTGTGACGGTAACCCTTCTACCTGACTTTTGGGTTCAGCCTTGCGCGAGCCAGCCTTTGGCGCTTCAGTGGTAGCTTCATCGATTTTCAGCGCTGCGGTTTTGGCAGGCTTCATTGGCACATTTTTGGCACTGGCGATGATTGTCTTCGACACTTCCGCATGGGCGGGCAGGGCGTGTTTGTTGCTGAGTGTCATCAAGGTAGACGCGAGGTCTTCAAGATACTTGATGGCTTCTCCGGATTTGACGGTGGAGAGGACTTTGGTGCCCGCTCTCACGGCCAGTCCGGCGCCACCTGTCAGGCAGATGCCCACCAGTACGTTGATCAGGAATTCCGAGGCAATGGCAGTCATCACGTCGACAACTACCTGCGGCGGTAGCATGCCGACCCAAGCAACAATGGCGGAGACGTAGACGAACATCAGCGGCTCGTCGCTGAGGATCAACAGCCCTGAAGCAATCGACTCCTTGGAGGCTGCATAGAGTTTGTCGATCTCGACGTCCGAAAGGTACTTTTTCAGCTTTTCGTAATTTTTCCTCGGATTGGCGAGCAGCTCGAACAGGCTTTTGATGTCATCCCACAGCTGCAACAGAGCCTTTTCAAACCCCTCCAGGGCTCGTTTGAGCAAAATCACCGAACGCCCGGTGCGATCCGCTGCAGAGTAACTGGCCCATTGCGGCTGAAACTTGCTCGACCATTCGCTCTGCAGCCAGCCATCAAGCTTGCCGATAACGCCTTGATAGGAGTCATAGAGCGCCTTGACGTCACTCTGGGATACGTTGGGGAAAAAAGTGATGCGATAGGTCTGACCCTTCTTGGCCCCCTCGATCACTTTGATACCGCTCGGGCCGATCATGGTTTCGATGACCGGTCCGGTAACGTCGTCGTAAAAGGTGCCTTTGGTGACCGGCTCCAGTTTCACCGGGGTATTGCCAATAGGCACGAATCGCGCCGATTCGAACATGTGAATCAGCGTGAAGTCACCCACCAGCGGGCAGGTCGCGTAAGTTTCCACTGCGCCGGTCTTGGTTTTTCGCTCGGATACGCTGACTTCGTTGCCGACCTTGAAGGTCTGGTCGACATCCAGTGCCCAGCCGGTCCAGAAACCGTCCGCCCAGTCTTTGTATTCACTCAGACAGTTCTTGAAGTCTTTGAGAATCAGGCTCACGTCAGGCGCTTTGGCGTCCAGCACACGCAGGACCAGGGTACCAATCGGGGTATTCATGACGTGACTTCCTTTGTCAGCTGTGCGGCGAGACGCTCTGCCATTTCTTCTGTGTTTGGGTTCTGGCGCACGAAGCGCTCAACCTTTCTGCGCAAGTTGGCTTCGGGGAATTCGAAATACAACTCGGGGCAATCTTCTGACAGCCACTGCATCAGGTTATCTACGACGGTGGTGTGGTCCTTTTTCGCGAGGGCATCCAATAGCGTTTTGGGGATCTCCCACCAGGGCCACTCTTTTGCGGGTGGCACTGCTCTTCTGCCGACTTCGAGAGTCTGTCCGTTGATCAGGTAGCGTTGGAACACTGGCAGCAATTCACCTGCCGTGGCACCTAACCCTTCGATGATCGGATGAAGATGTCGACCATCCCAGAATCTGAAAAACACTTCAGTAGCGTCCGGCATTTTTACCTGAGTCAGACTGCGCAAATGTTCCAGCACCGTTTTTGGCGGGCTGGTGGATACAGCTAGCCAACCCCAATCCAATGTATCGGTTTCGGTAATCCATTGCAGAAAACTGGCATTGGGAGTGATCTCGGCGAGATACGGCATCACGGGAAGCCAATCGGCGTAAGGCGTTCCACTCCAAATAGGCTGCAGTTGTGGTGCGTCATCTTGCTGATAGAACGGCTTGAGCGGCTCGGCATCACTCGCCGCACTGATGACCAGATACAAACGCTCGCCAGTCTGCAGCGGCTGTTGTGCCAGCCAATCCTTGGGTGTCAGTCGATCAGATGGCACAGGCACCTGCCTTGCATTTTTCGCATTCTTCGCAGAATGGCGCGTTGCGTTTGAGGGTGTTGATCTGGGCCGGGGTCAGCACTTGGCCGGCCTTGTCGGCGTCGGCCTGTTTCAGGATGCCGGGCATCAGTGGCGCGGCGCCGGTGCCACTGCCGGGGCTGCCGCCGGAGTTCATATTGATCACCGGGCCGCTCATGGTCACGCCGCCGGCATCAATCTTGATAAAGCTGCCGCCACCGACCAGGGTCAATTCGGCGCCGGCTTCCATCACCACTTTCATGCCGCTGCTTAGGTGGATTTCCTGGCCGGCATCGATGAACTGCCCAGTCCCAATCTTGATGTGCTGGTTCACGCCCACGGTCAGGTGATCGTTGGCCCGAGCTTCAACTTTTCGGTCTTCGTAAACGGTGTGGTGTTCTTCGGCTTTGAATTCCGTGTAGCTGTTCTGCTCAACCGTGTCGTGGCGTTCGTTGCCCACCCGAATCTTCTGGTCGTGCTCAACGTTCTCGTCCCAATCCCGCTGGGCATGCAGGTAGATCTGTTCCTGGCCTTTTTTGTCTTCGATGCGCAGTTCGTTGTAACCGCTGCCACCCATTGAGCTCAGGGTTTTGAACGTCGTGCGGGTCTTGTTCGCCGGCAGGGCGTAGGGGACGGTGTTTTCCTTGTGGTACAGGCAGCCGCTGATCAGCGGTTGGTCGGGGTCGCCTTCGAGGAACGTGACGAGCACTTCCATGCCGATGCGCGGGATGGCGATGCCGCCGTACTGGGCGCCGGCCCAGGCGCTGGAGACGCGCAGCCAGCAACTGGTTTTGTCGTCGGCCTGGCCTTCGCGGTCCCAGTGGAATTGGACTTTGACGCGGCCGTATTGGTCGCAGTGGATTTCTTCGCCTTTGGGGCCGGTGACCACGGCGCTTTGGCTGCCGAGGATGCGCGGTTTCGGGTGGCGCAGGGGCGGGCGGTTTGGCACGTCCCACGGGGTGGCCTGGAAGCGGTTGCGGTAGCCCTGGTGGAAATCGTCTTTGAGTGCGGTGGTGTCGCTGGTCACCGATTCTTCCAGCACTTGCGGCTGTTTGCCTTCGTGCAGCACTTCGGTGAGTAGCCACAGGTCGTTCCACTTCGCTTTTGGGTGCTCGGTCAGGGCCAGAAAATGGCCGCTGACCAGCAACGGCTGATCGCTCTTGCCTTCAGCCAGTTGGAAGTCGCTGCGGTGGCGTTCGAGGGCGCGTTTGGCCAGGTGTTTGCCGCGCTCACGATCAACGAAACGGCCCGGGTAATCGTAGTCTTCGAGGTCGGGCAGGGCGTCGCCACGGTTTTCGCTTTCCAGGGTCAGGCGTGGTTTTTCGAAGTCGTAGTCGCGGCGGGTGGTGCGGCTGGTGCGGGTTTCCAGGCGCAGGTCGAAGCGCTTGATCACCGGGTCGCTGGCGACCATGCCGGAGTCTTGCTGATAGGCCACGGGTTGGAGTTTCGGGAACACCGTCTGGTCATCGCCGAAGATCAGTTTGTGCGCCGTGGCGCTGTGCTGGAAGTGGTAATGGATACCTTCTTCTTCGCACAGGCGCTGGATGAAATGCAGGTCCGATTCGTCGTACTGCACGCAATAGATGCGCTCGGGATAGATCGAACCGGTCTTGAATTCGTAGGCGTTGCTTTGAATGCCGTGCTCTTCGAGGACCATGCCGATGATTTTCGGCACCGTCAGGTTCTGGAAGATGCGCTGGTTGACGCGGTGCGCCAGGTACGACAGTTGCGGGCGCAGGGTCACCGAATAACGGGTCAGGCGTTTGCCGGAATCACCTTGCGCTGCGCGATAGATCTGGCCGTGGATGCCGCTGCCGTCGGGCGACAGTTGCAGGAAGGCCGGTTTGTGCAGCAGGGTCTCGAGGTCCAGCGACGGTTTTTCACTGACCAGCTCCACCTCGAAGACAAAGGGCTGGCTGATGGCTTCTCGGCCGGTGAGGGTAAACACCTGAAAATCGGCGGAGAGCCCTTCGATGGTCAGGGCAAAGTGGGTTTCATTGGCCGGCGCGAACATCCCTTGTTCCTCGTGCTGTGCAGCGGCGCTCGTCGACGCCCGCAAAAGCGGGTCAACGTACGCGAAATTCTGGAGGGGCGTAAACAACATCGACCAGCAGAGCTGGCCGATGCTTGTAACGATCAGCCGTAATTAAACGACTGGAGCACGCCAGTCATCGGAACCCGAAGTACCGGATACTTCGTGGGTCCAGGTGATTTTGCGGTAGGTGAACTGCACTTCTTCCAGGTGGGTGAAGTGCGAGTTGCCTGGATCCTGGCAGTTGTGCATTTTGTTGTTGATGGCGACGATGATCGCGTCTTCCA
>NZ_CAXAPN010000022.1:0-115108 GCF_963971015.1 Pseudomonas sp. RA_15y_Pfl2_54
GGTGCGGGAAGCGGTCTTGATCTACAACCAAGAGCGCCCGCACCTGTCCTTAAAATACAAAACGCCCGATGCAGTGCATCGGGCGTTAGGGTGAGATAGGTGTAAACCTATTTCAGGACTAGACACGCTTGTTTTCCAGGCGCAAAAAAAGATCGCAGCCCGCAGCAACTCCTACGCTGATTCTTTGTAGGCGCCGCCGCAGGCTGCGATCTTTTGCTTTTACCCTACCAGGCCACGCCAAAGCCTGCGGTGTAACGTGTCTTGCTCAAATCCGCATCATCGGTACCGCTGATGATGTCGCGCTCAGCCTTGAGATTCAGCGAAGCCCAGTCGGTAACCTTGTAGCGCAGCCCCATTTCGGCATCCAGCGCGTAATCCGCCACACCGGACAACGGCTTGCCGACCTCACCGTTAGTGAAGAACTCGACCTTCTTGCCAATCAGGTAGCGGTTGTAGTCCCACTTCATCGCGACGGAGTAAAAGTTGTCCTTGCTGCCATCGCTGTATTCATAGTCCGTCCGGTTCAACAGCGAGCCGAGCGAGAACGCACCCAATTCGTCATCCCAGAACTGGTAGCCGGGGCCGGTACCCACGACTCGCTGACGTGACAATTCCTCGACGTGATCGCGTTTGTAGTTCAGGCGCCCCTGCCAGAACCACTGATCAGTCAGGAACCGGTCGAGTGCATACTCGGCGCGCCAGTTGTCGGTGGTGGTCACGTCATTCTGCACTTCGCGGTTGTATTCGCCTTCAGCGGTATGACGCCAGCGCCCATGACGCGCAGAGGTCTTGAAGCCGATGTCGTAATCATCAGTGTCCTTTTCGGCGCGCTGATAATCGAGTGCCAGGTCGACATTACCCTTCCACACCAGATCCTCGACCACCGGCTTGGGCTTGAGAATTTGCTGAATGCTCGCCAGCTCCACGGTTTTCGGCGCTTCGCCGTTGGCCAGCGTGACCTTTCCGTCGCCGGCAGCGGTCAGCGATTTGGCTTTCTCACCGTTATAGGCGTCCTGCTTGACCAGCAACTCCTGGTCACTTTCCAGGGTCTTGACCTCTTTCCAGTTGATCGAGACCGCGCCAGCGTACTGGGTCTGAACCAACAGCTTACCGCCATCGAACAGGGTGATTTTACCGCTCAACTTGTCGCCGTTCTTCATCCAGACGGTGTCGGCAAGCAGGGGCGTGGACGCACTGAAAACAGCAAGGCACAGCAAGGTTCTGGAAAACATAAGCGAATCGAGGGCTCAAGTTTGCGAAAAAGTTCGGCATTATCCGTAGGAATAAGACCCTGACAAGGACTGACCGGACTATTTCTATTGAGTTCATTTCTCAACTGCACGGTCTGCATTTACCCTTGAAAATATCGAACGAACACATTCAGGAACCGCGGACGTGACAGACCTGATTCACGAAAACGAGAGCGAAGCGCAAATCCGACGCACGGCGCTCTACTCGACCCTCGCCCAAGTGCCCGAGGGCAAGGTCGTCAGCTATGGTCAATTGGCTGACCTTGCCGGGCTGGGGCGTGCCGCGCGCTGGGTCGGGCGCACCCTGAGTCAATTGCCCGGCGACACCAAACTGCCCTGGCACCGCGTATTGGGCGCCGGCGGTCGGATCAGCCTGCCGGCAGGCAGCCCATCGGGCGATGAACAACGTGCGCGTTTGCGCATGGAAGGCATCACCATCCTGAACAATCGTGTGGATATTCAGCGCCATGGCTGGCGTCCGGTAGAGCACAGCGGTTAGAGTGCGCGCTTTGTTTTCGCAATCTTGAGGCAGACTTCAGCCCATGCCCCGTAAAACCTGGCGCGCCGCGCTCGCCGCCTATGCCAGTCCTTCGACACTCGTGCTGTTGCTGCTGGGTTTCGCCGCCGGCCTGCCGTACATGCTGGTGTTTTCAACGCTTTCCGTCTGGCTGCGTGAGGCCGGCGTGGCCCGGGAAACCATTGGTTACGCGAGCCTGATCGGCCTGGCCTATGCGTTCAAATGGGTCTGGTCACCGCTGCTCGACCAATGGCGCCTGCCCTTGCTGGGCAAGCTTGGCCGTCGCCGCTCGTGGCTGGTGCTCTCGCAGGTGCTGGTGATTCTGGGCCTGATCGGCATGGGTTTCTGCGATCCGCAGAAGCATCTGTCCTGGCTGATCGCCATCGCCGTTGTCGTCGCCTTCGCTTCCGCCACCCAAGACATCGCGGTGGATGCCTATCGCCTGGAAATCGCCGACGACAGCCGCCAGGCAGCACTGGCCGCCAGTTATATGTCTGGCTATCGCGTCGCCGCCCTGTTGGCGACCGCTGGCGCATTGTTTTTCGCCGAAGGCTTTGGCTCGACCGGTTTCAACTACAAACATTCGGCCTGGGCTGGCACGTATGCGCTGTTCGGCGCGCTGATGATTCCCGCCCTGCTCACGACCCTGTTCATGCGTGAACCGCCAGTGCCGCTGCGCACCCAATTGCAGGCCGGCCGCTACACCTTCATGCACCAATTGATGTCGGTATTGGTATTGATCATCTTGTTGGTGTCCGTGCCGGCGATGTTCACTCAGTTGTACAACACCGATTTCGCCAGCGTGCTGTTTGAAGGCGTCAGCCCGCTGGACCTGCTGCTCGAAGACCGCGCCTTCCTGCGCGCCATTCTCTACACCTTGCTCACCTGGATGTGCCTGTCGGCCATGGGACGCCGTGGGCTTGCGCCCGTGCTGACGCCCGTCAACGACTTCATCCTGCGCTACCGCTGGCAAGCCCTGTTGTTGCTCGGGCTGATCGCTACCTATCGGATGTCCGACACGGTCATGGGCGTGATGGCCAACGTGTTCTACATCGACCAGGGCTTCACCAAGGATCAGATCGCCAGCGTCAGCAAGATTTTCGGCCTGATCATGACCCTCGTGGGTGCGGGCATGGGCGGCCTGCTGATCGTACGCTTCGGGATTCTGCCGATCCTGTTTATCGGTGGCGCGGCCTCGGCAGGCACCAACCTGCTGTTCCTGATGCTGGCCGACATGGGTCCGAACCTTAAGATGCTGGTGGTGACCATTTCCCTCGACAACTTCAGCTCGGGCCTTGCAACTTCGGCGTTTGTTGCGTACCTGTCGAGCCTGACCAACCTGAAATTCTCCGCAACGCAATACGCCCTGCTCAGCTCGATCATGCTCCTGTTGCCGCGCCTCATTGGTGGGTATTCCGGGGTCATGGTGGAGAAGTTCGGTTACCACAACTTCTTCCTCATCACCGCATTGCTCGGCGTACCGACACTGGTGCTGATCGCCCTGCACTGGTTCCAGGAAAGCCGTCGCGAAGGCCCGACACCGACGCAGGAGCCCGTGCCGACGCCGGTTGCGGAAGAATCGTAAGACGTTTCGCCAACGGCGGGAGGAATCCCGCCGTTACCCCACTGCACTGACCACACTTCTGTACGGCAGCAAAACTCGCCGGTACACTGCTCCGTCATTTCCAGTCATAGCAACCGACAACGGCCAACCATGCGCACCAGTCAATTTTTGCTCGCCACACAGAAAGAAACGCCTTCCGATGCGGTCGTGATCAGCCATCAGCTGATGCTGCGCGCCGGCATGATCCGCAAACTCGCCTCGGGCCTGTACACCTGGCTGCCCATGGGCCTGCGGGTTATGCGTAAGGTTGAAGCCATCGTTCGCGAAGAAATGAACGCTGCCGGCTCTCTGGAAGTGTTGATGCCGAGCACCCAACCGGCCGAGCTGTGGCAGGAATCGGGGCGCTGGGAAGAATACGGCCCTGAGTTGCTGCGCATCAAAGACCGCCACGGTCGCGACTTCTGCGCGGGCCCGACCCACGAGGAAGTGATCACCGATCTGATGCGCAACGAGTTGAGCAGCTACAAACAGCTGCCCATCAACCTGTACCAGATCCAGACCAAATTCCGTGACGAAATCCGCCCACGCTTCGGTTTGATGCGCGGCCGCGAATTCATCATGAAAGACGCCTACTCGTTCCACGCCGATCAGGCTTCGCTGCAGGTCACTTATGACCGCATGCATCAGGCGTACTGCAACGTGTTCACGCGTCTGGGCCTGAAGTTCCGCCCTGTCGAGGCTGACAACGGCTCGATCGGCGGCGCCGGTTCCCACGAGTTCCACGTACTGGCCGAGTCCGGCGAAGACGACATCGCCTTCAGCAACGGCTCCGACTATGCGGCGAACATCGAGAAAGCCGAAGCGGTGCCACGAGAGACTTCCCGCCCTGCACCGACTCAAGAGCTGCGTCTGGTGGACACTCCGGACACCAAGACCATTGCTGCACTGGTGGAAAAATTCAATCTGCCGATTGAAAAGACCATCAAGACCCTGATCGTGCGCGCCGAAGAAGAAGGCAAACTGATCGCTCTGGTGATCCGTGGCGACCACGAACTCAACGAGATCAAAGCCGCCCAGCAACCCGGCGTTGCCAGCCCGCTGGTCATGGCGACCGACTCCGAACTGCGTGACGCCATTGGCGCCGGTGCCGGTTCCCTCGGCCCACTGAACCTGCCGCTGCCAATCATCATCGACCGCTCGGTCGAGCTGATGAGCGACTTCGGTATCGGCGCGAACATCGATGACAAGCACTACTTCGGCGTGAACTGGGAGCGAGACCTGCCGGTTCCGACCGTGGCTGACCTGCGCAACGTGGTGGCGGGTGACCCAAGCCCGGACGGCAAAGGCACGCTGGAAATCAAGCGCGGCATCGAAGTCGGTCACATCTTCCAGCTGGGCAACAAGTACAGCAAAGCAATGAAGTGCGAAGTGCTGGGCGAGAACGGCAAGCCAGTGACCCTGGAAATGGGTTGCTACGGTATTGGCGTGTCCCGCGTGGTGGCTGCCGCCATCGAGCAGAACAACGATGCAAACGGCATCATCTGGAGCGACACCCTGGCGCCGTTCCAGATCGCGCTGGTGCCGCTGCGTTATGAAACCGAACAGGTTCGCGAAGCCACCGACAAGCTGTACGCGGAACTGACTGCGGCCGGTTTCGAAGTGCTGCTGGACGATCGCGACAAGAAAACCAGCCCGGGCATCAAGTTCGCGGACATGGAACTGATCGGCATTCCACACCGCATCGTGGTCAGCGACCGCGGCCTCGCCGAAGGCAACCTGGAATACAAGAGCCGTACCGAAGGCGAGGCGCAAGCGCTGCCGGTGGCTGACGTATTGTCCTTCCTTCAGGCCCGTATCCGCCGCTGAAACCAGATAGAGACGTCATGTTCAAGCGAAACACCTTAGGCCTCGGTGGCACCGCCCTGTGCGGTGCCCTGCTGGTCAGCGGCTGTGCCAATCACATGTCACAGCGCAGCGAGCACGAAGAGCGGGTCGAGCGCAAACTGCTCGATCACAGCCTGCAGATCGATGTCGGTGAGCCTAAGGTGCTTGAGCTGCCGCAGCGACGCGTGAAGATCAACGAGCAGAAAACGTTCGAAGTCACCGAGTTCGACGTCACCCGTCGTTACGATCGCTACACGCCTTACCAGCCCTGGCGGGAAATCTACGAGATCCCGCTGGGTGTGGTGGCCGTGGTCGGTGGCGTCGGCGCGAACGTGGTCAACGTATTCGCGCTCGGCAACTTGCCGGACAGCGTGACCAAGGACTGGCTCAGCTACGGCTTCGCCGGACTCAACCCGTTCATGAACGTGCAGTCCAACGGTCGTGCGCAACAGAACCTGGCCGGCATCGATGAAGTCCAACGCGACAAGCGCACGGAGTATTCGAGCCTGCCGTGGAGCGAGCGCCCGGTACAAGTCAAGGCTGGCAAACAGACTTTCGACATGACCACCGACCGCAACGGCGTGCTGCGTCTCAACCTGCTGGACAGTCCGTTCGCCGAAAATGACCTCAATCATGTCGGCAAATTGCAGATCAGCGTCGAAGACGCCAAGGATGACGTGCACTCTGACTCATCCCTGGTGATCAGCAGCCACCTGCGTGGCAAGCTGCTGGAAGCCCACGGGCTGATTTACGACGACCTTGAAGATGACGAAGTGAGCCAGTGGGTGCACCGAGTCAAACGTCTGTCGGAACTGGGCCTGGAAGAAGAAGCCAGCGAACTGGAACAAAGCCTGATCGAACTGACGCGTAACGATCCCGAGTTGCAGGCTGAATTTCTCAAGTCCTTGACCAAGGATGCGGGACGCCTGGTGGCTGATCCAGGATCTAATTAAAAGCTGAAAGCATCGCGGGCAAGCCCGCCCCTACATTGGATCTGTGTCTTGCACAAATTCCCTGTGGGAGCGGTCTTGCCGCGAAGGCCGAACGATATTCACCGCAAAACTACCGCTCAAACAACTCCATCTGCTCAAACCCGCCGCGCAAATCCTCAAGCCTCACGCCAACCCCCAGCAAACGTACCGGTTTGCCACCCCGATTGAACGCCTGCGTGAGCATCAACTGATAGCTGCCAAGATCCCGCCCTGCCCCGGCCTGCTCCAGCGTGGTCTGGGTAAAGTCGTGGAATTTCACTTTGACGAACGGTTTGCCCGGGCGATAACTGCTATCGATTCGCGCCATACGGGTTTTCAGGGTTTCCAGAAGCTCTGGCAGCTTATCCAGGCAACTGCGCAGATCCGGCAGGTCAACATCGTAGGTATTTTCCACGCTGATCGACTGACGGCGACTGTCATTGTGGACCAGCCGCTCATCAATCCCACGGGCAAGACTCCAGAGTCGCTCGCCAAAACTGCCGAACTCGCGCACCAGCGCCAGCTTGTCCCACTCGCGCAATTGCATACAGTCGACGATGCCGAACTTGCCCAGCTTGTCGGCGGTGACCTTGCCGACACCGTGCAATTTGCTTACCGGCAAGCCGCTGACAAAATCTTCGACCTGATCCGGCGTAATCACGAACAAGCCATTGGGCTTCTTCCAGTCACTGGCGATCTTCGCCAGAAATTTGTTCGGCGCCACGCCTGCAGAAACAGTGATGTGCAATTGATTGGAGACGCGACGGCGGATGTCTTGGGCGATGCGCGTGGCACTGCCACCGAAATGGGCACTGTCCGACACATCAAGGTAGGCCTCATCCAGCGACAGTGGCTCGATCAGATCAGTGTAATCGGCAAAGATTGTATGAATTTCCTTTGAAGCTTCTCGATAGGCGTCCATGCGCGGTTTGACGATGGTCAGGTCCGGGCACAGCTTCAGGGCATGCCCCGATGACATGGCCGAGCGCACACCATAGGCACGCGCCTCGTAATTACAGGTGGCAATCACCCCGCGCCGATCTGCCGACCCGCCCACCGCCAACGGTTTGCCGGCCAAGCGCGGGTCATCGCGCATTTCGATGGCGGCGTAGAAACAGTCACAGTCGACGTGGATGATTTTTCGCTGAGTCATGTCAGAAAAGGAAACGTGGCGAACCGGATAGGCAGTATCTCACTGACAACTGTATATAGCACCAGTGGTCTGAATGTTCTTTTCCATCTGTAGGAAAAGCCCTATGAATTTATTTTCTCAATCGAAAATCGACAACCAATAGAGCCGAAAGCCTTGTCCCACCTGACCTGTAGCGTGTTCCAACATCCCAATAAAACGCTAACCGATTGAACCTCAACACTTTTTATCCGGATTGAAGGTTGACAGCCCAGCGATCCTCTGTAGAATGCCGACACACAGACGCGGGATGGAGCAGTCTGGTAGCTCGTCGGGCTCATAACCCGAAGGTCGTCGGTTCAAATCCGGCTCCCGCAACCAAACATCAAAAAAGGCTACTCGAAAGAGTGGCCTTTTTTGTGCGTGCGTGTTTTTCAGTTTCAGCCCTCGCAGCCATGACAACCGTCAAACAGGAATTCGTTTCGTTTCCGAAACTTAACGCGCCACCTGCGACCGTTTGGCGCGATTCCACACTTATTTGACCCTTTACGGAATTAGCGGTTGACACCTCGCCGTTCGCCTGTAGAATGCCGCCACACAGACGCGGGATGGAGCAGTCTGGTAGCTCGTCGGGCTCATAACCCGAAGGTCGTCGGTTCAAATCCGGCTCCCGCAACCAAACATCAAAAAAGGCTACTCGAAAGAGTGGCCTTTTTTGTATCTGTGGAAAAAGTCCTTTCGCAACAATGATCTGTCACAGTGCAGTGAATCGTCCAGGATCATCAGACCCGCCGAGTTGCGACTATGCTTGTGTCGCGAACAAGACGTCTGCCATCCATGACTGCCCTCGTCGATACCCGGTGAGAGGCGTAGTATTTTGTGATTATTTTTTTCTACAGGGATTGGTAACTTGGCTGGATACCTCCATCCTGTCGCGCACAATCCAAGAGGTGATTGATGCGCGCCAACTCGTCTGATCCACAAGACACCGTCACAGCGGAACACCCGATCAAACCCGAGCGTTTGCGCTTGCTGGATCGGTTAAGCAAATACCGGCAACCGATTGGCCTGGCGGTCACGTTGCTGTTGTTTACCATTGCGCTGATTGCCTGTCGTCATCTGCTCGCCGAGCTCGATCTCGATGCCTTGCATGACTCGATTCTTGCCGTGCCCACACCCGCCCTCCTCGGTGCATTCGCCGCGACCGTGGTCGGCTTTATTATTCTGCTGGGTTACGAATGGTCGGCCAGTCGCTATGCCGGCGTGACATTGCCACCGCGCACACTGGCGCTCGGCGGTTTCACCGCGTTTGCGATTGGCAATGCCATCGGCCTGTCGATGCTGTCCGGCGGTTCGGTTCGCTATCGTTTATATGCACGACTGGGCCTGGGGGCGTCGGAAGTCGCGCACATGACCTTGTTCGCCAGCCTGTCGCTCGGCTGCGCCCTGCCCCCGCTGGCGGCTCTGGCGACCCTGAGCGATCTGCCCGCCGCCTCTCAGGCACTGGGCTTGTCCGAGGGACTGCTGGGTACGATCGCTGCGACTGTGCTGCTGCTCGGCGCAATCCTGATGATCGGCATCTATCGTCGTCGCCTGCCGGAACAACCGTATCGTGACAACCTGCTGGTCAAGGCCGGCCGTCGCACCTTGCGCCTGCCGGGTCGACGCCTGACTTTCCTGCAACTGCTCATCACCGCTCTCGACGTCGCCGCTGCTGCGACTGTCCTGTATCTGTTACTGCCCGAAAGCCCACCGTTTGGCGCGTTCCTGCTGGTGTACCTGCTGGCGCTGGCCGCTGGCGTACTCAGCCATGTGCCAGGCGGTGTCGGCGTATTCGAAGCGATCCTGCTGGCCGCGTTTGCCGACAAACTCGGTGCCGCACCACTGGCCGCTGCGTTGCTGCTCTATCGCCTGATCTACGTGGTGCTGCCGCTGCTGGTCGCCTGCGTATTGCTGTTGATCAATGAAGGCCAGCGCCTGTTCCAGACCCAGACCATGCGCGCGGCGTCCGGTCTGGCGGCGCCGATTCTGGCGGTGCTGGTGTTTCTGTCCGGCGTGGTGCTGCTGTTCTCCGGTGCCACACCCGAGATCGACACGCGCCTGGAGCACATCGGTTTCCTGATCCCTCATCGTTTGGTCGACGCTTCGCACTTCGGCGCCAGCCTGATCGGTGTGCTCTGTCTGATGCTGGCTCAGGGCCTGCGCCGTCGCCTCTCAGCCGCGTGGATGCTGACCACCATTCTGTTGCTTGTCGGTGCCCTGCTCTCGCTGCTCAAAGGCTTCGACTGGGAAGAAGCCACGCTGATGACACTCACCGCGGCGTTGCTGGGTGTGTTCCGTCGCTCGTTCTATCGCCCAAGCCGCCTGACCGAACTGCCGTTCTCGCCGCTGTATCTGGTGGCCAGCCTCTGCGTGCTGGGCGCCTCGACCTGGCTGCTGTTGTTCGCTTATCAAGACGTACCGTACAGCCATCAACTATGGTGGCAGTTCACCCTCGACGCCGACGCACCACGCGGCCTGCGCTCGCTGCTCGGCGCGGCGGTGCTGTTGCTGGTGATTGCACTGACCTGGCTGCTGCGCACCGCGCGCCCGGTGATTCATTTGCCGACGCCGGACGAAATCGATCGCGCGGCGAAGATTCTGATGGCGTCCTCGCAACCCGATGGCGGCCTCGCGCTGACCGGTGACAAGGCGTTGCTGTTCCACCCCAACGACGAAGCGTTCCTGATGTATGCCCGTCGTGGCCGCAGCCTCGTGGCGTTGTACGACCCTATCGGCCCCGGCCAGCAACGCGCCGAGATGATCTGGCAGTTCCGCGACCTGTGCGACATCCATCACGCTCGCCCCGTGTTCTATCAAGTACGCGCGGAAAACCTGCCGTACTACATGGACATCGGCCTGACCGCGATCAAGCTTGGCGAAGAAGCCCGGGTCGACCTGCATCGCTTTGACCTGGAAGCCAAGGGCAAAGAGATGAAGGATCTGCGCTACACCTGGAACCGTGGCACCCGCGACGGTCTGTCGCTGGAAATCCACGAGCCGGGGCAAGCGCCGATGGATGAGCTCAAGGTTATTTCCGATGCCTGGCTGACCGGCAAGAATGTACGCGAGAAAGGTTTCTCCCTCGGCCGTTTCAGCGACGATTACCTGAAGCATTTCCGCATTGCGGTGATTCGCTTCGAAGGTCGTCCGGTGGCGTTCGCCAACCTGCTCGAGACCTACAGCCATGACTTGGCCAGTCTCGACCTGATGCGCGCGCACCCGGAGGCTCCCAAGCTGACCATGGAATTCATGATGGTCGGCCTGATTCAACATTATAAGAGTCACGGATACGCGCGCTTCAGCCTGGGCATGGTGCCGTTGTCGGGGTTGCAACCTCGACGGGGTGCACCGTTGACCCAGCGTCTGGGCTCGATGGTTTTCCGCCGTGGTGAGCAGCTGTACAACTTCCAAGGTTTGCGCCGCTTCAAAGACAAGTTCCAGCCTGACTGGGAACCCCGTTATATGGCCGTGCCCGCCGGACTGGATCCGCTGGTGGCGCTGGCTGATACTGCCGCCCTGATCGCGGGCGGCTTGACTGGATTGGTGAAACGCTGATGATTCAACGCTCCCTGAAGTACATCCTGGCCGCACTGATTGTGCTGGCCGTGATTGCCGGCGGCGGTTACTGGTACCTCAAACGTCCGGCACCGGAACCGACCCTCGAACAACTCACGCCCGTCGATGGCCCGGCCATGACCCGTGTGATTCCCGGCACCCAGCCCAAGGCTCAGGTGCTGGTGGCCGTCAATGACGACCAGAAACTCAGTGAAAAGCAACTGACCACCCTGAGCCGCAGCGCTTCGGCGCAGATCGTTCAGGTGGTTCTGCCCCAGGACTGCCTGCTGCAAAGCCGCGCCCTGCAGACGGGTCTGCGCGAACTGAACGGCCCGGCCACCCTGGTCAGCGGCATCGGCCCTGGTGCGGTGCTGGCGTGGCGCTGGTTGTCCGAGCAGAAGGACGACAAGGCCCAAGCCGTATCGGTTGGCCTGGCGCTGGAAAAACCCGGCTGCACCCACCTGCTGCCTAAATCCGCTGCCCACGGCCACTGGCTGGTGGCATGGAACGACAACCCGGACGACACCAGCGCCGGTTTCGTGCGCGATCAACCGAACGCCGAAACCAGTATCAGCGACTACGACATCAACCTGCCGCAAGTGCTGAACAACGAACTGCGCAAAATCCTCGTCGGCGGCGACAAGGCCAACGGTGGTCTGGCGATCCCGGTGGTTGAAGTCCCGGCCGGCCAGGCCAAAGACACCGTCACCCTGTTCCTGTCGGGTGACGGCGGCTGGCGCGACCTCGACCGGGACGTAGCGGGCGAAATGGCCAAGATCGGCTACCCGGTGGTCGGCATCGACACCCTGCGCTACTACTGGCAGCACAAGAGTCCAGAGCAAAGCGCGCTGGACCTGACCGAACTGATGCAGCACTACCGGCAGAAATGGGGCACCAAGCGCTTCATCCTCACCGGTTACTCGTTCGGTGCCGATGTCTTGCCGGCGATCTACAACCGCCTGCCTGAAACCGAGCAGCAACGCGTCGACGCCATCATCCTGCTGGCCTTCGCCCGCACCGGCAGCTTCGAGATCGAAGTCGAAGGCTGGCTCGGCAACGCCGGCAAAGAAGCCGCCACCGGCCCGGAAATGGCCAAGCTGCCAGCGGCCAAGGTTGTGTGCATCTACGGTGAAGAAGAGGCCGATGAAAGCGGCTGCACCGACAAGACAGCCGTCGGCGAAGCAGTGAAACTGCCGGGTGGTCATCACTTCGATGAGAACTATCCGGCACTGGCCAAGCGCTTGGTGGACTTGATCGAGAAGCGTCAGGCTGCGGGCAAGGTGGCTGAAGAGTGATCTGAAGCGCACCCAACAAAAAGCCCCCGTAACTTTGCAGTTGCGGGGGCTTTTTACATTCCAGTGGGCTTACATCTCTACCTGCGTCCCCAACTCAATCACCCTGTTCAGCGGCAAATTGAAGAACCTCAAGTTCCCGTTGGCGTTCTTCAACATGAACGCGAACAGCGCTTCACGCCAACGCGCCATCCCCTCAAGTTTCGAGGCAATCACCGTTTCACGGCTGAGGAAGTAAGTGGTGCGCATCGGGCTGAAATCCAGCTCGTCCAGATGACACAACTTCAGCGCTTGCGGCACGTCCGGCTCGTCAGTGAAGCCAAAGTGCAGGATCACCCGGAAGAAGCCTTCTCCGTAGGCATCCACTTCGAATCGCCGTTGCGGCGGCACCCGCGGGATGTCTTCGTAGACCACGGTCAACAACACCACTTGCTCGTGCAGCACCTGGTTGTGCAGCAGGTTGTGTAACAGCGCGTGGGGCACGGCGTCGGGGCGCGCGGTGAGGAACACGGCGGTGCCCTGGACGCGATGCGGCGGTTGCACACGAATGCTGCTGATGAAGATGGGCAGCGGCAAGGCGCCTTCGTCGAGACGCTCGACCAGCAACTGCTTACCGCGCTTCCAGGTGGTCATCAACACGAACAAGGCGATACCGGCAATCACCGGAAACGCACCGCCCTGCACGATCTTCGGCACGTTGGCGGCAAAGTACAGGCCGTCCACCAGCAGGAAACCGATCAGCACCGGCACCGCGAGGATCGGTGGCCATTTCCACAGCAGCAACATGACGGCCGACACCAGAATCGTGGTCATCAGCATGGTGCCGGTCACCGCCACACCGTAAGCCGAGGCCAGTGCGCCGGAGGATTCAAAGCCCAGCACCAGCAAGACCACGCCAACCATCAGCGACCAGTTCACGGCACCGATGTAAATCTGGCCCTGCTCGTCGCTGGAGGTGTGCTGGATGTACATGCGTGGGATGTAACCGAGCTGGATCGCCTGACGGGTCAGGGAGAATGCACCGGAAATCACCGCTTGCGAGGCGATCACGGTCGCCAGCGTTGCCAGCCCCACCAGCGGAATCAGTGCCCAGCTTGGTGCCAGCAGGTAGAACGGGTTACGTGCCGCTTCCGGGTTTTCCAGCATCAAGGCGCCTTGACCGAAGTAGTTGAGCACCAACGCCGGCAGCACCAGCAGGAACCAGGCACGGGCAATCGGCTTGCGGCCAAAGTGGCCCATGTCGGCGTAAAGTGCTTCGGCACCGGTCAGCGCCAGCACCACCGCGCCGAGGATTGCCACGCCCATGCCCGCATGCACCATGAAAAACCGTACCGCCCACACTGGATTCAGCGCATACAGCACCTCCGGCGTGTGGCTGATGCCGTACACGCCAAGGGCGCCGAGCACCAGAAACCAGGTGACCATGATCGGCCCGAAGAGAATACCGATCCGCGCCGTGCCGTGACGCTGAATCAGGAACAACCCGACCAGCACCACCAGCGACAACGGCACCACCCAATGGTCGATGCCTTCAAACGCCAGACCGACGCCTTCAATCGCCGACAGCACGGAAATCGCCGGCGTGATCATGCTGTCGCCGTAAAACAGCGCCGCACCGATCAGCCCGCAAACCACCAGCAATGAACGCAATTTCTTGCGCTCGCCCGCCGCTCGCCGTGCCAGTGCGGTGAGCGCCATGATCCCGCCCTCCCCCTGGTTGTCGGCGCGCAGCACGAACATCATGTATTTGATCGACACGACCCAGATCAGCGACCAGAAAATCAACGACAAAATGCCCAACACCCCGTCGTGATTGACGGGCACACCGTAACCGCCGGAAAACACTTCTTTGAGGGTGTACAACGGGCTCGTGCCGATGTCGCCGTAAACCACCCCGACCGCCGCGACCAGCATGCCGATCGGCTTTGCCGTCGAATGCTCGGCGCCCGCCGCCTGACTACTTGCCTGCCCCATCCAACACTCCTGATTCCCAGACCGGCTACTTCGAATGAAACACTATGTTGTGTGGTGCAGCATGCGCTGTTTTACTTGCTGTTACAGATGATTTGTTGACTGTAAAAATTTGGCAAGGCCCAACGGCGCGAAGCATAGCGCAGCACTCGTCGTATTTCCCGGCATAAAGCTGGTCAAGTGCGTTGCACGCCGCTAGAATTGCGCACTTTTTGATCAGAGGCGCCATTCAAGCGCCCGTCTCTCGATTCCTGCGTCAGGCAATCGATGTCACAAAATACCGAGGTTAGACATGTCCACCACTCCTGCGCCGGCCAATCCAAAGGTTGGCTTTGTATCTCTGGGTTGCCCGAAAGCACTGGTCGACTCCGAGCGCATCCTGACCCAGCTGCGTATGGAAGGCTATGACGTGGTGTCCACCTATCAGGACGCCGACGTCGTGGTCGTCAACACCTGCGGTTTCATCGATTCGGCCAAGGCTGAGTCTTTGGAAGTGATCGGCGAGGCGATCAAGGAAAACGGCAAGGTCATCGTCACCGGCTGCATGGGCGTGGAAGAAGGCAACATCCGCGACGTACACCCGAGCGTGCTGGCCGTGACCGGCCCGCAGCAGTACGAGCAAGTGGTCAATGCCGTGCACGAAGTCGTGCCGCCGCGTCAGGATCACAACCCGCTGATCGACCTGGTGCCGCCGCAAGGCATCAAGCTGACGCCGCGCCACTACGCCTATCTGAAAATTTCCGAAGGCTGCAACCACAGTTGCAGCTTCTGCATCATCCCGTCGATGCGCGGCAAACTGGTCAGCCGTCCGGTCGGTGATGTGCTGGACGAGGCTCAGCGCCTGGTCAAATCCGGCGTCAAAGAGCTGCTGGTGATCTCGCAAGACACCAGCGCCTACGGCGTCGACGTGAAATACCGCACCGGGTTCTGGAACGGCGCGCCGGTAAAAACCCGCATGACCGAGCTCTGCGAGGCCCTGAGCACCCTCGGGGTCTGGGTGCGTCTGCACTACGTTTACCCATACCCGCACGTTGACGAGCTGATCCCGTTGATGGCCGCCGGCAAGATCCTGCCGTACCTGGACATCCCGTTCCAGCACGCCAGCCCGAAAGTGCTGAAGTCGATGAAACGCCCGGCCTTCGAAGACAAGACCCTGGCACGCATCAAGAACTGGCGCGAGATCTGCCCGGACCTGATCATCCGTTCGACCTTCATCGTCGGCTTCCCGGGCGAAACCGAAGAAGACTTCCAGTACCTGCTGAACTGGCTGACCGAAGCGCAGCTCGACCGCGTCGGCTGCTTCCAGTACTCGCCGGTTGACGGCGCTCCGGCCAACGATCTGGATCTGGACGTGGTGCCTGACGACGTCAAGCAAGATCGTTGGGAGCGCTTCATGGCGCATCAGCAAGCGATCAGCTCGGCGCGCCTGCAAATGCGCATCGGCCGTGAAATCGAAGTGCTGGTGGACGAAGTCGACGAACAAGGCGCCGTCGGCCGCTGCTTCTTTGACGCCCCGGAAATCGACGGCAACGTGTTCATCGACAACGGCAGCAACCTCAAGCCGGGCGACAAGGTCTGGTGCAAAGTGACTGACGCTGACGAATACGATCTGTGGGCTGAACAGATCTAAGCACCACGCAGTACCTGTGGGCGGGCTTGCTCGCGAGTACGTCGTATCAGTCGACAAATCCGGTGACGGACACACCGCTTTCGCGAGCAAGCCCGCTCCCACAGGGCAATAGTGTCGTATTGAAAAGCCCCGCTCTTTTTACGAGATGCGGGGCTTTTTTAGGTCTATCGTTTGTGGGGGGGGAAGGACTCCCATCACACCTGACAAGAGGCTACCGGGCATGCGTCACCATTCGGTCATCCACACGCCGAAACTCAGCGACTATCAGGAACTGACCCGGGTCTGGGAGGCCTCGGTCCGCGCGACCCATGATTTTCTGCCGGACAGCTACATCGAACTGTTGCGCAATCTGGTGCTGACTCGCTACCTCGACGCGGTGATGCTGATCTGCACCAAGGATCGCGAGCAACGCATCACCGGTTTCGCCGGTGTTGCGGCAGGCAAGATCGAAATGCTGTTCATTGATCCCGACCATCGCGGCCAGGGTCTGGGCAAAAAACTGCTGAATTACGCCATGCAGCATTTGAACGCCGACGAACTCGACGTTAACGAACAGAACCCACAGGCGCTGGGGTTTTACTTCAAGCAAGGTTTTGAAGTCATCGGCCGCTCGCAAGTCGATGGCATGGGCCAGCCGTATCCTTTGCTGCATATGCGCTTGCGGCAGAACCCGCAGCGCTCGCAACACGGCTGATGCAACACAGAACAACCTGTGGGAACGGGCTTGCTCGCCAAAGCGGTGGATCAGCAGCCTTGGCGTCAACAGATACTGCGCACTCATGAGCAAGCCCGCTCCCACCCTCAATTAACCGCCTGTAAATGGAACCGGGCTTAACCGGCGCCACACAGGTACAATGCCCACCCCTTTTTTGTTACGGCCCTGTCATGACTGACCCGATTCGCCTCTCCAAACGCCTCATCGAACTGGTGGGTTGCTCCCGCCGCGAGGCCGAGCTGTTCATTGAGGGCGGCTGGGTCACCGTGGACGGCGAAGTGATCGACGAGCCGCAATTCAAGGTCGGCGACCAGAAGGTCGAACTCGACAAGGACGCCAAAGCCACCGCACCGGAGCCGGTGACCATCCTGCTCAACGTGCCGGCGGGCATGGATGCGGACAGCGCGATGCAGACACTGAGTGCTGAAACCCTCAGCCAAGAACACCGTTTCAGCAAACGCCCGTTGCGTGGCCATTTCCTGCGCCTGACCGCCAGCACCGACCTGCAAGCCAAGGCCAGCGGCCTGCTGGTGTTCACCCAGGACTGGAAGATTCTGCGCAAGCTCACTGCCGACTCGGCCAAGATCGAGCAGGAATACATCGTTGAAGTCGAAGGTGACATGGTCGCTCACGGCCTTAACCGCTTGCAGCACGGCCTCACCCACAAGGGCAAGGAACTGCCGCCGGTCAAGGCCAGTTGGCAGAACGAAAACCGCCTGCGCTTCGCCATGAAAAACCCGCAGCCGGGGATCATCGCCCAGTTCTGCGAAGCGGTTGGCCTCAAGGTTGTCGGCATCCGTCGCATCCGCATCGGCGGCGTCTCGATTGGCAAGGTTCCGGTCGGTCAATGGCGCTACTTGTCCGGCAAAGAGAAGTTCTAAAGCTTCGATTGCCGCCACACATTCCGGCATTGCGCCCGCGCGATGCCCACAACGTTTATCAGGATTACCCACATGATTCATAACGACGTTTTGCGCAGCGTGCGCTACATGCTCGACATCAGCGACAAAAAAGTCGTCGAAATCATCAAACTCGGCGGCATGGACGTGGACCTCGCTGACGTAATCACCTGGCTCGACAAGAAAGAAGAAGACGAAGAAGGTTTCGTGCGCTGCCCGGACGAAGTCATCGCGCACTTCCTCGACGGCCTGGTGATCTTCAAGCGTGGCAAGGACGAAAGCCGTCCGCCGCAGCCGATCGAAGTGCCGGTGACCAACAACATCATCCTGAAAAAACTGCGCGTGGCCTTCGAACTGAAAGAAGACGACATGCATGCCATCCTCAAGGCTGCCGAGTTCCCGGTGTCCAAGCCCGAGCTGAGCGCGCTGTTCCGCAAGGTCGGCCACACCAACTACCGCCCGTGCGGCGACCAGTTGCTGCGCAACTTCCTCAAGGGCCTGACCCTGCGCGTTCGCACCTGATCGCTCTTCAGCGGCGGCGATATCCAATCGCCGCCGCTGCGCATGACCGTTCATTCCTTGCAAAAATAGTGGCTCCGCTTTTCGCGGTTGACGACTAGGGTGTACTCATCCCTAGCCCTCAGGACTTGCCATGCACCCGTACTTTTCCCTGAAAGGCCGCACCGCTCTGGTGACCGGCGGCACCCGTGGTATCGGCAAAATGATCGCCAAGGCGTTTGTCGAGGCCGGCGCCCATGTGTACGTCTGCTCCCGGGATGCAGAAGCCTGTCATCAAACCGCCGAAGAACTCAGCGCCCTGGGCATCTGCCATGGCGTGGCGGCGAATCTGGCGATTGAACAAGGCGTCCAAGAACTGGCCGCGCGACTGGGCGAGCAGATCACCCATCTGGATATTCTGGTGAACAATGCCGGCACGACCTGGGGCGCCCCGCTGGAGAGTTACCCGGTCAAGGGCTGGGAGAAAGTCATGCAGCTCAACGTGACGTCGGTGTTCACCTGTATCCAGCAGTTTCTGCCACTGCTGCGCAAAGCGGGGTCGGCGGCCAATCCGGCGCGGATCATCAATATCGGCTCAGTGGCCGGAATGTCTTCTTTTGGTGAGCAGGCGTATGCCTATGGGCCGAGTAAAGCGGCTTTGCATCAACTGTCGCGAATTCTCGCGCGCGAACTGGTGAGCCAGCACATCAACGTTAACGTGATTGCACCAGGTCGGTTTCCGAGCAAGATGACCCAGCATATTGGCAATGATCAGCAGGCGTTGGCCGAGGATACGGCGCTGATTCCGATGAAGCGCTGGGGGCGTGAGGAAGAGATGGCGGCCTTGGCTATCAGTCTGGCGAGCACCGCCGGCGCTTATATGACGGGGAATATCATTCCGCTGGATGGTGGGTTCAACCTCTGATATCGGCGGCGCGGCCTTCGCGAGCAGGCTCGCTTGCACATTTGCAATGCGTTCTCTGTGTGGAGCTTGCTCGCGAAGAGGCCAGCCCTGCCAGCACCCGTCTTGAGGCATGCCGGGGTATCATGCCCGCCCGATCCCGCTTCTGACTCTAAACCATGACTTACAGCGTCTCCCCCATCGGCTTCGTGCGCTCCTGCTTCAAGGAGAAGTTCGCCATCCCTCGTCAGCCACAACTGGCCCCCGCCGCCCGTGGTGTGCTGGAACTGGTGGCGCCGTTCGATCAGGGTGACGCGGTGCAGGGGCTGGAGCACGTCAGCCACATCTGGTTACTGTTCCTCTTCCATCAAGCGCTGGAAGAAAAACCGCGCCTGAAGGTCCGCCCGCCTCGCCTGGGCGGCAACAAGTCGATGGGCGTGTTCGCCACCCGCGCCACCCATCGCCCGAATGGCATCGGCCAATCCGTGGTGAAACTGGACAAGGTTGAAGCTCATCGCCTGTTCATCTCCGGCATCGACTTGCTTGATGGCACGCCGATCCTCGACATCAAACCCTACGTGCCTTACGCCGACATCATCAACAGCGCCTCCAACAGCATCGCCAGCGCCGCGCCGCAACTGATCGACGTGCAGTGGACGGACAGCGCGCTGCAACAGGCGCATGCCCACGCGCGACGCCTTGCCGAGCCACTGGTCGAGTTGATCGAGCAATGCCTGGCCCAGGATCCGCGCCCGGCCTATCAAACCCCGGCGCCGGAACGCGAATACGGCGCGCAATTCTGGGATCTGGATGTGCGCTGGCATTACCCGACGCCTGCGCAGATTTGCGTCCTAGAGGTCATCCCCGCCGAAGCATAAACCCCGAAAACGAAAAAACCCGCGTGACCTTCTCAGGCACGCGGGTTTTTTACTGTCACACCACAAACCCAATGTGGGAACGGGCTTGCTCGCGAAGGTGGCGTGTCAGTCAACACAACGGCTGAATGTTCCGCCCTCTTCAGGAGCTCGCTCCCACGGGTTTTGACGGTGCTTACTTCTCGACGAACGCACGCTCGATCAGGTAGTCGCCCGGCTCGCGCATACGCGGCGACACGGTCAGGCCGAAGCTGTTGAGTACTTCGCTGGTCTCGTCGAGCATGCTTGGGCTGCCGCACAACATGGCGCGGTCGTCCTGCGGGTTGATCGGCGGCAGGCCGATGTCGCTGAACAGTTTGCCGCTGCGCATCAGGTCGGTCAGACGACCTTCGTTCTCGAACGGCTCGCGAGTGACGGTCGGGTAGTAAATCAGCTTGTCACGCAGCGCTTCACCGAAAAACTCGTTCTGCGGCAGATGCTCGGTGATGAATTCGCGGTAAGCGACTTCGTTCACGTAGCGCACGCCGTGGCACAGGATGACTTTTTCGAAACGCTCGTAGGTTTCCGGATCCTGGATCACGCTCATGAACGGCGCCAGACCGGTACCGGTGCTGAGCAGGTAAAGGTGTTTGCCTGGCTTCAAATCGTCCAGCACCAGCGTGCCCGTAGGCTTTTTGCTGATGATGATCTCGTCGCCTTCCTTCAGATGCTGCAACTGGGAGGTCAGCGGGCCGTCAGGCACCTTGATGCTGAAAAATTCCAGATGCTCTTCCCAGTTCGGGCTGGCGATCGAGTAAGCGCGCATAAGCGGGCGGCCGTTGGGCTGTTGCAGGCCGATCATCACGAACTGCCCGTTCTCGAAGCGCAGGCCCGGATCGCGGGTGCACTTGAAGCTGAACAGGGTATCGTTCCAGTGATGAACACTGAGGACACGCTCGTGGTTCATGTTGCTCATGTACGTTTGACTCCTGGATATTGGCTCTGCGCTTGCTCTGGGCTGAATAAATGCCGATGGTGCGCAATTGCATCGCATTCTAATAGCGCCGACAATATCTGTTAACTGGATTATTAAGATAAGGGTTATCGGTTATATCGATATGCGATTTACTCTCCGTCAACTGCAAGTCTTCGTCGCCGTCGCCCAGCAGGAAAGCGTTTCCCGTGCTGCGGGTCTGCTCAACCTCTCGCAATCGGCGGCCAGCACCTCTATTACCGAGCTTGAGCGCCAATCCAGCTGCCAACTGTTCGACCGCGCCGGCAAACGGTTGAGCCTCAATGCCCTCGGCAAACAGCTGTTGCCACAAGCAGTGGCGCTGCTCGATCAGGCCAAGGAAATCGAAGACCTGCTCAACGGCAAATCCGGTTTCGGCTCGCTCTCCGTCGGCGCGACGCTGACCATCGGCAATTATCTGGCGACCCTGCTGATCGGCGGCTTCATGCAGCGCCACCCGGAAAGCCAGGTAAAGCTGCATGTACAGAACACAGCCAATATCGTGCACCAGGTGGCCCACTACGAAATTGATCTGGGTCTAATCGAAGGTGATTGCAACCACCCGGACATCGAAGTGCAGAGCTGGGTCGAGGATGAGCTGGTGGTGTTCTGCGCCCCGCAGCATCCGCTGGCCAAACGCGGCAGCGCGACCATGGAAGAGTTGACCCATGAGGCATGGATTCTGCGTGAACAAGGCTCCGGCACGCGCCTGACCTTCGATCAGGCCATGCGTCACCATCGCAGTGCGTTGAACATCCGGCTGGAGCTGGAGCACACCGAAGCGATCAAACGTGCAGTGGAATCAGGATTGGGGATTGGCTGCATCTCGCGACTGGCGCTGCGCGATGCCTTCCGCCGCGGCAGTCTGGTGGCGGTGGAAACGCCAGATCTGGATCTGGCGCGACAGTTCTACTTCATCTGGCACAAACAGAAATACCAGACGTCGGCCATGCGCGAGTTTCTCGAACTGTGCCGCGCTTTCACCGCCGGGGTGCAGCGCAGCGACGAGATCGTCTTGCCAACCATCGCTTAAAGCAGAATCACGGCCCACACCAGGGCGATCATGCTCAGCGCAACGAATTGCGCCGCGCTGCCCATGTCCTTGGCGTTCTTGGACAGTGGGTGCAATTCCAGCGAGATGCGGTCGATGGCCGCTTCCACTGCCGAGTTCAGCAACTCGACGATCAGCGCCAACAGGCACACAGCGATCAATAGCGCCCGCTCAACCCGGCTAACATTGAGGAAGAACGTCAACGGAATCAGCACCACATTGAGCAGCACCAATTGACGGAACGCCGCTTCGCCCGTGAAGGCCGCGCGCAGGCCATCGAGCGAGTAACCGGAAGCGTTGAGGATGCGTTTCAGGCCAGTCTGGCCCTTGAAAGGTGACATAAAGTAGAAACCAACCAAAAAGGAGTGGGAAAGCTAGATCAACGACAGTCAAAAAAGCGTGAAGACGCCAGTCATTATTGGCTCGCAATTGACTCAAGTTGTTGCAGAAGCAAAGCAGCCTGCGTGCGAGTGCGCACATTCAACTTGCGAAAGATTGCCGTGACGTGGGCCTTGATGGTCGCTTCCGACACGCTCAGCTCGTAGGCAATCTGCTTGTTCAGCAACCCTTCGCAGACCATCGTCAATACGCGAAATTGCTGCGGCGTCAGGCTGGCAAGGCCATCGCTGGCAGCCTTGGCCTCAGCCGAAACGCTGACCGCCTCGAACGCTTGCGGTGGCCAGAACACGTCGCCATCGAGCACTTTGCGCACGGCCTCCTGAATCACGCTCAGGCCACTGGACTTGGGAATAAAACCACTGGCGCCAAACTCGCGGGACTTAACCATCACAGATGCTTCTTCCTGCGCCGAAACCATCACCACCGGAATCTGCGGGTATTGGCCGCGCAACATCACCAACCCGGAAAATCCGAAAGCACCGGGCATGTTCAGGTCCAGCAGGACCAGATCCCAGTCAGACTTTTCAGTCAGACGCGTTTCCAGTTCGGCGATGCTCGCCACTTCCACCAGGCGCACATCCGGGCCAAGGCCCAGCGTAACCGCTTGATGCAGTGCGCTACGAAAGAGGGGGTGATCATCGGCAATCAGGATGTCGTATGTGGCCATTTTTCAAATGATCCTGTTTTTGATGGCCGGCCCGGAGCATTCGGGTCTGGCCAAAGCAACTCAAGATGCCGCTTTGTAGCGGTATCCACAGGGGCACGTTCAACGCCAATCACTTGCAAACACGGCGTTTCAAACCTTGGCCGCACCCTAATCGGCGCCAAGCATGCCCAGCGAAGACTGGGCGGTCAAGCAGTACGGCCAGCGCGCTGTACAGTATGGGCCACTATTGGGCCAACGCTGCTTGCGGCTTTCGTATAAAGGGTTGCAGCTCGGCGTGGGCCGGGGTTGATTCGTTCACGTCCAATTGCTGTTTGGCACCGAGGTAATGCTGGCTGAACACATCGAAATAGGCGTCCAGCGCCGAGGCGGCGTCCGTATCGCCGGCCAGCTCAAGGCACAACGCCGCCACTTCGGCGGTGCACAGGTGCTCGCTTCGGGTTGAGCGGCGCAGGCGGTAGCGCGAGAGTTTGTCGGGCAACAGACTGAGAATCGGCAGGCGATCGAAGTACGGACTCTTGCGAAAGATTTTCCGCGCCTCGGTCCAGGTTGCGTCGAGCAAAATGAACAGCGGCCGCTTGCTGCCATCAGCCGCGACGGTATTGGTCACTCGCGATGGCTCGACGTATTCGCCGGGAAACACCAGATACGGCTGCCATTGCGGATCGTTGAGCAGCGCCAACATCTGCGGGTCCGGCTCGGTGCGCGACCAGATGAACGCATGGTTATCGCTGACCACATCAGCTATCAGCCAACCGGTGTTGCTCGGTTTGAACACTTCCTTGCCGGTCATGATCAGACACACACCGGAACGGGTTTCGACGCTTGGCCGCCAGGCGCACAGGCAATGACTGATGATCACCCGGCAGTCGCGGCACCGCTCGGAGCGAAAACCTCGCGCCTGAATCGGCTTGATGCCCGCGTCCTCGCGCTCATCGCGCAGGCGGGCTACAGCGTTGGGGGCATGATTCATCGCGGGGACGACCGGCAGACAGGGAAACTCGACACGAACAACACTCGGCAGGGCAATAAAGGCCGGCAGTTTACCAGAGCGGCGGGCACAAGCCTGTACCGTCCAGACCGGCTCCCCTATAATTCGCCGCCACTGAACGCACAGCCCCGTGGCTGGTCGAACCACCAGTCACCGAATCAGGAGAGTTTCATGCTGCGCCTTATCGTTCCCACCGCTGCCATTGTGCTGGCGTCGTCCTTCACCGCTCAGGCGGCGTCCTTGAGTGAGCAGAATCTGAACAGAGAGCTGCGCAACGTCGCCGCTCAAAGCAGCGTCGGTACGCCACGGGCCATCAATGAAGACATTCTTGATCAGGGCTACACCGTTGAAGGCACGCAGTTGATCAACCACCTGAGCGTGCAAAAGAGCCACGCCGAGAAAATGCGCGCTGATCCCAAAGCCGTATATTTCCAGCTGGGCGCCTCGGTTTGCAACAACCCGTCGTACCGCAAGCTGATGGCCAAGGGCGCGATCATGCGTTACGACTTCACCGAAGTGAAAACCAACAAAGCGATCGGCTCCGCCAGTTACCAGGAATCGGATTGCCCGAAAGCCGCACCGGCGAAAAAGAAGTAATCATCGCGAATTGGCGCGCCGCTGTTCATCCTCGGCGCGTAGCTCAGCCAGCAAGGCCTGTAAATAGTGTGAACGGCGCTCTCCTCCCGCCAACCGCCGGCAACATTCATCTTCGAGACTGACTTGATGGGTCTCGGCCGATGCTTTCAACATCCGATACAGCTGCGTATCGATTTCCAGAATCACTCTGGGCATATGTCCCGCCTCCTTGCCAACCGCAAATCCTTCAATAGCGCGCACCTTGCGTACTGTCGTTGACGCAACGTTGTCGTACGGTGCCTGTAAATCAGTTAATCAGAGGGTTTGCCGCTCGGCGCACGTTCGGACGAGCGGTGCTGTCATCGCGTAAAAATCAATCAGCGATTGCCAGTCTGGACGTGCGGCGCAATGATCGAGTCGGCGCAATCGCGCACAAGGGTCTAGATTCAGAGTATTCCCGATCACTTGTTAACGGCAGAAAAGGAACTGCCGACTGTGTGTTTTTGCAGCGCGGCACTGACGCCGCTCGTCAGGGCCACAAGCTCTGTGCAGAAGGAGACGTTGAATGCCTTACCAACCGAATGACCTCTTAAGCCGTCATTTTCAGGAAAGCGGCCCTGACCTCGTCATCAAGGTCGAAGAACAACTCAACCGCGTTTCACCCAATAGCCCCAATATCCCTATCTATCGCGACATGATCCTGACCGTGCTGCGTATGGCTCAGGAAGATCACAATCGATGGAATGCCAAGATCACCCTGCAAGCCCTGCGCGAGCTGGAGGAGGCGTTTCGGGTGCTGGAGCAATTCAAGGGCCGACGCAAAGTCACCGTCTTCGGCTCGGCGCGCACGCCGGTCGAGCATCCCCTGTACGCCATGGCCCGGGAACTCGGTGCAGCGCTGGTGCGCTCGGAAATGATGGTCATCACCGGGGCAGGTGGCGGCATCATGGCCGCCGCGCATGAGGGGGCAGGTCGCGATCACAGCCTGGGCTTCAACATCAACCTGCCCTTCGAGCAGCATGCCAATCCCACCGTGGGCGGCACCGGCAATCTGTTGCCCTTCCACTTCTTCTTCACCCGAAAGCTGTTCTTCGTCAAGGAAGCCGATGCACTGGTGCTGTGCCCTGGCGGCTTCGGCACGCTGGATGAAGCACTGGAAGTGCTGACGCTGATTCAGACCGGTAAAAGCCCACTGGTACCGGTGATACTGCTGGATGCACCAGGGGGCACCTTCTGGCAGGGTGCGATGGATTTCATCCACCAGCAACTGGCGGACAACCACTACATCCTGTCGACCGACATGAAACTGATGCGGCTGGTCTACTCGGTCGAGGAGGCAGTAGAAGAAATCAACCAGTTTTACAGCAACTTCCACTCCAGCCGCTGGCTCAAGCGCCAATTCGTGATCCGCATGAACCACAAGCTCAGCGATCAGGCACTGGCGCATCTGCAGGAAGCCTTTGCCGATTTGTGTTTGAGCGACCAGTTCCATCAACACACTTTCAATGGTGAGGAACACGACGAGGCACAGTTCAGCCACCTGACGCGATTGGCATTCGCCTTCAATGCCCGCAATCACGGACGCTTAAGGGAGCTGGTGGACTACATCAACTTGCCGGAAAACTGGGCCCATTCCAAACCGCAAACCGCGCAACGCAACCGAGAGCCTTCGAAGGTAATTTGAAGGCAAAAAAAAACGGCCCGCTATTTTCATAGCGGGCCGTTTTTGTTTAACCGTTTTAATCGTCCATCCCTCTGCCGCTGAACAAGCGGTTGATCATCTCCATCGAGAAGCCCCGATACGCCAGGAACCGACCTTGTTTGGCCCGCTCTTTGGCATCAATCGGCAGATGCCCGGAGAACTTTCGCTGCCACGTGTCCTGAAGTTGTTCCTGCCAACTGATACCACTTTCGCGTAAGGCGAGTTCGATATCGGCACGTTGCAAACCGCGCTGGCTCAGTTCCTCACGGATTCGCAGAGGGCCATAACCGGAACGGGCGCGGTAGGAAACAAAGCTTTCAAGGTAACGAGACTCCGAAAGCAGCCCTTCTTCCGTCAAGCGGTCCAGGGCTGTTTCGATCATCTCCGCCGGAGCGCCGCGCTGACGCAGTTTACGCGTCAGCTCGACTCGACCGTGCTCACGACGTGCGAGCAGGTCCATGGCGGTTCGCCGCACCGCGACGAGGGTATCGAGTACAAGTGTCATTCAAAGGCTTCAAACGTCGACATCGGCCTCGGCCATATCGTCAACCTTGTCCTTGGCCAGCGAAGCCTTGACGTCTGCTACGGGGGCCAGCAGCTTGTCACGCAGTTGTTTCTCGAGCTTGGTGGCGATTTCAGGATTGTCCGCGAGGAACTTGGCCGAGTTGGCCTTGCCCTGACCGATCTTGGTGCCTTCATAGGCATACCAGGCGCCGGACTTCTCGACGAAACCGTGCAGCACACCCAGGTCGATCATCTCGCCATTGAGGTAGATGCCCTTGCCGTAAAGAATCTGGAACTCGGCCTGACGGAACGGCGAAGCCACCTTGTTCTTCACAACCTTGACGCGGGTTTCGCTACCCACCACTTCGTCGCCTTCTTTCACTGCACCAGTACGGCGGATGTCGAGACGGACCGATGCGTAGAACTTCAACGCATTACCACCGGTGGTGGTTTCCGGGCTACCAAACATCACGCCGATCTTCATACGGATCTGGTTGATGAAGATGACCAGGCAGTTGGCGTTCTTGATGTTACCGGTGATTTTACGCAGCGCCTGCGACATCAAACGGGCTTGCAGGCCGACGTGCATGTCGCCCATTTCGCCTTCGATTTCAGCCTTAGGCACCAATGCCGCCACGGAGTCGACGATGATCACGTCAACAGCGTTGGAGCGCACCAGCATGTCGGTGATTTCCAGGGCCTGTTCGCCGGTGTCCGGCTGGGAAACCAGCAGGTCGTCGACATTGACGCCCAGTTTGCCGGCGTACTCAGGGTCGAGTGCGTGTTCGGCGTCGACGAATGCGCAGGTCGCGCCGGCTTTTTGAGCCTGGGCGATCACGGACAGCGTCAGTGTGGTTTTACCGGAAGATTCAGGACCGTAGATTTCAACGATACGGCCTTTTGGCAGGCCGCCAATGCCGAGTGCAATGTCCAGACCCAGAGAGCCAGTGGAGATGGATGGGATCGCCTGACGGTCCTGATCGCCCATACGCATTACGGCACCCTTGCCGAATTGACGTTCGATCTGACCCAGGGCCGCAGCCAAGGCTTTCTTCTTGTTGTCGTCCATTAAAGTCCTCACGTAATCAATAAGGCCTGACGGCCAACACCTGTATAAGTAGCCAGTATTATTCCACAGCGTTCGTGGATCGCCTACCCCTGATTTTCGATTTCTCTTGCCGCTAGTCGCAGGAGCCCCTCTAGCGCGGCCTTCACCGTTTGTCGGCGGACTTCATCGCGGTTACCGGCAAAGTGCTGAACCTCGCTGCAAACCGCGTCGCCGACGCCCCACGCCAGCCACACCGTGCCCACAGGCTTGTTCGGTGTACCGCCGTCGGGGCCGGCCACGCCGCTGACGGCCACGGCGAACCGCGCCAGGCTTTTGTCCTGGGCGCCGCACACCATGGCCTCAACCACTTCACGACTGACCGCTCCCACCGTTTCGAACAACTCGGCCGGCACATTCAGTTGCCGGGTTTTCTGGCGATTGGAGTAGGTCACATAGCCGGCCTCGAACCACGCCGAGCTGCCCGGTATCCGTGTGATGGCTTCGGCAATGCCGCCGCCGGTGCAGGATTCGGCCGTGGTGACGTGGGCATTGAGCACTTGCAGGCGTCGGCCAAGTTCGGCAGCCAGTTGGGTGATCTCTTTCAAGGTGCTCTCCGGATCGCGTGGAATGCGTACCACCGTACACGAGCCGGTTGCGCTTTCAATACACAGACTCATTCAAAATGTTCAGGCGCCAATGCTCTGACATAGGCCTGACAGGCCTGCAAGGCAATCAGTCCGCGGTCGCCGGTGTCGGTGATGGCGATAATTCGTTGAGCATGCGCCGGGTCAAGTCGGGCGCGTACGGTTGCATGATCCACGCTGCCGGTACCGGCGGTGGCTGGCACCCGGCAGCCTTGGGCAACGTCGCCGGTGTCGAGAAGGACTGACAGGCGCAGATCAGCAGTGGCAAGACGATCGCGCAGGCGATCCTGATCACGTTGGGCATCGCTCATGGCTCGATAGTGGGTTTTTTCACTGGCCGCAAGGCGTTGCTCCAGCGCCAGACGTTTATCCTGTTCGGCCTGTTGTGCGGTGGCGGCGGCCGTGGTCTGTTGATTGAGCGTTTCGGCGTTTAACCGAGCCTGCTCGGCCAACTGCCGACCGTAACGCCAGTCCTGAAACTGCCAGGCCAGCGCCGCCGCCCCGGCGGCGAGCAAAACAACGCCAATCACTCGCCAGGGGATTGGCATAGCACCGCCCTCGCCCGCGCCCAGATTTCCAGCCGATCCTGCAAACCGTTCAACCCGCCGTTGATGCGCCGGGTGATCGTGTTGAACTGGTCGCGGTCGGCCAGTTCGTTCAAGCCATTCTTTTCCCAGAACCACGCGGCGGATTCGGCGGCCCATTGCGGTTTTTCCAGCAGTTCCGGCAAGGACAGCAAACGCTCATCGCCGAACAAGCCGAGGCTGCATTGGCGATAGTTGGCGCGACCGGTGATCTGGATCAGCCCGCGACCGCGGTACCTTTGCCCGTCACCATCGGCCTCAAGCGTGTTGCCCAGCCGTAACGCCAAGGTGCCAGTGTCGTACTTGCTCAGGTACTGGTTGTTGCCCAACTCGCGCACGTACCGCAACTGGCCCGACTCGTGGCCGATTTGCGCGAGGAATGCAGCGATACGTTTGGGCGTATCGATCCGACGGTTGGCCATTGCGCTGTTGAGCGCAGAAACAAAAACGCCCGCTTGGGTGCGGGCGTTGGGCATGATGTTGATAAGGTTGTTTTCAGTTATTTGCATAATGCGTAATCCTCCCTGGATGCCCGGATTGAATCATGGTTGGCGGCCAATGCCTGCCAGCCATTTTCTTGCCAGAGTTTTCAGAGTGCTGTTCTGGACATTGTCCTCGGGCGGCGAATACACCCAGCCAAGAGTGCCAAAGTTCGCTGTCCATTCGACTTGTGGCGCTGGAGTGATAGCGGTGATGTCATTCCAGAGCAAATCCGGGTGAAACATCTCGACCATATTGCCGTCAGTCGAGAACAGTTCGACCACCGTGTTATTGGCGATGCGCGCGTAGGTTTTCATCAGGCGTACTCGTAAATGATTACGGCACCCGGACCACCGGCCCCACCTTGTCTTCCAGGTCGGTTAACCGAGTTACCAATACCGCCCGCTCCGGAACCGTAGCCGGAGCCCGGCGCCGCCGCCACAGACAAGGCGCTGCTGCCATATCCGCCGCTTCCCAATGGGGAGCTAGCGCCGTGCCCCGCAAGCACCGAGCCGTTGACGCAGATACCCGGGCTGCCTGCGGCTCCCGCCGTGCTGACAATATTGCCGCCAGATGGGGCCTGGTTTGGAAAACCGCCCGTATACAAACCGAACCCAGGTAATGCCAGCAATGCGACCCCGTTACCACCCCCACCACCCGGAGCAGAAACAAGCGATCCGAATGAGCTGGTTCCCCCGCTCCCGGCACTACCACCGTTACCTTCTGCTATAGGCCCGCTCGCGCCTGCGCTGCCTATCGTGATCGTCTGACTGCTGCCAATCGCTGCAGAATCAAGCCAGGCTTCTGCATATCCGCCCGACGCACCACCACCCGAGACAGAAATCTGATTGGAGCCTGTTGCAGGAATGCCCGCACTACCACCACCACCGCCAACCATTTTCACCAACACATTTTTCATGCCCACGGCGGGCACATATGTCCCGGATGCAGTAAACGTCTTCACCCCCAACAACCGCCCACTCAATGCGATACCACCGCTCGCATAAACCAAAACCCAGCTGTCCAGCGCCGCGCTGTACACCACCGCGCACACACTGCCGCCAACAATCTCCGCCGGGCGCAACGCACTCAGCGCCAGATTCACCAGCGGCTTGGGCAGCAAACCATTCGGCGCAAATGTACTCGCCCCGGTGTTGGCATTACCGGCGGTGAATCGCAACGCGAGGCCATCCTTCAGCGCCGTGATAGCTGGCGCGTAGTTGGCCATGTAAAGGTTGGCGGCACCGAGATCGGACGCATGTTTATCTTCGCCTGCCTGACTGAGCTTTTTCACCGCTTGCAGCACTTGCGTGGCATCGGTTTCGCTCGGTTCAAGCCCAGCGGATTTGACGACATTCAACAATTCATCGGTAACGCTATTGCCCCAGGTAGCCGGGATCAAAGATCCAGGCAATCCTGCGATGACGTCTTCATTGACGAACTTGCCGTTGACCAGCCCTACGCTGGGAACACTTTTTGGATAATCCATTTCCACATCCCTGATGATTTAGCGCGCAGCAGCCAGCCACTTCGGCGCTACCGGCCGATGCTCGCTGAACGGAAAAAAAGAACCTTGCGGCCAGTCCCGCAACTCTCGGCGATAGGTTTGCAATTCAGCGTATTGCTCGGTGGTCAATGTAGTGCCGCCGCCGTCCTCGAGTTCATCGCGGTCACGTGCCACCAGACCATCAGTGGCGGCCAGTTGCGCGGTGCGCCAATGACGCTCAGCGTCGGCGGCTTCCTCTGCTGAAGGCGGTGGCGGGTCAACGAGAATGGGAAAGCCGTTATCCGCCCGTACACCAATGACTTTTGCAGAGACCGACAGTTGCTGCAGAAGCGAGGTCCAGTAGGCTTGAGGAATTTCGATGACGTCGTCGGGAATCTCCGACAAATGGATACCCGGTACATAAACGCCCCGGGTGCTGGCGCTGAAGAGAACACTGTAGACGTTCATTCAATAACCCTTCACCTGATAGTGGACAGTCCAGCCGGCTGAGACCGTACCGAGATAACTGCGGATTTTCAGATGGCACCCGAATTTGTTTGCCGACGGGTTGCCATTCAGAATAACCATGGCGCTATCGCCCCCGGCATGAGTCGCCACGATGTTGCTGAATGCATTGGGGAAAGCGATAGGGAATACGACATTGACATCGCCATTGGCGTCCGAAACTGCCGCCCCCCACTGCTCGATAACGCCGCTCGCAAACCGCTGATAGCCGGCATCGCCAAAGACACCGGAATTAGCCGACGCGAACCGGTCGCTGACCGAGCCGCCGTAGAGGCGCCAGTCGCCGCCTGTACGGAACAACTGCGCGGAGTCACCGATACCCAGTACCAGCGTTCCCACCGTATTGCTGCTGACAATACGGTCGTTCGGCGCCGGGTTGATCGTCAGCACACCGGTGCCAAGATTAAGGATGGTCAGCGTGCTTGTGCTCATGACACTGGTGGTAACCGGCATCGTGGCCGTGACCGCCGTGCTGCTGTTGAAACTCACCACTCCGCCCGCTTGAGACGCTGTCAAAGCAGCGCTGGTCGCATAGGTCGAAAATCCGGAAAACTGCGTACCGCTGCGGTTTACAAAACCGGTGGTGGCAACGTTCTGGCTGTTATCAAACTGTGGCGGTGTTGCAAACAATCGGTTGCTGCGCAAGGCCGTCAGCAGCTGATCGGTTTTGGCTTCTGACGCGGTGAGGCCCGCTGCCTGGATGACATTCAGCAACTCCTGGGTAACGCCATTGCCCCAACTGGCCGGTATCAACGATCCCGGTTTGCCGGCGATTGGGTCTTCATCGACAAACCGACCGTTGAGCAAGCCGGCACTCGGGACACTGTTTGGATAGTCCACTATCCTTCTCCTTGTGTGTGAATCAGGTGTTTACCGTCGTTCCGGGTGCAACGGGCCAGATGATTTCCTCGGGGAAACCGGCCTGCTTTTCGATGCGGTTGAGTTCAACGCTGTAGAGTTTCCATTCGATCAACAGAAGCTGTTCGTCATGACTGGCATCGCCGATGTCTTCGGCGTATTGAAGGGGCGCGATGCGCAGGACGGCGTCGCGAAGTAACGTGTCTCGCAAGCGGAACACATCGACTTTGATCGCAAATACGCGCGCGGTTTCATCGAGTTTCCAAGTGTTCTCGATCCAGAAGTAACCGTCGCCCGGCCACGGTTCGGCAGTGAGTTCGTCTGGTAACTCTCCCGGCTCACTCCATATCTGCTTTACTCCGTTTTCCTTCCGATACACCGCACCTCGACGGTCTATCACTTCACGGGGAACGTTGTTCACCAATGTCCAGACACGGCCACTTTCAGGCGCTGGTAATTTGAATGAAAGTTGAACGGCATTACTCGGCAGTTGGACACCGAGGCCTGGTGTAACAGCAAATTCAACAGGGCCATTCAAGAAGCCCAAGTGATCAATCAGATAATTAAACATGGGCACCTCAGATAAGTTTGATTCGACCCGGATAGGCAATATTTCGAGGACGCGTGATACCGCCATGGTTCAACAACTCAGAGTCTACGATTGGCGTAACCGGCGCTGCAGGTGTGATGTATTTGACTGTAGCGCCCGCGTAATCGGCGTAGTTGCCCATGTCGAGACCCAACTGGGTTTTCTGGGAAATGATGTGTGTCGCGAACAAAATATTGTCGGCAATCCCATTGTCGCCCTGAACCAAAGAGCCTTTTTGCCAAGACCCCGGTGCACGTCCGGTATCGACCAGACCGCCTTCGGCCAGTACGCGCAAAAACTCGCCACGGGCCTCTGGCAGACGAAAAGTCGTGGCGCCGTCTCCAGGCGTCCACGCACCACCTCGATCGGCTTCCGAACGCAACATGCCCGACTGCTGCGCGTGATCCCAGAGCCATGGCCATTCCGAGCGATTCAGTAACGATCCATTCAGCGCGGCATAGCCACCGGGCAGTACTGCCAGCGTGGTCTCAAAGGCGATGTACCCGAGTGAGGATCCGTCCAGACGACCGACTGGCCACCAATTGCCCGATGTATCGCTGCGTAAATGCCACCAGTCACCCGCTCCCATCAAAACGAGAAACGGATAACCCGAAGCATTCAGGTGGGTGTGAAACTTGATCACATCGCCGCTTGAACTTTGCACGACCAAGCGATTTCCACTGTTATCGACACGCCGCACAATGACGTCACGTACCCCTAAGCTGGCATTGGCTGGCGGCAGACGTACACTCAGCGATCCGGCCCCGGCATCGATCAGAACCAGACCAAGCTCTTCACCAGTCAACAACCTCGACGTGCCTACCCGAGTGATGACCGAACGCATCGGACTGGCTTTGCCAACAATCGCCTGTATCGCCTTGAACAACTGGCCGTTATCCGCTTCAGAAGCGACCAAGCCGCCACCGGTAATCACACTCAGGATCTCCTGAGTCACACTGTTGCCCCACACCGCCGGAATCAACGACCCCGGCGTCCCCATCAACGGGTTCTCATCAACAAACTTCCCATTCACCAACCCGGCGCTGGGCACACTCTTCGGATAATCCATCCCTTCATTCCTCCCTAGTCATAATTGATGTGCACCTTGGTATGCGCCGGTGCGCTGCGGTGGATCAGGCATTCCAGTGCCGAGCCTGGGTTGACGCCGAAGCGCTCGCCCCAGTAACTCGCGCCGAATCGCCGGCCGAGCAGCAGGCGGCCGCCGGTGTTGAGCGTCCACATGAACTGCGCTTCCCACGTGCCCCAATGCGCGGCACCGAAGCGCGCACGGCCCATGCGTGGGGCTTCGTGTTCGGTGATGCTGGCGTTGGGGTAGCCTTGGCTTTTGGCGATTTCGAGGTAGTAGCCGACGGCCTGGCTGCCGACCGCGAGCAAACGGCGGCGTACGGCGAGGCGGCGGTCGTCGAACAGTGGCGTGGCGCCCAGGCACGGGTCGGGCAGGTCCATCACCCGCTCCCAGTCCGGCACCAGTTCGCTGACGCCTGCCGGGTCCATCTCGTTGAGCAGGTCGGCGGCGCGGGCGTCGAGGCGGGCCAGTTCGACGGCGACGCCTTGCAGCACTTCTTCGAGTTCCGGCACATGCTCCGGGTCCCATGCCGGGCCGCTCGGCAGCAGGGCGCGCAGTTGCGCCTGATATTGCGCGGCGGTTCTTATGCCCCCCATACGCAACCTCCGAAGGTCAGCAATTCGCTTTGACCGGCCGGTACATCAGCGGCCGGTGCGGTCAACGTGTGATCGTATTCACCGCCGGCACTGCTGATGGCTTCGCGGATATGGCTGATCAGCAACGGCACACCCAGATCGGCCTCACGGTTGTGCAGGTCGCGCAATTGCGCTTCAACGGCGGCGCGCACAGCGGTGGTGTCCGGATTGACGCTCTTGAAGCGATAGACCACCGGCACCTGGATCGGTCGCTGCACATGGACCTCGGCGGTCACCGGGCGCAGCGGTTCGATGTAGTCCTGAACCTCGGCCAGTTGCTCGTCGTTGGGCACCGGTTGCGGATCTTCATCACGCATGATGAACACCGTTACCGTGCCCGGCCCGAGCAAACCACCCCGGCACCATGCGCGCGTCACGCCCGGCACTTCCAGCGCCCACGTCTCGTAGTCACTGGCCGAGCCGCCATGGGGAATCACGCGGTAAGAGCGAATCACCCGCGAGCGCAGCGATTCCAGACTTTCCCGCGCCACGCCGCCGCTGAGACCCGGCGCCAGCACCACGAAACTGTTGCCGACCACGCCGGCAATCGGTTGCACCGGCGTCAGTGCCAGACCCGCGTCGGCATTGCCCAGGCTACCGGCGTCGAGTGCGGCGATGGTGGTGCTGTTGCTGCCATTCACCGTGGTGCGCGCGGTCGTCACTTTGTAGGTGCGACCATCGCTTGATTGCAGCAGTGTGTCGGCGTCCAGAACAGCACCGGCCGTCGCAGTAAAACTCACACTGCCGGTGGCCACTTGCGCAGGTTTGCGCGGCTGATTCAGGCGCAATGCGGCGATGCGTTCCAGGGTCGATTCATCGGCTTTGTCCGGCAAAATCTGCTCGGCAATCCAGTCGAGGTAACCGTACAGGCCATAAGCGGCGCCGCCTAAGGCACGGGCCAGCACTTGCGCATCGGACTGGCGCAGCGAATCGCCGGCCAGGTCGCTTTGGGTGCGCTTGATCAGCACCGGCAGCGAAGGGGTTTCAAACGGCATAGATCACCTGCCAACTGTTATCGGGGTTGATGTCCAGACGTTCGCCGTCGGCCAGGGTCAGGACCGTGCGCAGGTTCAGGCGCTGGGCGTCGAGGCGTTCGCTGATGATGTCGATGGCGCTGCAATGGCCGTCGTCGATCAGCCATTGCAGGGCTTCGCGGGCATAGAATTCGGCGTCCATCTGGGTCTGGCGGGTCAGCTTGACCCGGCGCAACAGCCACAATCGCGAACCGATGCGGTCGTCGGCGACGGTGGGAAATGTGTCGCCCCACCAGCCGTAACGTTCGTCGTCGTCGAGGGCGTCGTCATCGGCGGCACGGCGCCAGGTGAACAGGCTGATAAGCACGGCTCGGGTCAGCGCAGCGTGGAGGTTCTGGCTGATCAACATCATTGGCCTCCTGCCGGTGCACCGGTCTGGCCGTTGCCGGCCTGTACACCGACGTGCACATGTTTGATCTGGCTGATGCCGCCAGCCAGTTGGTCTCCGCTGGAAACGATCTTGCCGGTCTGGTTGATCACCGGCGTATCGAAATTCACAGCGGTCGTGGCGCGGATGTTCAGGGTGGCGGTTTCGATATCGATGATCCGGCCACGCTTGAAGTGAATCTTGTCGCCTTCGTCGGTGTAGATCGCCACTTCACCGGAGGCCAGCGATTGCAGGCGATAACGGCGGTCGGCGATCACCAGGGCGATGGCGTGTGAACGGTCACCGCCGATAAACGTGACAACACCTTCAGCGCCGGCCAGTGGGTTACTGGTAAAGCCGTAAGGTTCGAAGTGCTCCATGTCATCGTTCACTTCGCCAGCGGTGAGGCGCATTTGCAGCGATTGCAGCTTGGATGCCGAATGGGCGAGCACGACAGTGCCGCGCGCCAGCAGGCGTGTCAGTAGGCTCATGAATTGTCCTCAAAGAGCAGCCCCGACACGGACAAACGTGGGGGCGGGTGTCAGGCTCAGGTTTTTTTCGGGGGGATTGGATCAGGATCGAAGGTATGCGGCGGCGCCACTTGCAGGGTCGTCACCGAGCCCTGCGCCGACAGCGAATACGTCACTTTGGAGATCAGCATGTCGCTATCGAAATCGAGCACCGGATCCTTGACCTTCACCAGCGTGTTATGACGCCACAGATCACCGTTGGACTGGCGCCATCCCTGCACTTGATAAGTGGTGGACTGTGCGCGGCCCATGCGGGTGGCGCTCTCCCATTGGGCCCGTTGCTGGGCCAGCTCGAAAGTCAGCGCCGTGCCCTCGTTAATAATCGTGGTACGCCGCCGCTTGAAGGTCAGGTCGGCCGCCGTGGATTCAACTTCGCTGACCGCCGCCCCGCTCTTGTTGTCCGAGCCTTTCTGCTGGCCGATCACTCGGTATTCGGAGAACACCTGGCTTTGATCCATCGCTGCATTGGCCGACAAAATATTTTTGCCCAACTCCAGCGCATCGCTAGCGCGTCCGCCACTGCCAGGCTTGGCCAACACCAACCGGCCCTGCTCGTCATCGGTGGAAAACACCCGCAACAACGAGAGCAAACGGTCGATCGACTGAAAGACTGTTTCTCCCGGCACGATCGTGTGTTTGGTCAACCGTGCGGTCTCGGGGATTTCGTTGACGACCATCAGCGAATACTCCATCGCCAGTGCCTGCACGATGCTCAGTAGCGGTTGCTCCTGCCATTGATTGGGCCGGTTGGTGGCGGCGCAATCGACCAGGTCCTGAGTCTTGGAACTGCCCTCGATACTCAGGCTGATCTGCCGGCCGTCATAACGAATCGGTGCCTTGAACACGTAACCGGTGAGCACCAGATCCTGGCCGATTCTCACTTCGCACGGGTCGCCCGGTTTGATCCGCTGATCCACCGTCTGCCCTGGCCATTGCCAGGTGATGTCGAGTTTGAAAGTGCGGAACTGGCGCTCCAGATCAGCGCTGATTTCGACGCTTTTCCAGCCACCGTATTCCATGTTATTGACCGTCAGCGTGACGCGGTTATCCATCTCGCTCATGGCTTACTCCCTGGACACGTTCACGTCGTTAGGTGAAAAACCCGGATGGTTCATCGCATTGCTCTGAGTCACTTGAGTCACCCGTGTAGCATCGGCAAATTGCTTGTAGGCCACGACCAGCGCCGGCAGGCTTTCCTGGAACGATTTACTGATCTGTCGCACACCGGATGACGCCACAGCCTTGAGATGCGCAATCAGCGCTTCCTTCACATCATTGATTGCCTGGTGATGCTTGGGATCGGCCTTGTCCAGCATCGGATCAATGGCCGCCCCGATAGCCTTCTGCAGCGCTTTCATCTCATCGGTCACCGGTACTTCCTGACGGGTTACCGGTTGATTCGCCTGCTGAGCCACCGACGGTGTCGATGACAATTTCACCGCAGGGGTCGCTATCGGCATCGACGCCACCCATTGCGCCACTTTCACCAGCAGGGTGTCCTGCACCAGATCGGCCATGGCTTGCGCCGCCGCGTTGGTGTCCTTGCCGGTGGTGATCTTCGGCGCATCAGCCTTGCGGATGGCTTCGAGTTGTTGGGACACGTCGGCAATCACGCCACGGTAGCCTTCCTTCGCGAATGCCTTGAGTTCTTTGATATCACCAAGCAAGCCCTTGAACTCGGCCGCCACTTCCTTGGGCAATTCCTTGACCGCTTTGACCAGTTCGGTGATCTGCCGGTATTGCTCGATCAGCGGTTTGAGCTGTTCCTTGATCACCTCGTACACCCCGGTAAGGCTGTTGCGCAGATTGGCAATGCCGATCCGCGCAGCCTTGATCAAGGTCATGGCCTGTTCGAAGCGCGCTACCGCCGAACCCAGCAGCGTGTCGGCTTTCGACAACAAGACTTTCTGGGTGCTGACGGTGGCGGTCGGAAAAGGCAGCGGTTTATCGGGGTAAAACTTCAACGCGAAAGTCACCAACCCGCCGTCCTGGCGGGTGTGGGTCATGTCGCATTCGCCGACCTTGACTTGCAGGCGGCCGAGCCACGGGTGCACCAGCTCACCGCTGCCCGCCTCCAGCGCCTTGAGCAGCTTGTCACGCTGCTCAAGGCAGTCAGGGCCGATGATGAACGCCGTCAGATCGTGGGTCTTGGCCTGCTGACCAAGGTCCTCGAAAAACGGCAGGTCACGCTGCGGATACTCATGCAACTGACCTTTGCGACCGACCGGGGTTTTCGCCTGATCGATCCAGAACCCGACACCGCGAAAGGATGCCGGCAACAAACGGTCACGCCAGTTCATTGGAACCTCCTGCCGACAGCGAGCGATAGCCAATGCGCGAAGACAGCGCCAGGCCCGGTTGATTGGTTTGCGGTTGATCGGTGCGCAGCCCCACCGGCGCATTTTCGAAGCGCACGGTCAGGCCGCCTTCGAGTTGCGTACGGTTGTTGGCGGCGCTTTGCTGGATCAGGGCGCTGGAGGTTTGTGGCAGCGAACCGCCCTGCAACACACCGTTGGACGACGTTTGAGGGCTTGCGCCAAAGAACGCCGGCGCCAGTTCCCCCTTGCCTTCTGCATTGGTCTGCTGTTGCGCCTGAGTCAAGGTTTCGACCTTGCCGGTGACCTTGGCGATCAACCCGGCGAAACCACCGTCGAACAACTCCTTGATCGGCGCAATGACGGTTTGCAGCTTTTGCCACAACTCGCCGAACCACTCGGTGATCGGCCCCCAGTTCTTGATGATCTGCCCCAACGGCGTCCATTCGAACATGTTGTGCAGAAACTCCAGTACCGGCGCAGCCAGCGCCTGCACCACACCCCACAGCGCCGAAAATACTTCGCTGATCGGCTGCCAGTACGTCGCAATCTGTTCCAGCGGCGACCACTCGAACAGGCTCTGGAAGAAGCTTTTGATCTGCTGAGCCGAAGTTTGCAATGCGGCCCAGACCGGTTCGAAGAAGGCCACGATACTGCCCCAGTTGTTGACGATCATCCCCAGAGGGGAATAGTCGAACAACGTGCCGAAGAAGTCCTTGATGGCTTGTGCCGCCGGTTGCAGCGCCGTCCAGATCGAGGCTAAGAACCCGGTGATCGCCCCCCAGTTGTTGATGATCATCCCCAACGGTGTCCAGTCGAACAGCCCCTTGAGGAACGCCATCACCGGCACACTCAAGGCCTTGAGCAATTCCCAGATCGCCGAAAACAGACCGGTCAGCGGCGCCCAGTTTTCCAGGATCATGCCGGCGGGCGTCCACGAGAACACCGATTTGAAAAAGTCAATCACCGGCGCGGTGACGGTTTTGACCTTGTCCCAGATGCCCGAGAAGAATCCCGCAATCGGGGACCACAGCGCCGCCAGTGCATCCAGCGGTCGCCAGTCAAGGATCGAGCGCAACGTCGCCATCGCACTCACACCGATGTTTTTCACGCCCTCCCACATGCCCTTGAAAAAAGCGCTGATCGGCGTCCAGTTGGCATAAATCAAACCGGCCGCCAACGCGATGCCCATCGCGATCAACATGATCGGATTGGTCTTGAGCACCATGCTCATGACGTCCATGACCTGGGTCATACCGGTGACGGCGGTTTGCATGGCAGAGAAGGCAATCGCCCCCGCCGCCAGGCCTTCGACCAGTTTCGGGTTGTCGGCGAGCAGGCTGCTGACCTGGTTCAGCATCGGTTCCAGCCCGACCACCAACGCCCCCACTGCCGGCACCAACGCCGCATCCACGGCAGCCGAGACCTTATCCATCGCCGCACTGAACACGTTCATGTTCTGCGCAGCCACTTTCGGTGCGGCGGGCAGGTCGACGGTTTTCGCCGCCTCGCTGACTTCGGTCAATTTGCCCTGAAACGCCGCCGCCGACTTGATGCCGTCCACGAACGGCGTAATCACGCTGCCGCCCTTGAACAGCCCGCTGATGTCCAGTTTGCCGAGGCCGGTCTGTTCGAGGTTTTTCTTGAAGCTATCGACTTTCACTCGCAGGGCGCCGAGTTTGGGCGACAGCTCATCAATGCCGGTAATCAGCACCGATGTTTTGGGGTTGCTATCTGTGTCTGCCATCACTGCACCTGCTGCATCGCGTTGATCCGTTGCGCGTGCTCCAGCGATTCGCGGAGCACATCCAGTGGCCTGGCCATCATCTGTTCGGGGTCAACCTTCCAGAACCAGGCCAGGTCATAGGCGACGGCGATCAGGTCGGTGATGGCGCCGACGCCGCACTCATGAAAAAACTCGCAACGGCCCAACTCAGCGCGTTGAGGTCAGCCAGATCCAACTGGTTGACCGACGACGGCGGAATGCCGGCGCACACGGCGATGTATTTGGCCGCGACGTCCATGTCGAGGCTGACCTCTTCGCTCTTGTCGATCTTGTACGGCAGCGCCTTGATCGCTCGCACTTCCTGCACCGTCGGACGGCGCAGGACGAGTTCGGTCAGGGGCTCGCCGTGAGCTTCGATCGCAACTTGAAGCTTCACGGCGCCGCTCATTGCCAGGTCCCCTTGATACCTTCGAATTTCAGTTCGATGGTGGCGTCATCGCCTTTGGAAACGGGCTCTTCGACCAGGTACGCACCGGCCAGCACGTAGACTTTGCCGTTGCTGAATTCGCAGGTGACGGTGATGTCCGTGCCTTCGATCAGCTTCTTCAGCGGGAAGTCGGCGGTGTGCAGCGCGGTCACTTTGAACGACGGCGCGATGTCGGTTTCCTTGTAGAAGCCGGGTACGACGGTTTCGCGTTTGACCGCCATCAGCGGGGCTTCGCAGCCGCCATTGATAGTCAGTTGCGCGCCGTCGACTTTGACGTAGCAGGTGCCTGCAATCAGTTGACCCATGGTGTTACTCCCTTCAATAAAAAAGCCCACGCGAGGTGGGCTGAATGCTTGACGCTAAACGCGGTTATCAAGCCGCGTCGTCGTACTGCAGACGGAATTGGTTGAGCAGTGCGAACACGCGCAGACCGTTGATGTAATCCGGCGGGAACAGCACGTTCACGCGGCTCGGGTCCTGCACGTCACGCTCGACGATCAGGTGCTCGGCGAACAGCTCGGCGTTCTCGACGTGGCCTTCCAGTTCGAGCTTGGCGTACTGGGCAATCAGCTCACCGCGAATGGTGCTCGGGGTAACGATTGGCTGGCCGGCGCCGAAGCGGGTGCCGTCGGAGGCCAGTTTGTGGCGACCGTATTTGCTGGTGATCACGCTTTGCAGACGACGCACGATGAACGCCGACTGGTGCATGGTTTCGCTGTCCAGGTAGGAGTTGTCGGCCTGGCCGTAAGCGTTCTTCTGGTACGTGGTGATCGAACGCTGGATGCGCACGTAACCGCCTTCGTAGTAAGCGGTGGCGATGCCGTAGTTGAGCAGCGACTGACGCTCGGTCAGGGTGAAACGCTCGCTCGCCGGCGCCGGATCGACACCCGGCAGGCTGCCGCTCTGGGTCGGACGGCTGGCGTCGGCGGAGATGAACACCGACGTGCGTGCGGCCAGTGCGGCGGCTTGAACCCAAACCGGTTGCGGTACGCCCGGCTCCAGCGCCTGAATGGTCATGTGCTGGTCGTTGCGGGCCTGGCCTGCGGCGACCAGCGTGCCAACGGTGCCGCGCTTGGCGCTGTAGACGTGACCGAACAGTTGCTTGGCCCAAGACCAGCGACCGGTGCTGTCATCCATGACCGCTTGCCAGGTGTTGAGGGTCGACAGATCCGACCACGGCAGCGCGATGAATTCGAACGGCTCATCGCCCAGCGCCGCGACCGCAGCGACCTGATCCGGTACACCAACGCCGCCGGTCATGGCGGTAATCGCGGTGGTCAGGCCAGCCGGGGTTTCTTCGCCGTTGCTCTTGCCCAGGCGATTGAATTGCAAGCTGATGTCGTTGCCGCTGTCACCGGTCCATTTCGCGGACAGGGTCACTACACCTTCGACAGCCGCAGCGCTGACAGGCAGATCAGCCGTGGCGTTGATTTTCTGCGCCAGCGCAGTGGCCGCTTGTGCCGCCGTGGCACCGTTGACCACGGTGGCTTGCACACGCACACCACCGACGTACAGGTTGAGCACGCCAGCCTGAGTCGCGGTGCCGGTCAGGGTCAACACACCTTTGGCGATAGCGCCTTCAACGTTGTGCAGTGGCAGGCACCAGATCTCGCCGATCGGGTCAGCCTTGCGGAAGGTCTCGTACATCGAGGCGAGCATCGAACCTTGGCCGCCGATGCTTTTCGCCAGCGCGACGCTGGAGACCAAAACCAGTTTGCCGACTTCGGTCGGCGCGATGTTGTCATTGACCTGGGCCACGATCAGACGGCGCATGGCCGAGGTCGCGCTATTGGCGGCCGAGTTGTCCATTTCGGCATAGAACAGCGGTACACGAATGTCCGCGGGGATGTTGCTGAATCCGATCGCCATTATTTGGCTCCCTGTGGTTTAGCCGCTTTTGCGGTTTTGAGTGTGATATCGCCGTCGGTCAGACGTCGGCGCCACCAGGCGCTGTCCAGCACTTCACGGCCTTCAAGAGGCAGCAGATCGCCCGCCTCCGGGTCTGGCACGGCACGGCCAGCGGCCGGCACTACGGTGATGCGATTGCTCATGGGGTTACGTCTCCAGAGAAAGTCAGTTCCACGCGCCCATCGGGGCCCGGGCGTTTCAGGTTGGGGTCAGCGGGGTCGATCGCATCGACCCGCACGGTGGCCCCGGTAAAGGACGACAAACCGTCCAGTTCACGTTCGTGCCAACTTTCCGCAGGCTGACTCGGCAGATTGCGGCCAAGCTGGAACTCGGCAAAAAAGCGCAGCCGGTAAAAGACGCGGCTGCTGTTGATCGACACCATCTCGCCGCCGTCATAAACGATGGCGCTGTAGTCGGCATCGGCTTTGAAACCCACCAGCGCACGCCACAGTTCGGCGCGCAGGTCGTGCAACAGATCCAGCGCTTTTGTAGCGTCGCTGGCGTCAAGCACCAGAACGATGTCGAAGCGGTCGCGGATCGGTTGGGTGGTGAGGTTTTGGGCGGTGCTGTTACTGGCCAGATCGGCCAGCGGTGTGACGTGGGCCGAAGGTGTCGGCAGATCGGCGTTGCCTTGCAGCAAGGCCAGATCCACGCCCACCGCAATGTGATTGGCAAGGCCAGGGCATTGCGCACGCAACTGCGTGAGGATCGGGGTGATCTTCATGGTGGTGTTCCAGAATGAAGGGAATTACCGCAGGCCCCCATGTGGGAGCGGGCTTGCTCGCGAAGGGGACGGCGCATTCAACATCGATGGCGACTGACACAACGCTTTCGCGAGCAGCCCGCTCCCACTTTGAGTTTGTGCGGGGATCAGGTCTTGGCGTCGAGGCCGCTTGCCTCGATCAAGCAGCGATAGCTTTCCTCGCGCTTGCCGCTGGCGGTGACCTTTTTGATCGACCAGCGACCGCGCATGAAGTCCGGCCAGGTGTCATCGAGCACCAACAGGCCTTCGGCGGCCAGCAGCGGATCGCCTGGGCAGGTAACCTTCAGCTTGTATTTCTCGCGCAGCATCTTGCGCACTTCGGCTTCGCCGATGGCTTTGGCTTCTTCTTCACTGGCCTGTTTCTGGCGAATGACCTTGTAGGGCTCGGAACCGGTTATCACCTCGCGCAGTTTGCCGGCGGCGATGTCCCAGAAGCAGGTCTTGCAACCCTGATTCTGAGTACGGGCCGTCTCTTCCAGTGTGGCGCTGATGAAGGCGTGATCCCCCGGTCGATTGTTGCTGGTCACCGACAGCCTGACGTCAGGTATCACCTGGCCCGAGAGGTTTTTGAGCTGCGCCGGTTTCGCCAGCACGTAGAGGTCGTTGAACGGTTTGGCCACCGCGTCGTACTTCTTTGCCAGTCGTGTGATAAAGCTCATATCGGTTTCGTTCGACTGATCAACATGAGCAATCCGGATCAGCGCCAGCTCTGGATCGACGCGCGGCGAAAAACCGTGCGGCGAGACCAGTTCGCGAAACAGTCCGCCCAGGGTTGTCGGGCCATGACTGGCTGTGCGCCGTTCCTTGAATCGGGTCTCATCCTTGCCGCTGAAAGGCGCTGCGGTAGCCACCAGTGTCAAGCGTAACGGGAACAGCGTCGGGGTCAGTCGAGTCACCTTGAACTGGCCCTTTTCGACCAGCCCGGACTCCAGATAGCCAACCCGCAGGCCGATTTTTCCGCCCAGGGTCGGCAAGCCTTCAAGGCCTTCCAGGTCGATCACCAGTGTCAGCTGATCGGACTCCATCCCGGCGGCATCAATGTGTTCCCAACTGATCAGGCGCTGGTTCAGCAGGGCATGGTTGGCCCCGTAGATTTCGATCGCCGGTGTAAATCCCTGTGCCATGCAACCTCCTTAATCCCACGCCAAAACCGGCTTGATCGCGGCCGGTCTGCTGTCGAGTTCCGGCAAGGTCACCCAGACACCGGCCGGCAGGACCGGGCCGTGTTCGGCCAGGGTCGGGTTGAGTTTCCACAGGGCTTCTTCGGCGGCGTCATCGCTGCGACCGGTCTCGCGGTAGAGCAGCAGATTCACCGAATCACCGGCCACGCTTCGGACCTTACGCATTGTTGAACTCCGCTAATTCGAGGGTCCAGTCCACCACCATCGCCGTACCATCATCGATGATGCAGGTCTGGGTTTCCTGAACCATGGTGATTCGCCACAGGCCCCAGTTTCGACCGATGCCATCAATCAGCGGCAGCGGCACACGAAGGGCTTGCAGCGCCCGCAGCTCATCCAGCCGATCCATGGCCACCGCGTACATTGATTTGCCAGTGATGGTCAGGGTTTCGGGCTTCTGTCCGATTTGATGGGACTTGGGTTTGCTGGTGAGAATCTGCAGTTCCGTCCAGCCGCCGTCGGATTTGCGCGCCAGCGTGCTGTAGGCGAAATTGCGCGAGAGGCCGAAGATGAAACTGCCCAGGGCCATTTGTTGTTTCATCAGGCGACTCCATCGGTGAGGGCTGCGTCACGGCGGGTGGCGAGGGGGTTGGTGTTCATCGTCGGAATGAACTGACTGTTGAAGTGGTTTTGCATGACCTGCGAGATCATCGCGCCAACCTTCTCGGAACTGGCCACTTCGCTGCCGCTGATCTGTATCGACGGTGCATAGGTGATTTGCTGGTTTTGGGTCTGCGCGCTCGATAGATCTTTGGCAACCTGCGCTGGTGGGGCAAGTTTGTCCTCGGGAGGCGTCGCCAGTTTTTCACCCAGATAGGATCCGAGCATTCCGCCCAATGTCCCACCAATGAAAGTACCGATACCCGGCGCAATGAACGTACCTATGGTGGCACCAATGGCGGTCCCGGCCAGTTCGCCGGCGGCGCCTTTTACCGCTTTTTCATCGCCCTCTCGCCAGCCTTTCAGTCCCGAGTACGCAGCATGCGCAATGGCCAGTGGCGCACCGACCTTGACGAAGGGCAATGCTTTAGCAACCGACGGCATGACCTTGGCGCCCAGACTTTCAGCGAGAGGCGCAAGTTTGGCGACCGGCCCTTTGAGCCGTGAGCTCAGCTTGCTGCCAGCGATGTCATCTGCCCAGAGTTTGACCCCGATCTTCACTTGATCAAAAAGCGGCGCGACTTTGGCCGTCATACCTGCCAAACGACCGCCCCCAGTGACGCGTGGGACTGTTGCGCGAGCCGGTGCTCTGGAAAGCGAACGCCGACCAGGCCCACGTCCAGAGCGTTTCTTTTTCCGACGCCCATTACCATCGTCGTCACCGGTAATCGCGTCGGCGATATCCGCCGGCAATCGCGTGGATGCCAGGCGTAGCAGCTTCTTGGCAACCAGGTCGAGCACCGACGCCACGCCCAACTTCAACGCGCCGCCCACAAACGGTAAAGCTGCAGCGCCAAGCAGAACCAGACCGGCAGTGAGGGCCGGAAGCGCTTCTGCTGCGGCGCTCACACCCTTGACCAACGTCGTGAGAACCACCGCGGCGCCATCGGTTAAAGGAGCCAGGGCATTGCCGAACGCTGCAGAAAACCGATCGAGGCTCGCATCCAGCGCATTCCAACGCGCTTGCGATGTATTCGATTGCGCCAGGGAGGCCTGATTGAGCGCGCCCCCTTCTTCACCACGAGCCGAACTTGCGTAGCTTTGTTTGTCTGCAACCAGTGAAAAAGCGCGTTGCACTTCACCGGTGTTCTCCAACAATTGAATAATCGGCCGGTCAACTGTGAAAAGCGCCTTTGACAAACTCAATTGTTTATCAGGGTTTTGCTTTTTAAGTGCCTCAAGCACTTGCTGGATTGCGTCAGGGGCATCAGCCTTCATCTTGGCAGCCAAGGTTTCAGGATTGAATCCCAACTGCACCATCGCCGCCTGCTGGGAAGGCGTGGCCTTATCCCCCAAGGCCAGGGTCGTGATGATTTTTTCGAACGCCACTCCGGCATCCGCCCTATTGACGCCGGCATTGAGCAACGCCGCGGAAAACGCTGCCGATTCCTCGACCGACAATCCGGCCCGTTTTCCCGACGCACCGTAACTGCCGAGAATCGCGCCGATGTCAGCCATCGGAGCACTCAGGCTACCGCCGAGCACAGTGACGGCGTCGGCCAAATCGAGCGTTTCTGGCCGTTCAAGGCTCATCGAGGTACGCCAACCGATCAACATATCGGCGGTGTCCAGTGCCTTCATTCCAAACGCTGTCGCGGTGACGCCTGTATCTAGGGTGAAGTCCACCAGGTTTTTTCGCCCGGCAGCCGGATCAACGTTGCCCTTGTCATCGACTGGACGCCCCACCCCGGCCCTGGCGGCGGCGAGCTTGACGTCGATCAGATCAAGGGCGGTCGTCCCGCCAGCGGCGACTTTTTCTTCAGTGGCCATTTTCTCCAGCATGACCAACTGAGATTGACGCTGATGACTATCAAGCCCTTCAACCCGCCCAAGCTTCACCATCGCAGCGTCGAGTTCGATGGTCGTTTGCAAACGCTTAGGGGGAAGATCGCCAGCATCCGCACTGCGCGGTATTTTTTGCTCACTGCCAGCGGCCGTAGCGCCCAATTGCGCTTGCCGATCATTTATCGCCTGTTGCAACGAGCGCTGCGAGGTCAGCACCTCGTGTATCGATCCCAGCACATCCCTGAGCTGGATCTGTTCGGCTGTCAAATTGCGCAACTCGACGGAGGCATCGACCAGTGCCAGTCTCAGCCCGGCGAACCCACCTTCAAGCCTTGCCGCACCTGCCGGGTCTGCCCCCGCCCCAGACAATGCCGTAGACGTCAGGGTCTCTTGATTGACCTTCGCGAACGTCAACGCATAGTTATCATCTGCCATGCCGCTCTACTCCTGTTTCACGCCAAGGCGAGTGATCGCTATGTCGTAGCGGCGCAACGCCTTTTCGGCGTCCCATTCCAGAATCTCCGCCTCACTTACCGGGTAAATGAGCGGGACGATATCGAGGATTACTTCGATGTCGCGTTCCGAAAGTAGGCCGCCGGCTGGTTTAAAAAATCGTCTATGCGCACCTGCAACTGGGTCCAGTCCGGGACGGTCAAGTGAGCCAGATCGGGGATCATCAGGCCGGCGCAGTGGGCGGTGATGAACTCGGCGCGTTCCTTGGCCGTTTTCAGTTTCTTCATCACTTTGGTGGCGCGCAGCACCGGCATTTCCAGGCTCAGCGACGTCACGGTGCGGCCGGTCACGGCGAGCGGTTGCAGCAGTTGGATTTGATCGGGATCGTCGGACTTTTCCGCGTCTTCAACCTGATCGAGAAAGTACGACGCCGGACGGGTCGACATTTCGTGCACGTACTGGGCGATGCTCACGTAGTCCGGGCGTTTGAGCTGGTCGAGTTCCTTGACCGACAGGCCGGTAGCGAGCAGCGCCAGTTCGAAGAACTGATCGTCTTCATCATCGCCGGCGCGTTCCAGCGCTTCTTTTTGCGCGGCATAGAACAATGGTTTGAGCTGGATCTGTTCGATCTGCGCGCCGTCGTCGCCGGTGATCGGCGACAGCAGGTCATGCTGGGGTGGCATCCACGACATGAATGAATTCCTTGGTGATTCTTGAGGAGGGGTGTTGCTAAACATCGGCCAGTCACACTGGCCCAATGTGGGAGCGGGCTTGCTCGCGAAGGCGGCCTGTCAGATGAATGAGTGTCGACTGTCACACCGCATTCGCGAGCAAGCCCGCTCCCACAGGGTCAGGTGCCGGGCTGGCTTACAGCGTTACGGCATCAGCACCGCACGACGCGCATCACCGAGGATGTCGACGCCGTTGAGCACGAATTTCTGGGTGCGCACGTCGATGTCGATCACCGGAATGCCGTTTTCCAGACGGTTGTAGGTGCGGCAGGAGAAGTCCAGCGTCGTCAGGGCTTTGCCGCCCATTTTGATCGCGTCCTCACCCATGGTTTTGAGCTTGCCGCCGATGGTGTGATAGGTGAACCAGGTATTGCCGTCCTGATCCTGACCGGCTTCACGCACGTTCAGCAGGATGTCGTCACCCAGTTTCACCCCCATCGCCAGCAACACTTCAGCACCGGTGCCTTGCAGCTTGATCTGAGCATTCAGCGGCTTGGCGCTCTTGGCCATTTCCTCAACGATGAAGCGCCCGCCCGTCATGCTTTCCATGTCGAAATCGATTTTCGGCGGGGTGAATTCCTCAACGGTCGCCGACAGCGGCAGGCCTTGCAGGGTGGCCGCGATGGCCTGTCTTACGCGGTTGGTAAACATTAGAGAACGTCCTCCAGGAACTGCTCGATGATTTCATCGCGGGCGTTGAGTTGATAAACCATGTGTTCGTTCGGCGCGTAGCGGCCGTAGTCGATGACCACGTACCAGGTGCCGTTCTTGTACTTCTCGACGCTGTTGAGTTCCGGGTGCAGATAGACGCTACCGCCCGGAATGGTTTCGTCGGCGACCAGGGTCTGCAACCAGTCGTTGATGCGCTTGACCTCCTGATCCATGAACGACTTGGTCAGGTTCTTCGCCATGGCTTTCTGGCCGGCCTTGACCAGCTTGCGGCTGATCGCATCTTCGAGGCCGACGTAGCTGATGAACTTGCCGGTGATCGAGCGGTTACCCAGTAGCGAGAAGCCGCCGAGCACGGTGCGGGCGTAGTAGCTCACGCCGTAACGGTTGAGCAGATCGCCTTCGGTGGAGGTGTCGAGGATGTTGTATTCCACGACGCGGGAAACGTCTTCGGCGTAGGTCACCTGGTTGCCCGGGCTCTCCCACTGCTTGACCTTGGCCAGCGCGGCAATCGCCAGGCTGGAAGGCGACAGGAAGACGTTTTTCTTCGCCGCTTTCGAGTACACGGCCGGCATGTTGTGCACCACCAGGCAACGGTCGAAACCGAGATCGGCGCCGCCCAGTTCCTGGCTGTACAGCACCTGATCGGCGACCGAGGCATCCTTGCCATCCAGTACCACACGGGCCTTGATGCGCTTGCCGAACGAGGCGAACTCGCTGGCCACCGCTTTAGTGCCGGTGAAGCCCGGCGCGCCGATGATGGTCAGGTCTTCCGGGACACTGCCCAGTGCGGCCAGACCCAGTTTGCGGCCAGTCGCCGGCTCAACGCCGCCAATCACTGCGTTGACGGTGTCGGCCGGGGTCGCGCCCGCTTCGACGATCACTACGTAAACCGGCACCTTGACCACTTTGAGGATCTGGTAAACCGCGTGGTACAGCGTGCCCTCTTCCGAACCGGTCGGATCGAGCAGCGCATGGGTGGTGAAGCTGTTGATGCGGAACGGGGCGTTACGCGGAATCAGCGGATCGGCCTTCGGCGCAGTGCCGACCAGACCGATGACGTTGTCACCCAGGCCACCCATGGCCTCGGGGGATTCGGTGGCATTGACGGTAATGCCGTTGTGCTCGAAGTTCAAAACCTCAGCCATGTTCAGTCAGCCTTCTTGGCAGCGGCCTTTTTGGCCTGGGTGGTAGGTGTTTTCAGTTCCAGTCGACCGGCGGTGTGCAAAGCACTCGCCTCGACGTCGAGCAGATCAAGGTCTTGACCGACGCTCGACCAGTGCCCACCGCCGGTGGGAAATGGGACGAGCACGGTGTAGGTTTGGCGGGTTGCCATTTTTCGTTTCTCCATAAACGGGAAAGCCCCTCGTGGGGAGGGGCTTGGCGGGTGTTGAATTGCGGATAAAAGAACGCCCCGGGGTTCGGGGCGTTCAATCCATGAGTTGTGCTTTGGAAGTCACCCACGGGAACTCTTGCTGGATTTCATTGAATCTTTGGATGCCCGCAGTACGAACGCTCTCCCAACCGGTTTCGCCCATAACCTCCATGCGCTGGGCCTCAGCGAATAGTCGGTCCGATCCGGTAATGGGGTCGGCGTACGCACGACGCCTCAAAGCTTCAATTTCCTCAGGGGAATATTCGACAGGGTGCAATTCGGGGAGCGCATGCTTGAAAATGGACCCGTCATCAGTCAATTTCCATACGCCATCAAGTTCCTGAGTTATGCGCATCCATAGGCCCTCATCAACCTCGACAGCACCTTTTGGAATATCGCTTACACCGCGAATAAGGCGGGACTCAAGAATGCCTTGAGAATCAAAAGTTACGTATTTCATATGTCCACCATCAATGACCAATCGAGAGCCAATAAAAATTGGTCGCTGTTTGCACAGGAGCCCCTGAAGTCCCCGAACTTACCCCGACAGCCGTAAATCCGTTTTTGCCAGGTACCGAAGTCAACTCAGCAACATCAGCTGCACCCGAGACGTTAAACGGTGAGGTTTGAACGCAGAAACACGCATTTGGGTAACTCAAGGAAAATGGAACCGTCGTCGACACTGCCGGAATCGACGAGTAGCCCCACTGGATAATGAGGCCTCCCAGCCACGATGGAAAAACCACATAGCCGTTCGCAGCTTTGAGAATCTGAAATCCTAAACGCAATTTTTTCGGCGTGACGATAGTAGCGTCATCTGTGCCTGACTCAGTGAGTGCCTGCGTGGCAACTTTTGCCGTACCTTGATTCATCTCAGTGGCTTGCTGTGCCAGAACAGACACGGCCGCAATATCGATGCTTCCCTGGTTGACCGGGGCGTTCCAGGCTTTGATGCACCACATGACCGCAAGGTTGCGGGGGCGCACCGTTTTCCAGAAAACGTTAGTAAAGTTCTTCACGGTGAGATCGGTAGCGGTGTAGTAAATATCGCCACTGAAGCCAGGAGCAGGATCGGCATCAATCAAATTGGAGTTGCCAATACCTTGAACAGCAGGCGCAGTGCCATCATCGCCTTGCGTCTTCGTACCCGCCTGATAGCTGCCGATACTGCGACCGATATCGATACCCCGCCCATGGTCCCAGCCACGGAGGAACTCACCACGAGACTCTGGCAAACGGAAATTCCCGGCGCCTTCGTTGCCCTTGTTGTAAGTGGTGCCGAGAAACGCTGCCAGATCCGGATAAGTCGCAATGCTCTGCACACTGCCATCCAGCTCCAGATAACCGGGTGCAACGATCCCTGTCGGGAATGCCAGAACAGCGCCCACCGGAACGGCGGACTTGAGCCGTTCGACTTCCTTGGCCAGCGCGGCAACATCGATGGTTCCCTGATTGACCGGGGCGTTCCAGGCTTTGATGCACCACATGACGGCGATGTTGCGTGGGCGTGCTTCTGCCCCACCCGATGCCTTTGTCACAACATCGTCGATATTGTTGTATTGCTGAAGATAGTTCCGCCGGACGTCGCCGGGCATGAAAATATCGGCAATAACGTCGTAGGTCGTCCCGTGAATATGGGATTTGTTGTCGTCCGCCTGCCAACTACCAAGACCACGTCCAGCGTCCACCCCACGCCCATGATCCCAACCACGCAAAAACTCCCCTCGCGCCTCAGGCAACCGGAAGTTCCCGACACCCTCATCGCCCTTGTTGAACTTGCCGCCCAGATAAGCGCTCAAGTCCGGGTAAGTCGCACTACTCTTGACACTGTTATCCAGTTCAAGAAACCCCGGCGGTGGCGAGTCAACCGGGAACGCCACAATCGAGCCCACCGGCAACGCCGATGCCTTGGCAATCAGCGCTTCAACTTCAGCCTTGGTGTAAGAATCCTTAATGCCAAACCCGGCCAACGTTTCAGGGTTCGCACCGGCAGTCGCCCGGCCATATTCATCAACCGTCAGACTTTTGTAAGTCCCGGCCGCAATCCCGGTACGCCCGGCGAGCATTTTGAACGTCAGCGCGGTGGTGCCGAGAGTGATCGGCGCGTTGGTGGTCAGGTGCCACAGCGAATCTCCGTTCGCCGCGCCCTCCTCCACCATCACCGTCAGACCGGGCGTGACCTTGGCGCTGGAGTTGGCATCGGTCGCCCGCACCCAGTCACCGTTGGCGACAATCCACAGGCCATTGTCCTTGGCCAAAGTCTGATTCGTCAGCAACAGGCGGTCGCCAGCAATCACGGCCACGCCGTCGATTTGCTGCGCACCGTTCAACACGATGTTGGTGGTAGCCGCAACGCGCACCGATTGCTTGCCATCGAGTTTGCCGAGTTCTTCGGCGAGGTAACTCATGACCCATGCACGAGTCGCCTTCACCACCGTGTCATCAATCAACAACGTCACCAGCGACGCATTGCTGGTCTCGAAAATCGAGCGAATGTAGAACTCTTTACCCGATCCGGAGGTGGCCAGAACCGGTTTGAACGACTCCGGATATTTGACGATGGCGTAGAGAATCCCGGTGTCGGTCCACAGCCCGGCTTCACGCACATACCAACCGCCAACATCCGGCGGAATGGTCACTTCGGCGAGCAGCCAGCTCGGATTCTTCTCGTCCTGGAACAGCGCATTGAGTGGCCCGCGCCAGACTTCACGTTTCAGCGCCGTGGCGGTCGCGGCCGGGTTGTAGACCGCGCCGCCGCCGTCGCCGACAGAAATTTGCGTCAACTTGATCGGTACGCCCGCGGCTTTGCACGCCGTTTCGTAGGCAATCCCTGCGTTGGTGAGCAGGGTGTAATAGTCAGCCATTCAGGCCCCCTGAGGATAAATAGTGGATGTTTCGACGGTGTACAAAGCAGCGGCCATGAACGCCTCGCCAGAGGTTTCAAGCCCTTCGATGAACACCGGATAAACCGTGGTCAGTTCGCCGCAGAAGGTCGCGGCGCCGATGACGTGATTGCCGAAGGCGCTCAGGCCTACAGAGACCGACAGCACATCCCGTTCGCTCTTGGCATCGGCCAGCCGTCGGTCGAGACGGGCGTCGATTTCTTCGCTGTAGGGTTGGTCGCTGAAGGCGCGCACGGTAAAGCTGTAGGGCGCGCCGGGCGGTGTCTGCTCGTACCAAGCGCGAACTTCGGGGCGCAGTTGCAACCCCTTGGCCGCGTTCTCCAGTGCCTTGCGGGTGCCGGCCTGGCGTGCGGTGGGCCAGGCGAGTTCGACGGTCAGGCGCTTTTCCGTTTCCGGTGCGGCAGTGCTCCATTCGGCGACACCGCGATCAGCCGCCAGATACGGCAGAAACGCGACCGGTGTTTCACTCGGATTCATCAGTTCAGGAAACGGCGGCACGATGCGATCAAGCAGTGCGCCGAAGCCCTGATCCAGCCCGCGTTCGAGTGCCGAGCTGTTGGCCGGCAACAAACTCGGGCGTTGTGTTGGCTCACTCATAACGTCAGCACCTCGACCTCGACCGCCGTGCAGTACGGCGCTTGAAACGCAGTGGTCACGATCGGCGCCAGCGGTTCCAGAATCTGCAGTTGCACGGCACCGGCGCTGTGCAGCGTGTAGTCGATCCAGCTCGGATCGACCCGTCCTTCGAGGCGATGACAACTGTCGGCATAATCCTGCAATTGCTGCTGCGCGGCGACTTGGGTCAGGCCCGAATCGGGGCCGGAATTGATCTTGGCGACCACGCGAATTTTGTAGCGCTGAATGTCGGCAGCCTTGACGGTGACGAGGTCGGTTTCCGGTCGCACATCGGGCCGGGCGAAGTGTTGGCGAACGCCTTCAAGCAATGCCTGCGAAGGCGTGCCGTCACCGTTCCGAGCAAGCACGGTGACCTGCACTTCACCCGGCGCGGTGCGGCGGCCATTGCCATCCTTGACCTGCGCGGCGAGGCCATCCGGGTTGAAGGTGTAAGTGACATTCACCACACCGGCATCGGTGGATTCGACTTTCACCGTCGGCCGTTCGCCGAGGGTGAACACCTCGCGGCGATACTGCATCCGCGAACCCGCCGCCGGTGCATGCGGTGCCAGGTAATAACGCAACCGGGCGTCGTCGTCGCTTTCGTAAATCGCCGGCACTGGCGGGAATGCCGCCGGGTCACCTGGATCCAGCAACTGCCGCTCCAGGCCCATGTCCGCCAGCCGTGCGTCGAGGTTGCTGCCAGTCGCCCACCACGCCAGCATCTGCTTGATGCGGGCGTTGTATTTGCGCTCGTGGGTTTGCAGTCGAACGCAGAAGGCTTCGAGCGCCATCGTCAGCAACTCGCTCTCGTTCTCCAGACTGGTTTTGAGTTTCGCAGCGCTGCCCGGCGCTCGGGCGCTGACGTATTCGACGACGAAAGTCTTGAACTCGGCGAGCAGGTCTTCGAAGGCGTCGACGGCGATCAGCGCGGGTTCGGCCAATTGGTTCTGGCCGGGGATCAACATGCTCATGTCACGACCTCGAATGTCTGTTGACGGTTTTTCCAGGTACCGGCGAAACGCAGCAGCAGACCGGCGCCCTGACGGCTGGCGACGATCACTTGCGGCTGAAAATCATCGATGCCGTTTTGCTTGTTGTAGAACGCCTGTGCTGCGTGGCTCTGAGCCAGAAGCAAAACGTCGTCGCCGAGGTTTTTCCCCAGCAGCGTGGGGATCAGCGAGCCATAAAGGGGCCTTTTTTGCCGGGTGCCCAGCGGCGTGGTCAGGGCCCGGGTCGCGCGCTGCACAAACTGCAGCCAGTCGTCGACCGCGGCCCCGCTGTCTCTATCGATTCCGATCATGGGAAGCTCTTGAATCAGGGGCTGATGACACGGCCCTGGTGATCGACCAATGGGCCGCTGAAGTGCACGCCCGAGGCGTCGATGGTCAGGCCGACCGCGCCCAGTTGCAGGTTGATCGCCTGCGGGGTCATTGCCAGTCGCGCGGCGCCGATGCTCAGCTCAAGCGCTTCGCGAGAACCACTGAAGGCTGCCGGGCCGTTCTGCCAATGCAGGGTGTGTGTGGCGTCGTCGTAGCCGCTTTCGCTGCCGTCCTGATGCACGCGTCGCGTCAGCGTCGGTACGGTCGAAGCCGGCGGAAAACGGTCACTGTTCAGACCGAAAAGCGCCACGCTCTGCGCGCTGCTTTCACCGCTGCCGTAGTTGAACAGCAGACACTGCTCACCCACGGTCGGGATCCGCGATTCACTTTGCGCTCCGGCGCTCGGGTTGAAGAACTTGATGGCCGGCGTGAGCAGGCCACCGTGGCTGACCGTGCAGGTGTTGCTCGCCGCGTCGACTGTCTGGCAGACGCCGATGCGGCAGTAGCTTTCGGCGCGCCGATGCAGGTCTTCGATTTCCGCTTCCATCTCGGCCAGACGTTCGATGACCGGGCCCAGTTGCATGCGCAGCAATGCGTCGAACATCGGTCAGGCCTCCAGCGCGGTGTATTGGTCGGGGTCGTCGATATTGCTGACTTCCCAGGTACGGGCGAATTTCGGCGTGCCGAGCGGGTCATCAAGCAAGGTCTGGCCGAGGTAGAGGGTCTGGGTGAACGTCAGGGTCCAGGCTTTGTATTGCTGCTCGGCGCGGATAAGCAGTGACGGCAGACCATCAATGTTCATCGGCAGATCGCATTGATCGCCGGGCAGGTTCCAGCGGTTGTCGGTAATCAGGTTTTTCAGCACGGCGATCAGATCGCACGCTGCAAACGCCGTGGCGGAAAGTGCCGGGATGACTTGCAGCGACAGCGTCAGCACATGAGCGATACGTCCATCAGCGGCACGTATTCCCGGTGCGTTGCGGTCGAAGTCGATCAACACCCAGGCCTGATCGCCGGGAGCACTGAAGTCTTCGTGACCGCCAACCTGCACATTCAGGCCGGTGGCGTTGCGCAAGGTTGTCGCCATCGCGGTGAACAGCTGCGAGGGCTGCTGGATCGGTGCCGGCATGTATTGACCTCCTTTTCAAATGTCCACGCAAAACCCCGCCGCAACAGTTGCGGCAGAGCAAATCAGTGAAGGGGTTACTGTGGATCGCGCGGCGCTGGCACTTCGCAGACGCCGATGCGCTTGGCCGCCCAGCGTTCGTAAAGACCGATGGCCACGTCGGCGCCGGCCATTGCGGTCAGGCAACCGATTGCGCATGCGGCCCAGATCGACATGCCGGCGGCGTACAGCAGCATGATCGCCGAGACGCCGCAAATAACGCAGGCCCCTGATCGTAATGCCAGACGTCGCATCAGCGCCCAGCCACGAGCGCCCTCCTTATCGGCCCGCCACATTTCGCCGGATACCCCGCCGACCAGGGCGAGCAGGATGACCAGCCAGATCGGCATGTCCGCCAACGCTTGTTGCTCGTTTGTCATGTCACGCCTCCTGGTGTGATTGATGAATAGCGTGTGTTGGGTTCAAACGGTTTCTCTTGAGGTAGGCATTCCAAAAAGCCCGGCAAATCCGCCGGGCTTTTCAGTAATGCGCTCCTTCGCCTTCCTTTAAATCCTGTGTTCAAAAAAGGAAGCTGACTTTTCGGCGCTACTGGCGCGGTACGAGTCCATTCAAATTGTTTTTCCGACCGCGGTCCCTGCCCGCCGGATAACTGCTTATGGTGCTTTACGCTGCACACCCGGGTCAGTTGCCAACCCTCTGAACCGTTGAGGCCGGTTCATCGCTGCCTGTTCTTGTGGAACTAAAGAGCTTTCGTTTCCAGCCGCTTTGTCGAGCGGCTTGGTGGTAATAATATGCATGGATGCATATCCAGTCAATGCGCAAATGCATTTATTTATGCGCGCAGCATGCATTCATGCATGAAAGCCGCATAAATCAAGGCACTGGGGGTTTTGCACAGGCGAAAAAAAACCCGCCGAGGACGGGTTTTATCTGACCGGGGTCTGCTTAACGGGCGTACATGCCCCACCAGAAGACGTGACCGAGGATGACGATCTGCTCTTCCTGGATTTCCTGGAAGGTGTAGTCCTCGTCCGGATGTTCGTCGCGGTTGAAGCTGCGCAGGCGAATGCCCGTAGGCAGGCGATAGAGTTGCTTGACCCGCAACTGGCCGTTGTGATTGATCGCATACAGGTCGCCATCAATGATGTCGCCGATGCCACACTTGCCCGCATTCACACCAACGGTGGCGCCATCGCGCAACACCGGCGTCATGCTGTTGCCACGCACGGTCACGCATTTGGCCTGGTCGAACTGCACGCCGTTGTGCCGCAGGCTGCGCTTGCCGAAGCGCAGGCTGGAGCGCTCGCTTTCTTCGATGACGAATCTTCCTGATCCAGCTGCCAATTCAACCTCGCGAAGAAAGGGTACCGACACCTCGTCGTCATCGACAGGGGTGTCGTCGTCCCACAGCATTATGTCCTTGAGTTCCGCATGCACGTCACCACGCGCGGCACCGGCCGACGGCGCAACATCCGCGCGCCCGCGCAACTGATCGGTGCTGACATTGAAGTACTCGGCGATCTTCGAGATGTGTTTATCCGAAGGATCGACGATCTTCCCGCTGAGAATCCGCGAGAGAGTGGATTGAGGCACGCCGGTGCGACGGTGGAGCTCCGTGGGGGAGATCCCGTGCTGGTCGAGCAGTGCTCTTAAGACGGAGGATACGTTGCGTTTTTGCATAACGCGCATAGTGCTTGAAGTTTTTCGCGAAGACAAATGCTGATTTGCATAAATCGTGCATAAATCACATTTAAATGCAGAAAACTGTCAGCGGGCCGTCGCGCCTGCGTCGGGCAGACCGCTCATGGTAACCTTGCGCTCATCGCGTAAAAGCCTGGCAGATGCCTCGCTTTTGCCCTACACCTTTGAACGAGTTGCCTGACAATCCGATGAATAAAGCCGTCTCCGACCTGTCCTCCCACACCCCGATGATGCAGCAATACTGGCGCCTGAAGAACCAGCACCCGGATCAGCTGATGTTCTATCGCATGGGCGACTTCTACGAGATCTTCTACGAAGACGCGAAGAAGGCCGCCAAGTTGCTGGACATCACCCTGACCGCGCGCGGGCAGTCGGCGGGGCAGGCAATTCCGATGTGTGGGATTCCTTACCACGCGGCGGAAGGTTATCTGGCGAAACTGGTCAAGCTCGGCGAGTCGGTCGTGATCTGCGAGCAAGTTGGCGATCCGGCCACCAGCAAAGGCCCGGTGGAACGTCAGGTGGTGCGGATCATCACCCCGGGCACGGTCAGCGACGAGGCGCTGCTCGATGAGCGCCGCGACAACCTGATCGCGGCGGTATTGGGTGACGAGCGTTTGTTCGGCTTGGCCGTGCTGGACATCACCAGTGGTAACTTCACCGTGCTGGAGATCAAAGGCTGGGAGAACCTGCTGGCGGAACTGGAGCGGGTCAACCCGGTTGAGCTGTTGATCCCGGACGATTGGCCGAAAGATCTGCCAGCGGAAAAACGCCGTGGCGTGCGTCGCCGTGCGCCGTGGGATTTCGAGCGTGACTCGGCGCTCAAGAGTCTCTGCCAACAGTTCTCCACCCAGGACCTGAAAGGTTTTGGCTGCGAAAACCTGACCCTGGCCATCGGCGCTGCCGGTTGCCTGTTGGCCTACGCCAAGGAAACCCAACGCACCGCCCTGCCCCATTTGCGCAGCCTGCGCCATGAGCGCCTCGACGACACCGTGGTGCTGGACGGCGCAAGCCGCCGCAACCTGGAACTCGACACCAACCTGGCCGGTGGTCGCGACAACACCCTGCAATCGGTGGTCGATCGTTGCCAGACCGCGATGGGCAGCCGTCTGCTGACCCGCTGGTTGAATCGTCCGCTGCGTGACTTGACCGTACTGCTGGCACGCCAGACTTCGATCACTTGTCTGCTCGACGGCTACCGCTTCGAAAAGCTGCAACCGCAGCTCAAGGAAATCGGCGATATCGAGCGGATTCTGGCGCGAATCGGTCTGCGCAATGCCCGTCCCCGTGACCTCGCGCGGCTGCGTGATGCCCTCGGCGCCCTGCCGCAACTGCAAGTGGCGATGACCGATCTGGAAGCGCCGCACTTGCAACGTCTGGCCACCACCACCAGCACCTACCCGGAACTGGCGGCGCTGCTGGAAAAAGCCATCATCGACAACCCGCCTGCGGTGATCCGTGACGGCGGCGTATTGAAAACCGGTTACGACAGCGAACTCGACGAGCTGCAATCGTTGAGCGAAAACGCCGGCCAGTTCCTGATCGATCTGGAAGCGCGGGAGAAAGCCCGCACCGGCCTGGCCAACCTGAAAGTCGGCTACAACCGTATTCATGGCTACTTCATCGAGTTGCCGAGCAAGCAGGCTGAATCGGCTCCGGCAGACTACATCCGCCGTCAAACCCTCAAGGGCGCCGAGCGCTTCATCACACCGGAACTGAAAGAATTCGAAGACAAGGCACTGTCAGCCAAGAGCCGTGCCCTGGCCCGCGAAAAGATGCTCTACGAAGCGCTGCTGGAAGATCTGATCAGCCAGTTGCCCCCGTTGCAGGACACCGCCGGTGCGCTGGCCGAACTGGACGTGCTGAGCAACCTCGCCGAACGTGCGCTGAACCTTGACCTGAACTGCCCGCGCTTCGTCGGCGAGCCGTGCATGCGCATCACTCAGGGGCGTCACCCGGTGGTCGAGCAAGTGCTGACCACGCCGTTCGTGGCCAACGATCTGAGCCTGGATGACAACACGCGCATGCTGGTGATCACCGGCCCGAACATGGGCGGTAAATCCACCTACATGCGCCAAACCGCATTGATCGTGCTGCTGGCGCATATCGGCAGCTTCGTACCGGCAGCCAGTTGCGAGTTGTCACTGGTCGACCGGATCTTCACCCGGATCGGTTCGAGCGATGACCTGGCCGGTGGCCGTTCGACCTTCATGGTGGAAATGAGCGAAACCGCCAACATCCTGCACAACGCTACCGAGCGCAGCCTGGTGCTGATGGACGAAGTCGGTCGCGGTACCAGCACCTTCGACGGTCTGTCGCTGGCATGGGCGGCGGCCGAGCGTTTGGCGCATCTACGCGCCTATACGTTGTTCGCTACGCACTATTTCGAACTGACCGTTTTGCCGGAAGCCGAGCCACTGGTAGCGAATGTGCATCTCAACGCCACCGAGCACAACGAACGCATCGTGTTCCTGCACCACGTCCTGCCCGGACCTGCCAGCCAGAGCTATGGCTTGGCGGTTGCACAACTGGCCGGTGTGCCGAGCGAAGTGATCGTACGCGCCCGCGAACATCTGAGCCGCCTGGAAGACACCGCTTTGCCACATGAAGCGCCAAAACCAGCGGCCAAGGGCAAACCGGCGACACCGCAACAAAGTGACATGTTCGCCAGCCTGCCGCATCCGGTGCTGGATGAGTTGGCTAAGCTGGATCTGGATGACCTGACGCCGCGTCGGGCGCTCGAAATGTTATATGCACTGAAGAACCGGATCTAAGCACTAACGAAGCGGATATAACGCAAACGGCTTCAAGCTGGTAGAATCTCGCGCGGTTTGGGATGCTGCCGGCTAATAGCCTGGCTGGCAGACATCGCTCCCGAACCTGGCGCCCCCTACCGTGAAGGGGCAACGCTGCCGCCGCCTGAGGAGAGAATTAGAAATGACCTTCGTCGTCACCGACAACTGCATCAAGTGCAAGTACACCGACTGCGTAGAAGTGTGTCCGGTGGACTGCTTTTACGAAGGCCCGAACTTCCTGGTGATTCACCCGGACGAGTGCATCGATTGCGCCCTGTGCGAACCAGAATGCCCGGCCGTGGCCATTTTCTCCGAGGACGAAGTTCCGGAAGAGATGCAGGAGTTCATTCAACTGAACGTCGAGTTGGCCGAAATCTGGCCGAACATCACCGAGAAGAAAGAATCGATGCCAGACGCCGAAGAGTGGGATGGCGTCAAAGGCAAGATCAAAGACCTCGAACGCTGATCTGTCACGCGCTCGATAAAAAGGCCCCTTGCGGGCCTTTTTGCTTTGCCGGGTTTTGCCTTTTTACAGGCAAAAAAAAGGGGCGGTTTGACCCGCCCACATTTTTTCCCTATTCCCTGTGTTCCTTTTCATCGTCCTGATGAATCGCTTCCTGCGATGTCCGTTCCCCTCATCCTTGAAGGGCGTGTCTGTCCGTCGACACAACCCAGATACTAAAGAGTTCCCTGCCAAGAGCAATTGCCTCTGGACGCCAAAATGGGCTGTCACAAGCACCTCATATCAAAAAATAATCTTATTAATCATAAACTTAAGAAACATAAGCTCGCTCAATCGGCTTCTTCTGCCGTGTAAAAATAGCGAACACTTACGAAACAGTAAGAAATGGCTTACAAACTGAGACTACATCGCGCCAAGTAAACCCGCGTTAATCCACAAAACAAAAAGCCCCGAACCAGTCGGGGCTTTTGGCGGTCGGTCTATCGAGTGGCTTACTGGAACAGCGACTCGCTCGACAGACCGTTCTTTTCAAGGATTTCGCGAAGGCGTTTGAGGCCTTCCACCTGAATTTGCCTGACACGTTCCCGGGTCAGCCCGATCTCCAGGCCTACATCTTCCAGCGTGCTGCTTTCGTGGCCGCGCAGGCCGAAGCGGCGTATGACCACCTCACGCTGCTTGTCGGTCAGTTCAGACAGCCACTGATCGATGCTCTGTGACAGGTCATCATCCTGCAGCAGTTCGCATGGATCGGTTGGACGATCATCAGTGAGGGTGTCGAGCAGGGTTTTATCCGAATCCGGACCCAGCGAGACGTCGACCGAAGAAACCCGTTCATTCAGGCCCAGCATACGCTTGACCTCACCTACCGGTTTTTCCAGCAGGTTGGCGATTTCTTCGGGTGAAGGTTCGTGATCGAGTTTTTGCGTCAGCTCCCGTGCAGCCCGCAGGTACACATTGAGCTCCTTGACCACGTGAATCGGCAACCGGATGGTCCGGGTCTGATTCATGATGGCGCGCTCGATGGTCTGACGAATCCACCAGGTCGCGTAGGTCGAGAAGCGGAAGCCGCGCTCGGGATCGAACTTTTCCACCGCCCGGATCAGCCCGAGGTTGCCCTCTTCGATCAGATCCAGCAGTGACAGCCCCCGATTGACGTAACGCCGGGCGATTTTGACCACCAGCCGCAGGTTACTTTCAATCATGCGCTTACGCCCGGCCGGATCGCCACTTTGCGACAATCGCGCAAAATGAACTTCTTCCTCCGGGGAGAGCAATGGGGAAAAGCCGATTTCGTTGAGATACAGTTGCGTGGCATCGAGTGCCCGCGTGTAGTCGATGTACTTGTGTTGTTTAAGTGAAGCGGAGTGTTTGGATTTGGAACGAACGGAAGGTGGAGCAGCCCCTTCATCATTCGACATCGAATCCGAATCAATGACGGTTTCCATAAGGAGAACCTCATCGTCGATGTCAAACTCCGGCACTTCTTTACTGAGAGCCATTGTTATAGTCCTTTGGTGAGTTCGACCCCAAGCTCAAGCGACGCCTTTATCCTTGGCAGCGCTGGAGCCTGTCCCCTCTACGCGACGGAACAGGCTGGCTTACAAATCAACGTCTTGGCAGGAACTGCAGCGGATCTACAGGTTTACCTTGTCGGCGAATCTCAAAATGCAGTTTCACCCGGTCTGTACCCGTTGACCCCATTTCGGCAATTGTCTGTCCGACCTTGACCTGCTGTCCCTCCCGAACCAACAGCCGACGGTTGTGACCGTAAGCACTTACGTAGGTTTCGCTGTGTTTGATGATGACCAATTCGCCGTAGCCCCTTAAGCCACTCCCGGCGTATACAACCGTCCCATCAGACGCAGCTAAAACAGGCTGTCCCAAATCCCCGGCGATATCAATTCCTTTATTCAAACTACCGTTTGAAGAGAATTTCCCGATCAGGATGCCATTAGATGGCCATCCCCAGCCGGTAGGGGCCGGACCCGCTGGAGGCAGTGGAGCGGGCGCTGGCTTGCTGGCGACGGACGGTACAGCGCCCGTAGAACCGGTGGTTGTAGTGGTTGTCGTGCCATTCGCCTGGCGCCGGATTACCGTGGTTTTACTCGACGATGAAGGCGAAGAACTGGAGCGGCTCACCACCGCCGTGGACGTTGAACCGGTGCGGCCATCAAAGCGAATTGTCTGACCTGGGTGGATCGTGTACGGCGTAGGAATATTGTTCCGAGCCGCGAGGGCTTTGTAGTCCCAGCCGTAGCGAAACGCGATGGAGAACAAGGTGTCCCCCTTTCGGACTACATACTGCCCAGTTGTCACTGTAGGACGCTGAGCGACCGCGTTGCGATCAACGACTCGAACATTGCTCGATTTGGTGCTGGAGCAACCCACTAACAAGGTGCTCAAGACAAGGCCAGTCACCAGGCGCTGAAAGCTCGTGTTAACCATACGCTGCGCAATGACTGTGAGACTCACCCGCCGCTCCCTTTGTGGTGGCTGAAAAATTTGAAATGCCGGCTTTCGGCATGAAGTGTCGCCAGTATAACGGGCCGAATCAGCTTTACCTTTAATGTTGCGAAATGGCTTCGCGCACACGTTTGCAAGCTGACAACCTGCTGCGTTTAAACCCTCGCCACCGAAGTAAGACCAAAGCGAACGAAAGGAATTCAGCGCCTTTGAATATATGCTCAGGCCAGCGGCCCATTGAGCAAAGGCACGAATCGCACAGCGCCCAAAACGTGTCGGGAAAAGCCGTGCTCTTCGCGCACGATCAGCATCAGTTGCTGTTCTTCACCCGAGCCTACCGGGATCACCAGGCGCCCGCCCGGAGCCAACTGATCGAGCAACGCTTGCGGCACGTCGGTGGCCACGGCAGTGACGATAATACCGTTGTACGGCGCCAGTGCCGGCCAGCCTTCCCAACCATCGCCCCAACGGAACACCACGTTGCGCAAGTTCAGTTCGACCAGACGTTCCTTGGCGCGATCCTGCAAAACCTTGATGCGCTCAACCGAGAAGACCCGCTCCACCAGTTGCGACAACACGGCGGTCTGGTAACCGGAGCCGGTACCAATCTCCAACACCTTGTCCAGCGGCCCGGCCTCCAGTAGCAACTCGCTCATGCGCGCCACCATATAAGGCTGGGAGATGGTCTGGTTGTGGCCGATCGGCAACGCCGTGTCTTCATAAGCGCGGTGCGCCAGCGCTTCGTCGACGAACAGGTGACGCGGCGTGCGCCGGATCACTTCCAGTACCTTAGTGTTGGACACACCCTCTTCGTACAAACGCTGAATCAGACGCTCGCGCGTTCGCTGGGAAGTCATGCCGATGCCGCTACGCATTCTGTCTTCGTGTTCACGAGCCATCAGCGCAGCCCCTCCAGCCAGCCGTCGAGCCCTCTGAAGGCATCGTTGAAGGTGCGATCAAGCTGCAACGGAGTAATCGAAACATAGCCCTGCATCACGGCATGGAAATCAGTCCCGGGGCCGCCGTCTTCAGCATCGCCGGCGGCGGCAATCCAGTAACCAGACTTGCCGCGCGGATCGACCACTTTCATTGGCGCCGCCGCCCGAGCGCGATGACCGAGTCGGGTCAACTGAATGCCGCGAATATGATCAATCGGCAGATTGGGAATGTTCACGTTGAGCACCGTGCGCGGCGGCAGATCGAGCCCGGCATGGGCCTCGACCAGCTTGCGCGCAAAGTAGGCCGCCGCAGGAAGATTATCCACCTGACGTGAGACCAGCGAAAAGGCGAACGAAGGGCGCTCGAGAAACCGGCCTTCAAGGGCTGCCGCCACTGTCCCGGAATACAACACGTCATCGCCGAGATTGGCGCCGAGGTTGATACCGGAAACCACCATATCCGGTTCGCGCTCCAGCAAACCATTGAGGCCCAGGTGCACGCAGTCGGTCGGTGTGCCATTGAGGCTGATGAAGCCATTGGCCAGATATTGCGGATGCAATGGACGGTCGAGCGTCAGCGAACTGCTGGCGCCGCTTTTGTCCTGCTCCGGGGCGATAACCACGCATTCGGTGTAATCCGCCAGCGCAGCATAAAGCGCGGCGAGACCGGGTGCGGTTACCCCATCGTCGTTAGAAATCAGAATACGCATGGGCTGTCCGTCTGCCCCACCGGCACCAGATCAACGAGCTCGCGCACCAATACGGTGGCGAAGCATCCGGCCGGGAGGACGAATTCCAGTTGCAGAATGTCAGGCTGGGGATAATGCCACGTCAACCCGCCAATGGGCAGTCGCAGGATGCGACGTTCGTGGCTCATGCCGGCGTGAATCAACCAGTCACGCAGTTCTGCTTCACGGGCGGCAATCCCCTGTTCCAGATCATGGACAGCGCCAGCGGTCGGAGCGTCACCTTCGCCCCACTGCGGGCCGGTCGGGTGCAGATCGAGAATCGCCAGACGCGGATCGCTGCACTCGGCTTCACCGGCCGGGAAAAAGCTGCGGCTATCGGTGAACGCCAACAGATCGCCGACCAGCGCGCGCTGCCAGGTGCCATCAGCGACCCGCGCCGCCAGCACCTGATTGAACAGAAAACTGCGCGCCGTCGACAGCAGGCGCGAACGCACATTGCGCTGCTCTGGCAAGGCCTTGCGCGCCGCCCATGCACGCGCATCGACGACGTTGCCACCGTCATGGCCGAAACGCTGGGCGCCGAAATAATTGGGAATGCCTTGTTTGGCGATCAACTGCAGACGCTGCTCGATCGCCGCCTTGTCGCCGGCGAACTGGGTCAGGCGCAAGGTAAAGCCGTTGGCCGAATGCGCACCACGTTGCAGCTTGCGCTTATGGCGGGTGGTCTTGAGGATTTTCAGTGTGTCGTTTTCCGCCGCCGACAGATCCGGGTCAGCCTTGCCCGGCAGTTGCACGCTGAACCACTGACGGGTCAGCGCCTGCCGATCCTTGAGCCCGGCGTAACTGACGGTGCGCAACGGGACGCCGGCAGCCTTGGCGATACGCCGCGCGGCCTCTTCAGTGTTCAGACCCCGTTTTTCGACCCAGATCCACAAGTGTTCGCCATCGCCGCTGAACGGGATGTCGAGCACTTCATCGACCTGAAAATCTTCCGCGATGGCTTTCAGTACCGCAGTGCCGAGGGGTTCGCCATAGGCCCGCGGGCCGAGCAATTGCAGTTCATTCATGCGCGCAGCAACAAGGCAACGGAGTGCACGGCGATGCCTTCTTCGCGACCGACAAAGCCAAGCTTTTCGGTGGTGGTAGCTTTCACGTTCACTTGATCCAACTCAACTTGTAGATCCGCAGCGATCAGCGCGCGCATCGATTCGATATGCGGGGCCATTTTTGGCGCCTGGGCGACGATGGTGTTGTCGACATTGCCGACTTTCCAGCCTTTGGCGTGGATCAACCCGACCACATGACGCAGCAATGCGCGACTGTCGGCGCCCTTGAACTGCGGGTCGGTGTCCGGAAAGTGTTTGCCGATATCACCCAGCGCAGCTGCGCCGAGCAAGGCATCGCTCAAGGCGTGCAGCAGGACGTCACCGTCAGAATGAGCGAGCAGCCCGAAGCCGTGTGCAATCTGCACGCCGCCCAGAGTAATGAAATCGCCTTCAGCGAAACGGTGCACATCATAGCCGTGGCCAATACGCATAAAAAACGCCCCGATTTTTGTCAGGGCGTGATTCTACCTGCATTAACCGCGCAGAGCGCGTGCGTGATGCTGCAAGTGGTCGTCTATGAAGCTTGAGATGAAGAAATAACTGTGGTCGTAGCCCGGTTGCAGGCGCAACGTCAGCGGATGGTTCGCTTGTTTTGCCGTTTGTTGCAGGGCTTCGGGTTTAAGCTGGGTGGCCAGGAAGTCATCCCGATCACCTTGATCAACCAGCAGCGGCAGCTTTTCGTTGGTTTCGGCGATCAGCGCGCAGGCATCCCATTCTTTCCACTTCGAACGGTCTTCACCCAAATAGCGCGAAAACGCCTTCTGCCCCCACGGGCAATCCATCGGGTTGTTGATCGGCGAAAAGGCCGACACCGATTGGTAACGCCCGGGATTACGCAACGCACATACGAGCGCGCCGTGACCGCCCATGGAGTGGCCGCTGATGCTGCGCTTATCGGAGGCCGGAAAATGCGCTTCAACCAGTGAAGGCAATTCCTGCACGACATAGTCATGCATCCGATAGTGCCTCGACCACGGTTCCTGCATGGCATTGAGATAAAATCCGGCACCGAGGCCGAAGTCCCACGCACCTTCAGGATCGCCCGGCACATCAGGGCCACGCGGACTGGTGTCCGGCGCCACGATGATCAAGCCGAGCTCGGCGGCCATGCGCATGGCGCCGGCTTTCTGCATGAAGTTTTCATCGGTACAGGTCAGGCCCGATAGCCAGTACAGCACCGGTAACTTGCCGCCCTGCTCCGCCTGTGGCGGCAAGTACACGGCAAATACCATGTCGCAGCCGAGCACATCCGAGCGATGGCGATAGCGCTTGTGCCATCCACCAAAACTTTTCTGACAGGAGATATTTTCCAGACTCATGTAAAGACTCCTACGCGGCCGACGCTGCAAGCCTTCAAGACTTGCAGCCATGACGTCGCGATTGATCAGAAATGAATGACGGTACGAATGCTCTTGCCTTCGTGCATCAGGTCGAATGCCTTGTTGATGTCTTCCAGGCCCATGGTGTGGGTGATGAACGTATCCAGTGGAATTTCACCGCTTTGGGCCATGTCGACGTAGCTTGGCAGCTCGGTGCGACCACGCACGCCACCGAACGCCGAACCGCGCCAGACGCGCCCGGTCACCAGTTGGAATGGACGAGTGGAGATTTCCTGGCCCGCACCGGCCACGCCGATGATCACCGACTCACCCCAACCCTTGTGGCAGCATTCCAGCGCTGCGCGCATCAATTGCACGTTACCGATACATTCGAAAGAAAAGTCGACACCGCCGTCGGTCATGTCGACGATCACTTCCTGGATCGGACGATCGAAGTCTTTCGGGTTAACGCAATCGGTGGCACCCAACTGTTTGGCGATCTCGAACTTGGCCGGGTTGATATCGATGGCGATGATGCGCGAAGCCTTGGCCTTCACGGCGCCGATGACCGCCGACAGGCCAATGCCGCCGAGACCGAAGATCGCTACGGTGTCACCCGGCTTGACCTTGGCGGTGTTGATTACGGCGCCGATACCGGTGGTGACGCCACAGCCCAGCAGGCAAACCTTCTCCAATGGCGCGTCCTTGGCGATCTTGGCCACGGAGATTTCCGGCAACACGGTGTATTCGGAAAAGGTCGAAGTCCCCATGTAGTGGAAAATCGTTTCGCCTTTGTAGGAAAAACGCGAAGTGCCGTCCGGCATCAAACCTTTGCCCTGGGTGGCACGAATCGCCTGACACAGGTTGGTCTTGCCCGACTTGCAGAATTTGCACTGGCCGCATTCCGGGGTGTACAGCGGGATCACATGATCGCCAACGGCAACCGAGGTGACACCTTCGCCGATAGCTTCAACGATGGCGCCGCCTTCGTGGCCGAGGATCGATGGAAAGATGCCTTCCGGGTCAGCGCCGGACAACGTGTAAGCGTCAGTGTGGCAAACACCGGAAGCCACCACGCGCAGCAACACTTCACCCGCCTTGGGCATGGCGACATCGACTTCTACGATTTCCAGCGGCTTCTTGGCCTCGAAGGCAACGGCGGCGCGCGACTTGATCATGCTGACTCTCCAGTGAATAAAAACGAGACACGCAGTGTAGTTCAGCGCCAACTGATGAATAATCCGAACAAAAGCAAAACATTATTGCCACACAGGGATAATCCCGATGACCGACAACCGCTGGGAAGGCATCGATGAATTCGTCGCCGTTGCCGAATGCAGCCAATTCACCGCCGCTGCCGAACGCCTTGGTGTTTCTTCCTCACACATCAGTCGACAAATCGTACGACTGGAAGAGCGTTTACAGACACGCTTGCTCTACCGCAGCACTCGTCGAGTGGCACTGACCGAGGCCGGCCAAACCTTTCTGCAACATTGCCAACGCTTGCAGGACGGGCGAGAAGAAGCTCTGCGCGCGGTCGGCGATCTGACCAGCGAACCCAAAGGCATGCTACGCATGACCTGTGCCGTGGCATACGGCGAACGTTTTATCGTGCCGCTGGTGACGCGATTCATGGGGCATTACCCGCAACTGCGCGTTGACATCGAACTGAGCAACCGTCAACTCGATTTGGTGCATGAGGGTTTGGATCTGGCGATTCGCCTGGGCCGGTTGCAGGACTCGCGACTGGTCGCTGCTCGCTTGGCGCCACGGCGCATGTATCTGTGTGCGTCGCCGTCCTACCTGGAAAGGTATGGCCGCCCACACAGTTTGTCGGAACTGAGCCGGCACAATTGCCTGATCGGCAGCTCGGATATCTGGCAACTGGAACAGAACGGGCGAGAATTTTCCCAACGGGTGCAGGGAAACTGGCGCTGCAACAGTGGGCAAGCGGTGCTGGATGCGGCGCTGCAAGGGGTCGGTCTGTGTCAGTTGCCGGACTATTACGTGCTGGAGCACCTGCACAGCGGCGCGTTGATTTCGTTGCTGGAGGCCCATCAACCGCCGAATACCGCGGTGTGGGCGCTGTATCCGCAGCAGCGGCACCTGTCGCCGAAAGTGCGAAAACTGGTGGATTTCTTGAAGGAAGGGTTGGCCGAGCGGCCTGAGTATCGCAACTGAGGGATGGGTTGTTTATGCGACCGGGATTCAGCGGCGATTGGCCCAACGCTGACGCAGCCACTCCAGATCTTCCGGCCGGGTCACTTTGAGGTTATCCGCGCGCCCCTCGATCAGACGCGGCGCCAGACCAGCCCACTCCATCGCCGAGGCCTCATCGGTAATCACTGCCTGCGCGACCAGACTGTCCGCCAACGCTCGGTGCAGCGCACCAAGGCGAAACATCTGTGGCGTATAAGCCTGCCAGATCACACTGCGATCAACGGTTTCGACAACACGACCATGCTTGTCGACCCGTTTGAGCGTGTCGCGCGCAGGCACCGCCAGCAAACCGCCCACCGGGTCAGTGGCCAGTTCGGCAAGCAACCTGTCGAGGTCATCACGGCTCAGGTTAGGTCGTGCCGCATCGTGCACCAGCACCCAATCGTCATCGTCGGCACCCTGCGCATTCAGATGCAGCAAGGCATTGAGCACTGAGCCAGAACGTTCGGCCCCGCCGTCTACCCGCTGAATACGCGGATCGTTGACGCAAGCAAGGTTCGGCCAATAAGGATCATCAACAGCAAGACTGACCACCAACCCCATGAGGCTCGGGTGATCGAGGAAACAGCCGAGGCTGTGTTCGAGAATTGTGCGCCCGTCCAGTTGCAGGTATTGCTTGGGACGGTCCGCGGCCATTCGGGCACCCACGCCCGCGGCAGGAATCACGGCCCAGAAGGCCGGCAGCGAATCGTTCATTGAGCCAACTGATAAAGGGTTTCGCCGTCCTTGACCATGCCCAGTTCATGGCGAGCTCGTTCCTCAACGGTCTCCATGCCTTTTTTCAGCTCACTGACCTCGGCGTCCATCACCCGATTGCGCTCCAGCAAGGCTTCGTTCTCGGCGTGTTGATCAGCAATCTGCTGATTCAGTTCGGCGACCTGCGCCAGACTGCCATCGCCCACCCACAGACGGTACTGCAGACCGGCCAGTAGCAAGAGCAACACTAGAAACAACCAGTAGGGACTGCGCATCGAATATCAGGTATCCAGTGAAAAAAGACAGCCATGCAAAATTTGAAACGTCTGATAGCACGAAGCCTGGAAGAACCAGGCTTGTGCTTTCAAGGCATCAGATTAGTGGCAAATCCATCGCTGTCACGACTTTTCCGACACAATCCGGTGTCCTTCCATCAGTTTGCGCTTAACCGCGGAACTCGCTACGACCGTTGTACTTGGCTTTGCCATTCAACTGCTCTTCGATACGCAGCAGTTGGTTGTACTTGGAAACGCGGTCGGAACGGCACAGCGAACCGGTCTTGATCTGGCCAGCCGAGGTGCCCACAGCCAGGTCGGCAATGGTCGAATCTTCGGTTTCGCCCGAGCGGTGCGAGATCACGGCGGTGTAACCGGCAGCCTTGGCCATCTGGATGGCTTCCAGGGTTTCGGTCAGCGTGCCGATCTGGTTGAACTTGATCAGGATCGAGTTGGCGATCTTTTTATCGATGCCTTCTTTCAGGATCTTGGTATTGGTCACAAACAGGTCGTCGCCAACCAGTTGAACCTTCTCGCCGATCTTGTCGGTGAGGATCTTCCAGCCAGCCCAGTCGGACTCGTCCAGACCGTCTTCGATCGAGATGATCGGATAACGTTCGGTCAGGCCTTTGAGGTAATCGGCAAAACCTTCAGCGGTAAATACCTGACCTTCGCCGGACAGGTTGTACTTGCCGTCTTCGTAGAATTCGCTGGCCGCGCAGTCCAGCGCCAGGGTCACGTCGGTGCCCAGCTTGTAACCGGCGTTGGCTACGGCTTCGGAGATCACTTTCAAAGCGTCTTCGTTGGACGCCAGGTTCGGTGCGAAACCGCCTTCGTCGCCAACAGCGGTGCTCAGGCCACGAGCCTTCAGCACAGCTTTGAGGTGATGGAAAATCTCGGTGCCCATGCGCAGACCTTCCGAGAAAGACTTGGCGCCGACTGGCTGAACCATGAATTCCTGGATGTCGACGTTGTTATCGGCGTGCTCGCCGCCGTTGATGATGTTCATCATCGGCACCGGCATCGAGTAAACACCCGGAGTGCCGTTCAGGTTGGCGATGTGCGCGTACAGCGGCAGGTCCTGATCCTGTGCAGCAGCCTTGGCCGCAGCCAGGGACACGGCGAGGATGGCGTTGGCGCCCAGGGTTGCTTTGTTTTCGGTACCGTCGAGCTTGATCATCGCGTGATCCAGGGCTTTCTGGTCGCTTGGGTCGGCGCCCAGCAGCAGATCGCGGATCGGACCGTTGATGTTGGCTACCGCTTTGAGCACGCCCTTGCCCAGGTAACGGCTCTTGTCGCCATCACGCAGCTCGAGCGCTTCACGCGAGCCAGTGGATGCACCGGATGGCGCGCAGGCGCTGCCGATGATGCCGTTGTCGAGAAGCACGTCCGCTTCCACGGTGGGATTGCCACGGGAGTCGAGAACTTCACGACCTTTGATGTCGACGATTTTTGCCATTGTTGTAAACACTCCAAAGTTGACGAAAACGACGCAGCTAGAGGAAATCTTTTTACCGTCGGCAAGGGGTGTGCAGCGGGCAGTCTTGCAGACGATAACGCTCATGCCCGAGGGCATGAGCGACAAATCGTGCGGTACTTTACCGGAGAATTGAGGTTTACGCGGTTTCTACCGTCGGAAAACTCTTCACCAGTTCGTCCAAAGCTTTGAGCTGGGCCAGGAATGGCTCCAGTTTGTCCAGACGCAAGGCGCAAGGGCCATCGCATTTGGCGTTGTCCGGGTCTGGGTGGGCCTCAAGGAACAGACCCGCCAAGCCCTGGCTCATGCCAGCCTTGGCCAGATCCAGAACCTGTGCGCGGCGACCGCCGGCGGAGTCGGAACGACCGCCAGGCATTTGCAGCGAGTGAGTCACGTCGAAGAACACCGGGTACTCGAACTGCTTCATGATGCCGAAGCCGAGCATGTCGACCACGAGGTTGTTGTAGCCGAAGCTCGAACCACGCTCGCAGAGGATCAATTGATCGTTACCCGCTTCCACGCACTTGTTCAGGATGTGTTTCATTTCCTGAGGGGCGAGGAACTGGGCTTTCTTGATGTTGATCACGGCATTGGTCCTGGCCATCGCGACAACCAGATCGGTCTGGCGCGACAGGAAGGCCGGCAACTGGATGATGTCGCAGACTTCAGCAACGACCTGAGCCTGATCAGGCTCATGGACGTCGGTGATGATCGGCACGCCAAAGGCTTGTTTGATGTCCTGGAAGATGCGCATGCCCTCTTCCAGGCCAGGACCGCGATAAGAGGCCACAGAAGAACGGTTGGCTTTGTCGAAGCTGGCCTTGAACACGTAAGGGATGCCGAGCTTTTCGGTAACCTTCACGTACTCTTCGCAAACCTGCATGGCCATGTCACGGCTTTCCAGCACGTTCATGCCGCCGAACAGCACCATGGGTTTGTCGTTGGCAATTTCGATGTCGCCGACGCGGATGATCTTCTGTGCCATCGGGGTTACGCCTTCTTCTGGTGTTGAGCCAACGCTGCTTTGACAAAACCGCTGAACAGCGGATGGCCATCGCGTGGTGTCGAGGTGAACTCAGGGTGGAACTGGCAAGCCACGAACCATGGATGATCCGGTGCTTCAACCACTTCAACCAGCGCAGCATCAGCGGAACGACCGGAGATTTTCAGGCCGGCTTCGATGATTTGCGGCAGCAGGTTGTTGTTCACTTCGTAACGATGACGGTGACGCTCGACAATCACGTCCTTGCCGTAGCAATCGTGCACTTTGGAGCCGGCTTCGAGCAGGCAATCCTGAGCGCCGAGACGCATGGTGCCGCCCAGGTCGGAAGCTTCGGTACGCACTTCAACGGCACCGGTCGCATCTTCCCACTCGGTGATCAGGCCCACGACCGGGTGACCGCTGGCGCGATCGAACTCGGTGGAGTTGGCGTCTTTCCAGTCCATTACGTTACGGGCGAACTCGATGACTGCCACTTGCATACCCAGGCAGATACCCAGGTACGGAACCTTGTTTTCGCGAGCGTACTGAACAGCGGTGATCTTGCCTTCCACGCCACGCAGACCGAAGCCGCCCGGCACCAGAATCGCGTCAACACCTTCGAGCAGCGCAGTGCCCTGGTTTTCGATGTCTTCGGAGTCGATGTAGCGCAGGTTGACCTTGGTGCGGTTGCTGATGCCGGCGTGACTCATCGCTTCGATCAGCGACTTGTAGGCGTCCAGCAGCTCCATGTATTTGCCGACCATCGCGATGGTGACTTCGTGTTCCGGGTTCAGCTTGGCATCAACCACTGCTTCCCACTCGGACAGATCAGCGCTGCCGCATTGCAGGCCAAAACGCTCGACAACGAAATCGTCCAGGCCCTGGGAATGCAGGATGCCCGGGATCTTGTAGATAGTGTCGGCGTCTTCCAGCGCGATCACCGCACGTTCTTCAACGTTGGTGAACTGAGCGATTTTGCGACGCGACGAGATGTCGATCGGGTGATCGGAACGGCACACCAGCACGTCTGGCTGCAGGCCGATCGAACGCAGCTCTTTTACCGAGTGCTGGGTTGGCTTGGTTTTGGTCTCGCCGGCCGTGGCGATGTACGGCACCAAGGTCAGGTGCATCAGCATCGCGCGCTTGGCGCCGACTTCGAAACGCAATTGACGAATGGCTTCGAGGAACGGTTGCGACTCGATGTCACCCACGGTGCCACCGATCTCGACCATGGCCACGTCAGCATCGCCAGCCCCCTTGATGATGCGGCGCTTGATTTCGTCGGTGATGTGCGGGATCACCTGGATGGTTGCACCCAGGTAGTCACCACGGCGCTCTTTGCGCAGCACGTGCTCGTAGACACGGCCGGTGGTGAAGTTGTTGTTCTGGGTCATGGTCGTGCGGATGAACCGCTCGTAATGGCCCAGGTCCAGGTCAGTCTCGGCGCCGTCATGGGTGACGAACACTTCACCGTGCTGGAACGGGCTCATCGTGCCCGGGTCAACGTTGATGTACGGATCCAGCTTAAGCATGGTGACTTTAAGCCCCCGCGCCTCCAGGATGGCCGCCAATGAAGCCGAGGCAATGCCTTTCCCCAATGAAGAAACAACACCGCCCGTGACGAATATGTAGCGCGTCATGAAAAACCCTAGAAGTCTGCGTTAAAGCGGTACGAGCCGCCGGGGAAAGCGAAGGAAGGCCGAAGCCCCCGATCACCAGCATTAATCACAGTGCACCTTTCAAAAAAACCGCCGCGTTGGGACAGACCGGCAGATGAAACACCGGTACGTTGTGCGCTACACATTTTTTGGAATCGCCCAGCAAAGACTGCTTGGTAATCGGCAACTCCTGCAATTCAGGCGAATCCACAGAAGTTGTATCAAGAAGGGAGCGTAGTCTACCGGAATGCCCCTTTCATCTCAAACCTTGATCTTCGTCTGTTGGCTGCCAACTCATTTTCCAGCCGTCCTGCTCGTGGCCATCAAGTCCCGGCAGGTTCGCCACCGCGAGCAATTCGTCACCGCGAAAAAGCAGCGGCAATCTGCCACGCACGAAACCCGGCACCGCACGCTCATTGAGCAACCGTTTGAGGTCGCGATGGCCGCGATCCGCCAAATGCATCACTTCGCCACCCTGCCGATAGGCAATGCGTAACGGGCCGCAGGGAGCCTGACCGCTGAACATGACCCCCCCGTTATGGGGCAAGCTTAGCGGCGACGCCGGTGCCTGCCACTCGCCGTCGATCACTGGAGCGCGCAGCCAGTCGCCACTGAGCCACCACAGACGACCGGCACTGCGATGCAACTCGCCATCGGCCAGACGCCAGACCGGCGAAGCATCGTGACTGGCATTGCACAGATCCGCCCAACCCGACCAATGGTCGGTGTCAGGCAAACGTGTCAGCGGTTCGAGCCAATGACTCAGCGCATTTCGTTGCCGGGGGGCGGTGAGAGCGCAAAGTGGCGCCAACGCCAGAGACGGCAAGCGCAGCCATTGGAACTCATGAGGCGTTGCAGCCTGTGCCAGATCGATTTGCGCCAATTCATCGAGCAAACCCTGCGCCTCACGCAGATGCGCAGCGCTGCGCGCCATGCTTGCTTGCGCTTGCGGCCAGCGACTGCTCAGCAGCGGCATGACCTGATGGCGCAGGTAATTACGCGAGAACTGACGATCCTGATTCGACGGGTCTTCGATCCAGTGCAATTGATGAGCTTGTGCGTAGGCCTCCAGTTCAGCCCGAGGGACATCAAGCAAAGGTCGAATCAGAACACCCCGCCCCAGCGCTCGCTGGCTCGGCATGCCCGATAATCCTCTGACACCTGCGCCACGCAACAGACGAAACAGTAATGTTTCGGCCTGATCATCCCGATGCTGACCGGTCAGCAGCACATCATTGGCCTGCGTCAGCGCACCGAACACCGCATAACGCGCATTGCGCGCCGCTCGCTCCAGACTCGCACCCGGTTGCACCGTGACCCGCTCCACTTGCAATGGAACACCCAGCGCATCACAGAACGACTGGCAATGCTGTGGCCACGCATCCGCCGCAGGCTGGAGGCCGTGATGAATGTGGATGGCGCTTAGCGCCGGAAGGGATTGGTCTTTTACGAGATCGGCAAGCAGATGCAGCAGGACGGTCGAGTCGAGACCACCGGAGAAAGCGACGCGCCATGCAGTGGCGTTGCGCCAAGCTGCAAGATTCAGCAGAAGCCGGGAAGGCAGATCACTCACGGACTGACCCCTATCTAACTCTTTGCCCAAATCAAAGTGGGAGCGGGCTTGCTCGCGAAGGCGTCTCAACATTCAACACATCTGTCGACTGTTATACCGCTTTCGCGAGCAAGCCCGCTCCCACATTGGGTATTGCGCGATCTGTCAGAGACCGTAGCTCATCAGTCGATCGTAACGGCGCTTGAGCAGCGCTTCGTTGTCGAACTTCTTCAGCATTGCCAGCTGCGAGCTCAGCTCGGCACGAATCGAGGCAGCGGCAGCGGCCGGATCACGGTGAGCGCCGCCCAAAGGCTCGCCGATCACCTTGTCAACGATGCCCAGACCTTTCAGGCGCTCGGCAGTGATGCCCATGGCTTCAGCAGCGTCCGGCGCTTTTTCGGCGGTTTTCCACAGAATCGAAGCACAACCTTCCGGCGAGATCACCGCGTAGGTCGAGTACTGCAGCATGTTCAACTGATCGCAAACACCGATGGCCAGTGCACCGCCTGAACCACCCTCGCCGATAACGGTGGCGATGATCGGGGTCTTCAGGCGCGACATCACACGCAGGTTCCAGGCGATGGCTTCGCTCTGGTTACGCTCTTCGGCGTCGATACCTGGATAGGCACCCGGGGTGTCGATGAAGGTCAGGATCGGCATTTTGAAACGCTCGGCCATTTCCATCAGACGGCATGCCTTGCGGTAGCCTTCCGGACGCGGCATGCCGAAGTTGCGGCGTACTTTTTCACGGACTTCGCGGCCCTTCTGGTGACCGATGATCATCACTGGCTGGTCTTCCAGACGAGCAATGCCCCCCACGATCGCAGCGTCGTCGGAGAAGTGACGGTCGCCGTGCAGTTCATCGAACTCGGTGAAGATGTGTTCGATGTAGTCCAGGGTATACGGGCGTTTCGGGTGACGCGCCAAGCGTGCGATCTGCCAGCTGGTCAGCTTGCCGAAGATGTCCTCGGTCAGCGTTTTGCTCTTGTCCTGCAGGCGGGAGATCTCATCGCCGATATTCAGCGAATTGTCATTACCGACCAAGCGCAACTCTTCGATCTTGGCTTGCAGGTCGGCGATCGGCTGTTCGAAATCTAGAAAATTCGGGTTCATAGGCGTCCGTCTTGGGTCGTATCCCAAATGAGCTTGGGTCGGCCGGTTGTCTATTCGCGCCCTACCTTAAGGGAGAGGCGCGCTAAGGTCGAGATTAAAAATTCAGGTTTCGGGCAAGCGCAATGATGGCACCTGCCGCTCAACGGTATTGGAGGAAGACGTTGTCTCGCCCGAACTGGTCACGCAAGGCTTGAATCAACGCATCCGCCGGGTCGATGCGCCAGGTCTCGCCAAACTGCAGCAAGGTCTTCGCATCGGGGCTGGTGTACTCCATGGTGATCGGACACGCCCCGCGATGACGCTTGAGCAAATCACCCAACCAGCGTAGCTGATCGCCTTTGAGGTCCTGGGTTTGCAGCTTCAGGCGCAGGCTTTCGGCAAGGTTGGTGCGCGCATCTTCCATGCTCATCACGCGCTTGACCCGCAGGCGCAGGCCGCCGGAGAAGTCATCGTTGCTGACCTCGCCTTCAACCACCACCATCGCGTCGGTCTGCAACAGCGACTGCGCGGAATGGAACGCTTCGGCAAACAGCGACGCTTCGATCCGGCCGGAGCGGTCGTCGAGGGTGATGAAGCCCATCTTGTCGCCCTTCTTGTTCTTCATCACCCGCAGGGCAATGATCATCCCGGCCACGGTTTGCGTATCGCGCGCCGGTTTCAGGTCGATGATGCGCTGGCGGGCGAAACGGCGGATCTCACCTTCGTATTCGTCAATCGGGTGACCGGTCAGGTACAGGCCCAGGGTGTCTTTTTCACCCTTGAGGCGCTCCTTGAGGGTCAGCTCCTTGGCTTTGCGATGACTGGCATAAACGTCAGCATCTTCCTCGACGAACAGACCGCCAAACAGGTCGGCGTGACCACTGTCGTGGGTGCGGGCGGTTTGCTCTGCAGCCTTGATCGCCTCCTCCATCGCCGCCAGCAACACCGCGCGATTACGGTCGATATTGGCCTGATAAGCCTTTTGTTCGTCGTGAAAATAAGGCCCCAGACGATCCAGTGCACCGCTGCGAATCAAACCGTCGAGCGTGCGCTTGTTGATGCGCTTGAGGTCGACACGGGCGCAGAAATCGAACAAATCCTTGAACGGGCCTTCCTGACGCGCCTCAGTGATTGCTTCTACCGGGCCTTCACCGACCCCTTTGATCGCGCCGAGGCCATACACAATGCGGCCGTCGTCGTTCACCGTGAACTTGAACTCCGAAGTATTCACGTCTGGCGCGTCGAGACGCAGCTTCATCGTGCGAATTTCTTCGATCAAGGTCACGACCTTGTCGGTGTTGTGCATGTCCGCCGACAGTACCGCAGCCATGAACGGCGCCGGGTAATGGGTTTTCAGCCAGGCAGTCTGATACGAAACCAGACCGTAAGCGGCGGAGTGAGACTTGTTGAAGCCGTAACCGGCGAATTTTTCCACCAGGTCGAAAATGTTACCGGCGAGGTCGGCGTCGATATTGTTGGTCTTGCAACCTTCAATGAAACCGCCGCGCTGTTTGGCCATCTCTTCGGGTTTTTTCTTACCCATCGCCCGACGCAGCATGTCCGCACCGCCGAGGGTGTAACCGGCCATGACCTGGGCAATCTGCATCACCTGTTCCTGATACAGGATGATGCCGTAAGTCGGTGCCAATACTGGCTTGAGGCCCTCGTACTGGTAATCCGAGTGCGGGTACGCCAGTTCGGCGCGACCGTGCTTACGGTTGATGAAGTCGTCCACCATGCCGGACTGCAGCGGGCCCGGACGGAACAGCGCTACCAGTGCGATCAAGTCTTCCAGGCAGTCGGGCTTGAGCTTTTTGATCAGCTCTTTCATGCCTCGGGATTCAAGCTGGAACACCGCAGTGGTTTCAGCTTTTTGCAGCAACTGGTAAGTCGGTTTGTCATCCAGCGGGATGAACGCGATATCCAGCGGTGGTTCGTCGACCTTGGCGCGGTCTCGGTTGATGGTCTTTAGCGCCCAGTCAATAACCGTCAACGTCCGCAGACCGAGGAAGTCGAACTTCACCAGACCGGCAGCCTCAACATCGTCCTTGTCGAACTGGGTTACCAGACCGTCACCGGCCTCGTCGCAATAGATCGGCGAGAAGTCGGTCAGTTTGGTCGGTGCGATCACCACACCACCAGCGTGCTTGCCGACGTTACGCACAACGCCTTCGAGCTTGCGCGCCATCTCCCAGATTTCCGCCGCCTCTTCATCGACCTTAATGAAGTCGCGCAGGATCTCTTCCTGCTCGTAGGCTTTTTCCAGGGTCATGCCGACTTCAAACGGAATCATCTTCGACAGACGATCCGCCAGGCCGTAGGACTTGCCCTGTACCCGCGCCACGTCACGCACCACAGCTTTTGCCGCCATGGAACCGAAGGTGATGATCTGGCTTACCGCGTTGCGCCCGTATTTCTCGGCCACATAGTCGATCACCCGATCACGACCGTCCATGCAGAAGTCGACGTCGAAGTCGGGCATCGATACCCGTTCCGGGTTAAGGAAACGTTCGAACAGCAGGTCGTATTCCAGCGGGTCGAGGTCGGTGATTTTCTGCACATAGGCCACCAGCGATCCAGCACCCGACCCACGACCTGGTCCAACCGGTACGCCGTTGTTCTTGGCCCACTGGATAAAGTCCATCACGATCAGGAAATAACCGGGGAAGCCCATCTGGATGATGATATCCAGCTCGAAATTCAAGCGGTCGACGTACACCTGACGCTTGGCTTCGTAGTCTTCGGTGGTGTCTTTGGGCAACAGAACCGCGAGCCGCTCCTCCAGACCGTCGAAGGACACCTTGCGGAAGTACTCATCGATGGTCATGCCATCGGGAATCGGGAAGTTGGGCAGGAAGTGCGTGCCCAGTTTCACATCGATATTGCAGCGTTTGGCAATTTCGACGGTGTTTTCGATGGCGTCAGGAATGTCGCTGAACAGCTCGGCCATTTCCTCGGCGCTTTTGAGGTATTGCTGATCGCTGTAATTCTTCGAACGCCGCGGATCGTCGAGGGCGCGGCCCTCACCGATGCAAACGCGGGTTTCGTGGGCGGCGAAGTCTTCCTGCTTGATGAAACGCACATCGTTGCTCGCCACCAGTGGCGCGCCCAGCTTGTCGGCCAGAGCCACAGCACCATGCAGTTGCTCTTCATCGTTGGGACGGTTGGTACGCTGGATTTCCAGATAAAAACGATCCGGAAACACCGCCATCCATTCACGCGTCAGAACCTCAGCTTCAGCCGGGTTACCGCCGATGAGGGCCATGCCGATCTCGCCTTCTTTGGCGGCAGACAGCATGATCAGGCCTTCGCTGGCCTCGGCGACCCACTCTCGCTCGACGATGATCATGCCATTGCGCTGACCTTCAATGAAGCCACGGGAAATCAGCTCAGTGAGATTGCGATAGCCCTTGGCGTTCATGACCAACAGGCTGATCCGGCTCAGCGGCGCATCCGGATCCTTGTTCGACAGCCACAGGTCAGCGCCGCAGATCGGCTTGATCCCTGCGCCCATGGTGTTTTTATAGAATTTGACCAGGGAACACATGTTGTTCTGATCGGTGACCGCGACGGCCGGCATGTTCATGCCAGCCAGGGCCTTGACCAGTGGCTTGATCCGCACCAGCCCGTCGACCAGGGAGTATTCAGTGTGCAGGCGTAGGTGAACGAATGAAGCCGGCATAGTGATCCTGTCCAGTTACATAGAGACAACAAGGCCCGGATTGTACCGGGCCTCGAACAAAACATCAGCCTTGCGACTAAACCTGCGTCAGGCCTTCCAGCGCCTCATATGCCTGACGCACCGGGGCGAACGAGCGCCGGTGAATCGGGGTCGGCCCGAGCCGGGACAATGCTTCCAGATGAACGGGCGTCGGATAGCCTTTGTGGCCGCCAATGCCATAACCCGGGTAAATCAGTTCGAACGCAGCCATTTCGCGGTCACGACTGACCTTGGCCAGAATCGATGCCGCAGCAATGGCAGGCACCTTGCTATCGCCCTTTACAACCGCTTCGGCGCGCATCGGCAGTTTCGGGCAGCGGTTGCCATCGATCATCGCCAGTTTCGGCTGGATGTGCAGCCCGGCCACGGCGCGCTGCATGGCCAGCATGGTCGCGTGCAAAATATTCAATTCATCGATTTCTTCGACTTCGGCGCGAGCGATGCACCAGCTCAGGGATTTTTCGATGATCTCGTCGTAAAGCTTTTCCCGTTTGGCTTCGGTGAGTTTCTTCGAGTCGTTGAGCCCGACGATAGGGCGGTTCGGATCGAGGATCACCGCTGCCGTCACCACTGCACCGCACAACGGGCCGCGACCGACTTCATCGACGCCGGCGACCAGTTCTTCAACTTCGGCGACCAACGTGAAATCCAGGCCCATTTGCATGCTTGTCTTGCTCATCGTGATTGACCGATCAGGTTAAGGACGGCATGCGCCGCCTGATTGGATGCGTCCAGACGCAGCGTGCGGTGAATCTCGTCGAAGCCGCGAGTCTGCTCTTCACCGCCCTCGATCAAGGGCGACAGGGTCTGGGCAAGCGCCTCGACAGTTGCATCGTCCTGCAACAACTCCGGAACCAGCAGACGCTGGGCCAACAGATTTGGCAGCGATACATACGGGCTCTTGACCATGCGTTTGAGAATCCAGAACGTCAGCGGTGCCAGACGATAGGCAACCACCATCGGCCTCTTGTACAACAGCGCTTCGAGGGTTGCCGTACCGGAGGCGATCAATACGGCGTTACAGGCAGCCAAGGCCAGATGAGACTTGCCATCGAGCAAGGTCACCGGCAAATCGCGGCCAGCGAGCAGTTCTTCAAGCTGCAAACGGCGCTCCGGGCTGGCGCACGGCATGACAAAGCGAACGCCCGGACGCATCGCGCGCAGGCGCTGGGCGGTATCGAGGAACAGTGCGCCGAGGCGACCGACCTCACCGCCACGACTACCAGGCATCAGCGCGATCAGCGGCCCATCAGGCAATCCCAACTCGGCACGCGCAGCCGCACGATCAGCCTCCAGCGGAATGGCATCGGCCAGCGAGTGACCGACGAAGCGTACCGGTACGCCTTTCTCTTCGTAGAATCTGGCTTCGAACGGGAAAAGGGTGAGCATCAAATCGCAGCCTTCGCGAATCTTCAGCACGCGCTTCTGCCGCCACGCCCACACCGACGGGCTGACGTAATGCACGGTTTTGATCCCGGCCTGACGCAGCTTGAGTTCGATATTGAGGTTGAAGTCGGGGGCATCGATACCGATGAACGCGTCCGGTTTTTCGGCAATCAGCGTGGCAATCAGCTCTTTACGACGCTTGAGCAACTCGCGCAAACGACCGAGGACCTCAACCAGCCCCATGACCGACAAGCGCTCCATGGGAAAGTACGAGGTCAGACCTTCCGCCTGCATCAACGGACCGCCGACACCGATGAACTCGACCGACGGATGCTGTGCCTTGAGGGCACGCATGAGGCCGGCACCCAAAATGTCACCGGAAGCTTCACCCGCCACCAGCGCAATACGCAAATTGGCCATGATCAGCGGGTGATGCCGCGTGTCGACGACTGGATGGAATCGCGAAACACCGCGACTTCCGGGAACAGAGCAGCAGGCTCGGCCAGTTGAGCCAGTGCCTGCTCGACTGTCAGCCCTTGGCGATAAACGGTCTTATAGGCACGACGCAATGCGTGGATAGCGTCTTCGCTGAAACCGCGACGGCGCATGCCTTCGAAATTCATGCTGCGCGCCTCGGCCGGGTTGCCAAACACGGTGACAAACGCGGGAACGTCTTTACCGATCGCGGTACCCATGCCTGAAAAGCTATGGGCGCCAATGTGGCAATACTGGTGAACCAGGGTGAACCCGGAGAGGATCGCCCAGTCGTCAACATGCACATGGCCGGCCAACGCCGTGTTGTTGACCAGGATGCAGTTATTGCCGATGACACTGTCGTGACCGATGTGGGCATAGGCCATGATCAGGTTGTGATCGCCCAGCGTGGTTTCCGAACGGTCCTGCACGGTGCCACGGTGAATCGTCACGCCTTCGCGGATGACGTTGTGGTCACCTATCACCAGTCGGGTCTCTTCACCTTTGTACTTCAGATCGGGCGTGTCTTCGCCTACCGAGGAAAACTGGTAAATGCGATTGTGCTTGCCGATACGTGTCGGGCCTTTGAGGATCACATGCGGCCCGATCACGGTACCCTCGCCGATTTCCACACCTGCGCCGATGATCGACCAAGGGCCGACCTCGACGCCGTCTGCCAGAACGGCCGACGGATCGATGATTGCGCGAGGGTCAATCAAACTCATACTTTTTGTTCCGCGCAGATGATCTCGGCCGAGCAGACCGGCTTGCCATCGACCGAAGCCTGGCATTCAAACTTCCAGATCTTGCGTTTACAGCTAATGAACGTGGCTTCAAGGATCAACTGGTCGCCAGGCTTGACCGGTTGGCGGAAACGCAGCTTGTCGGAACCAACGAAGTAATAAAGGGTGCCGTCCGCCGGTTTGACGTCGAGCATTTTGAAACCGAGGATCCCGGCAGCTTGAGCCATCGCTTCGATGATCAGCACGCCTGGCATGATTGGATGCGCCGGGAAGTGACCATTGAAGAAAGGTTCATTGATGCTGACATTCTTGTAGGCGCGAATGCGCTTGCCTTCAGTGTCCAGATCCACCACCCGGTCCACCAGCAGGAACGGGTAACGGTGAGGCAGGTATTCGCGAATCTCGTTGATGTCCATCATTTCGGGGGGAAGCCTATGTAAAGATTGGGAGCGCGACTGACGCGCACTCCTCTAGCAAATCAAGGAGGCAGTCTAGAGGCTGTGCACACTTGATATGGAAATGGTATCAGCCATCTGATGAAGCATTGCCGTCAGGGGTCACTTCCCCAACGCGCTTTTCCAGCTGTTTAAAACGACGCGCGATGTCATCGAGCTGACGAATGCGTGCCGCGCTTTTGCGCCATTCGGCAGCCGGTTGCATGGCTGTGCCGGAAGAATAGGCGCCTGGCTCGGTAATCGAGTGCGTCACCATGGTCATCCCGGTCAGGAAAACGTTGTCGCAAATATCAATGTGGCCGACCAGACCGACACCTCCGGCCAGCATGCAGTGCTTGCCGATTTTGGTGCTACCGGAGATCCCGACGCACGCGGCCATGGCAGTGTGATCACCGACCTGGACGTTGTGGGCAATCTGGATCTGGTTGTCGAGTTTCACGCCATTGCCGATCACGGTATCGGCCAACGCGCCGCGGTCGATGGCAGTATTCACGCCGATCTCCACATCGTCGCCGATGGTCACACCACCGATCTGGGCAATTTTCTGCCAGATACCCTTCTCATTGGCGAAGCCGAAGCCTTCACCACCGAGCACGGCACCGGACTGGATAACCACACGCTTGCCGATGTGCACATCGTGATACAGCGTGACACGCGGAGCGAGCCAGCCGCCCTCGCCGATTTCGCTGCGGGCACCGATGACGCAATGGGCACCCAGCGTGACTTGCGCCCCAATGCGTGCACCCGCCTCGATCACCACGAAGGGGCCGATGCTGGCGGTTGGATCAACCACAGCGTCGTCAGCGATGACTGCCGAGGGATGGATACCCGCGGCAGCTTTCGGTTTGGGATCGAACAAGTGAGAGATACGTGCATAAGCCAGATAAGGATCTGGCACCACCACTGCATTACCGGCAAAACCTTCTGCGTCGGCGTCTTTGAGCAACAAGGCTGCTGCCTGAGAACCGGCCAGGTATTTTCGATATTGAGGATTTGCCAGAAAGCTCAACTGAGCTGGGCCAGCCTCTTGCAAAGTGGCTAGCCCAGTAATTTGCTTCTCCGGGTCGCCACGCAGGGTGGCGCCGAGGAACTCGGCCAACTGGCCGAGCTTGATAGTCACGGTCATGGGTTACTTCAGCTGATTCATGCGCTCGATAACCTGGCGTGTGATGTCGTACTGAGGCTTGACATCGATCACTGCGCCACGTTCGAGCACCAGGTCAAAACCACCTTTCTTGATGACGCCTTCTACAGCGCTATCCAGTTTCGGCTTCAGTTGCTTGAGCATTTCGCGGTCGGCAACGGCCTTGGCTTCATTCAGTTCCTTGGACTGGAACTGGAAGTCACGGGCCTTTTGCTTGAACTCCAGCTCCAGACGCTCACGCTCGCCCTGCTGCATCTTGTCACCACCGGCCATCAGACGATCCTGAATGCCCTTGGCGCTGCTTTCCAGAGTTTTCAGCTTGGTCAGTTGAGGACCGAACTTCTTCTCCGCATCGACAGCGTATTTCTTGGCCGCGTCCGATTCCAGCAACGCCATCTGATAGTTCAGAACGGCAATTTTCATGTCGGCGAATGCCGGGCCTGCCACCAGTACGGAGGCCAGGAGAACCAATTGAGTCAACTTACGCACGATGCACTCCTACAAAATCCATTGTCGTTATCTTGGGTCAGACGCTTAGAACGTCTGGCCGAGGGAGAATTGGAACACTTGAGTTTCAGCGTTATCCGGTTTTTTGACCGGCATGGCCAGAGCAAAACTCAGGGGGCCCAGCGCGGTAACCCAGGTCACGCCAACACCGACGGAACTGGCCATGTTGCTCAGGCTGATGTCGTTGCACTTGGTGTTGGACGAAGTGCCGTTTGCGTTGGTGGTGTCCTTGCACTGCGAATCGAAAACGTTACCCACGTCCCAGAATACCGAAGTACGCAGGGAACGCTGATCCTTGACGAATGGCAGCGGGAACAGAACTTCCACACCGCCCTGAATCAGGACGTTGCCACCGAACGGCAGCGGGTCTTGGTCCGGATCTTTGACAGTACCCGGGTTGTTACCCGAACTTGGTGTGCTACGCGGGCCGAGGGTGCTGTCCTTGAAGCCACGAACCGAGTTGAAACCACCAGCATAGTAGTTTTCATAGAACGGCAAGCCATCTGTGGAACCATAACCGTCGCCATAACCCAGTTCGGTGTGCAGACGCAAAGTGTAGTTTTCGCTGATCGGCTGGAACAACTGACCACGGTAGTCAAGTTTGTAGAATGCAAGGTCGCTGCCCGGAATGGTGGTTTCCAGGGTGAGGCTCTGGGAGCGACCACGGGTTGGCAGTACACCTTTGTTCAGGGTCGACTCGGACCAGCCGGCCGACGCCTTGAAGTTCAGGTAGTTGTCGCCTTCTTTGTTAACGAAGTCGAAAATCTCGTCAACGGTGTATTTGCCGGTCTTGATCTTGTCTTGCTGGGCAGACAGACCGAAGGTCAGTCGCGAAGTCTCGCTGATCGGGTAGCCAACGTTAACACCCGCACCCAGGCTGTCTACGGAATAGCTCGAAATATCGGCATCGAGTTCAGCGTAGTCGGTTGTGCGATAGAACGCGTTGTAACCCAGGCTCACGCCATCGGCGGTCCAGTAGGGGTCAACGTAGCCGAAGTTGTAGCGGCTCTGGTATTCGCTTCGAGTCAGACCGACGCTGACGCGGTTACCGGTACCGAGGAAGTTGTTCTGGGTAATCGAACCACCGAGGATCAAACCGGCGCTCTGGGCGAAACCGACGCTGGCGGTAATCGAACCGGAAGCCTGCTCTTCAACGCTGTAGTTCACGTCAACCTGGTCGTCGACACCCGGAACAGCCGGCGTTTCGACGTTGACTTCCTTGAAGAAGCCCAGACGCTCAAGACGGGTCTTGGATTGGTCGATCAGGTAGGTCGAAGCCCAGCCACCTTCCATTTGACGCATTTCGCGACGCAGCACTTCGTCCTCGGACTTGGTGTTGCCACGGAAGTTGATGCGGTTGACGTAGGCACGCTTGCCCGGATCGACAGCAAACAGGATGTCTACGGTGTGATCATCGTCGTGCGGCTGAGGCACGCCGTTGACGTTGGCGAAGGTATAACCCTCGTTACCCAGACGACGGGTGATCAGTTCAGAAGTAGTGGTCATCAGCTTGCGCGAGAACACCTGGCCTTTCTGCACCAGCAACAAGGACTTGATCTGATCTTCAGGTACTTTGAGATCACCGCTGAGTTTGACGTCACGAACGGTGTATTTCTCACCCTCGGTCACGTTGACGGTGATGTAGACATGCTTCTTGTCCGGAGTGATGGACACCTGGGTCGAAGCAATATCCATATTGATATAGCCGCGATCCAGGTAGTAGGAACGCAGACGCTCCAGGTCACCGGACAGTTTTTCACGGGCATATTTGTCATCGTTCTTGAAGAACGACAGCCAGTTGGTGGTTTTCAGCTCGAACAGGTCGGTCAGGTCTTCCTCGGGAAAAACCGTGTTGCCTACCACGTTGATGTGCTGAATGGCAGCAACGGTGCCTTCGTTGATCTTCACTTTCAGGCCAACACGGTTACGCGGCTGCGATACCACTTCGGTATCGACGGTCGCGGAATAGCGGCCTTGCGCGACGTACTGGCGTTGCAGTTCGTTACGGACACCTTCGAGGGTGGCACGCTGGAAGATCTCGCCTTCGGCCAGACCGGATTGCTTGAGGCCTTTCATCAAGTCTTCAGTAGAGATCGCTTTGTTACCTTCGATCTCGATACTGGCGACAGATGGACGCTCAACAACCGTGATCACCAGAACGTTGCCTTCGCGGCCCAGCTGGATATCTTGAAAGAAACCGGTTTTGAACAACGCACGAGTGGATTCCACCAGGCGACGATCATCCGCCTGCTCGCCGACGTTCAACGGCAAGGCACCAAAGACGCTACCCGCGGAGACCCGCTGGAGGCCATTGACGCGAATATCAGAGATAGTGAAGGACTCGGCGTGAACTTCGGCGATCATCAATACGGTGAGAACCGCAGTTAGCAGCAGACGTTTCATGAAGTCCTTTCTTATTCCAACTGGCAATAAACAAACTGCCGCAAAATGCGGCAGATTCGCAATTCAGCGAAGCGTTACAGTCGACCCAGATCGTTGACCAGAGCAAGCAACATCACCCCGACCACCAAACTGATACCGATCTGTATCCCCCAACCTTGCACCCGATCCGACAAGGGACGACCACGCGCCCACTCGATCAGATAAAACAACAAGTGCCCCCCATCCAGTACAGGGATGGGCAGCAAATTCAGAACTCCCAGGCTAATACTCAGATAAGCAAGGAAATTCAGGAAATCAGCGACGCCCGACTGGGCAGAAGCGCCCGCCACTTTAGCAATGGTTATCGGTCCACTCAAGTTTTTTACCGAGAGCTCGCCGAACAGCATTTTCTTGAGTGAGTCCAGCGTCAGAATGCTCATGGTCCAAGTACGATGGGCGCCCTCGCCAATCGCGGCCAACGGCCCGTAACTGACTTCGCGGATCATCTCCGGTGGCCAGTCGACAGCTTTTACACCCGCCCCCAGATAACCGCTTGGAGACTTGCTTTTGCCGCGCGCTGCCAAGGTGACCGGGACGTCGATTTGAGCACCGTCGCGCTCGATACGCAGCATGATTTTGGTATCAGGACGCGTACGAACGGTATCAACCACTTGCTGCCAGTCATTAAGCGCCTGGCCATCCAGAGACAGAAGGCGATCACCGGTTTTCAGGCCAGCCGCCTGAGCTGGACCTTCTGGATCAAGCTCGGCAAGCACGGGCGCCAAGGCCGGACGCCACGGACGAATACCCAATGAGCGGATAGGATCGGGCTCATCAGCCCCCTGCAGCCAGTGATCCAGCACCAACTCGCGTGGAGAGTCCGCGGTAGAGCCCTGCTCACGCACCAGCAACTGCAACGAACCGCTTTCACCAAGCCGACGCACCAACTGCAAGTTGACGGCTGCCCAACCGGTGGTCGGCTCGCCATCAATCGCGACGATCTCCTGCCCCACACCCAAACCAGCCTTGGCGGCGATGCTGCCAGACTCGACCGCACCGATGACCGGGCGTACCTGCTCGCTACCGAGCATGGCCAGCACCCAGAAAAACACCAGGGCCAAAAGGAAGTTGGCGACAGGGCCGGCGGCAACAATGGCGATTCGCTGACGAACCGTCTTGCGGTTAAACGAGTGATCCAGTTGATCAACCGGCACCTCGCCCTCACGCTCGTCGAGCATTTTGACGTAGCCACCCAGCGGAATCGCGGCGATGACGAACTCAGTGCCCTGTTTGTCGTGCCAGCGCAGCAGAGGCATGCCGAAGCCTACGGAAAAGCGCAGAACCTTGACGCCACAGCGCCGCGCGACCCAGAAGTGGCCGAATTCGTGAAAGGTGACCAGCACACCCAAGGCGATCAGGGTGCCGGCAATCATATAGAGCGCGCTCATCTACTTTCTCCGCAATCCTGTTCAGTGCCGCGTGACGCCATTGTGTTTCAAATTCTATCGATCGTGACGCTTCAACCACTGCTCAGCCAGAACTCGCGCCTTGGCGTCTGCCGTAAACACAGCGTCGAGATCATCCAGTGCTACGACCGGTTCGAGGTTCAACACCTGCTCGATGATACTCGCGATTTCCAGGTAACGGATTCGTCCGTCGAGAAACGCCGCCACCGCCACTTCGTTCGCCGCATTGAGCATCGCCGGTGCACTGTCGCCTGCTTCGGCAGCTTGACGCGCCAGACGCAGACAAGGGAAGCGCTGCTCATCCGGCGCCTCAAAGTCCAGGCGCGCAACTGCGAACAGATCAAGCGGCGCCACACCGGAGTCTATGCGTTCCGGCCAAGCCAGAGCATTGGCGATCGGTGTGCGCATGTCAGGGTTCCCCAATTGCGCCAGTACCGAGCCATCGACATAGTCGACCAGCGAGTGAATCACGCTCTGCGGGTGGATCACCACCTCGACTTGCGACGGCTTTGCATCAAACAACCAGCAAGCCTCGATCAACTCAAGACCTTTATTCATCATGCTGGCCGAGTCTACTGAAATCTTGCGCCCCATGGACCAGTTCGGGTGGGCACACGCTTGCTCAGGTGAAACGTGCGCCAATTCGCTCATCGGCGTCTGTCGGAACGGACCACCAGAGGCTGTAAGCAAAATCCGGCGAACACCGACAGCGCTCAATCCGCGAGCAAAATCCAGTGGCATACACTGGAAAATCGCGTTGTGTTCGCTGTCGATCGGCAGCAGCACAGAACCGCTTTGGCGTACCGCCTGCATAAACAGGGCGCCGGACATTACCAGCGCCTCTTTATTGGCCAAAAGGATCTTCTTGCCGGCCACGACGGCCGCCAGAGTCGGACGCAGGCCAGCCGCGCCAACGATCGCCGCCATCACCGCGTCGACTTCCGGTGCAGAAGCGACCTGACACAGGCCCTCTTCCCCCACCAGCACACGGGTCGACAAACCGGCTGCGCGCAAATCGTCCTGCAAACCGCGCGCAGCGGCGACTTGCGGTACCACGGCAAATTGCGGCACATGCCGCATGCACAACGCCAGCAACTCACTCAGGCGAGTGAAACCGCTCAATGCGAAAACCTGATAGCGCTCAGGGTGACGCGCAATAACATCAAGGGTGCTCAGACCAATCGAGCCGGTCGCCCCCAAAACAGTGATCTGTTGCGGGCGGCTCACGGCGCAGCCATCCACAGCAACACCGCGAAGACTGGAATGGCCGCGGTCAGACTGTCGATACGATCAAGAACGCCGCCATGACCTGGCAGCAGATTACTGCTGTCCTTGATGCCGGACTTGCGCTTGAACATGCTTTCGGTGAGGTCGCCCACAACCGAGATGAAGACGATCAGCGCAGCACCAATCAAACCCTTGAGCAACTCGGCAACCGTCCAGTCACGTACCAGGCCGACAATAGCGGTGATCACCAGACTGAGGGCAAGACCGCCGTAGACGCCTTCCCAGCTTTTACCCGGACTGACTTGAGGGGCCAACTTACGCTTGCCGAATGCACGACCGGAAAAATAAGCGCCGATATCTGCGCCCCAGACCAGCACCATCACTGCCATGATCAGCCAGTTACCCAATGGGTATTGCTTGATCTGCATCAGGCCTTGCCAGGCCGGCAGCAAAATCAACAGACCAATCACTAGCTTGCTGGCAGCACTGGACCAATGTTCGCTGGAACGCGGGTAGGTCAGCACCAGATACGTCGCAACTGCCCACCAAAGCACCGAAGCACCCAGCACCCACGGCGCGAGACTGGGCACCACGTACATGACGAACAACATAAATGCGACGACGGCAGCAAAGCCGACGCGAAACGATTGCGCGGTGAAGCCCGCCAGACGTGCCCATTCCCAGGCACCGAGGCTCACGACCAGACCGATGAACAGCGCAAAAGCGGAACCTTCGAGCAGGAAAAACCCGCACAAGGCGATCGGCAGCAGGATCAGTGCAGTGATGATTCGTTGTTTAAGCATTAAACCCGGGCTCCAGCTTCGACCTGTTCGCTCGTTTTACCGAAACGACGCTGGCGCGAAGCGAAATCAGCCAGCGCATTGCGCATGGCATCGTGTTTGAAGTCCGGCCAGAACAGGTCGGAGAAGTACAACTCGGCGTAAGCCAGTTGCCACAGCAGGAAGTTGCTGATGCGGTGCTCTCCGCCCGTGCGGATGCACAAGTCCGGCAACGGCAGATCGCCGGTCGCCAGACAGGTTTGCAGCAGATCAGGAGTAATGTCTTCCGGACGCAGATGCCCGGCCTGAACTTCACGCGCCAAACGCTGCGCGGCTTGCGCGATATCCCACTGACCGCCGTAGTTGGCGGCGATCTGCAGGATAAAACGATTGGAGCCCGCAGTCATGGCTTCGGCTTCGCGCATCGCGGCCTGAAGCTCCGGATGGAAGCGCGAACGATCGCCAATGATGCGCAGGCTGATGTTGTTCTCGTTCAGGCGCTTGGCCTCACGACGCAAGGCCTTGAAGAACAGATCCATCAAGGCACTGACCTCATCGGCCGGGCGCTGCCAGTTCTCACTGGAGAAGGCGAACAGGGTCAGCACTTCGACCTTGGCCTCAGCACACACCTCGATCACGGCCCGAACAGCATCCACGCCCGCTTTATGCCCGGCGACACCCGGCATAAAGCGTTTTTTCGCCCAGCGATTGTTGCCATCCATGATGATCGCGACATGGCGCGGCACCGCGGACGGCGCAGTCTGCTTGGTCTTGTCCATTTAAAGCTCGACCCTTATACGGCCATCAGGTCTTTTTCTTTCTCGTCCGTGGCCTTGGTGATCTGGGCCTCGGATTCTTTGGTCAGCTTATCGATATCAGCGATGGCACGACGCTCTTCGTCTTCGCTGATTTCCTTGTCCTTGACCAGTTTCTTGAGCTCGCCCAAAGCATCACGACGAATATTGCGCACGGCAACACGCGCGTCTTCAGCAGCGCTGCGTGCCTGCTTGGTGAAGCCTTTACGCGTTTCCTCGGTGAGGGCCGGCATCGGGATCAACAGCAACTCACCCAGGTTAGTCGGGTTGAGGTTCAGACCGGCGCTCTGGATAGCCTTGTCGACGGCTGCGAGCATGTTGCGCTCGAACGCCACGACCTGCAGCGTGCGCGAGTCTTTCACGGTGACGTTGGCAACGCCACTCAGCGGGGTGTCAGTGCCGTAGTAAGGCACCATCACACTGCCGAGGATGCTTGGGTGCGCCTTGCCGGTACGAATCTGACCGAATGCATGGGACAGGGAGTCCAGAGACTTTTGCATACGCTCTTGAGCGTCTTTCTTGATTTCGTTGATCATTGTTGACCTTCCTCGATCAGGGTACCTTCAGCGCCGCCATGGACGATGTTCAGCAGGGCACCGGGTTTGTTCATGTTGAATACGCGCAGCGGCATCTTGTGGTCGCGGCACAGGCAAATAGCCGTCAGGTCCATCACACCCAGCTTGCGATCCAGCACTTCATCATAAGTCAGATGATCGAACTTCTCGGCATGCGGGTCTTTGAACGGATCGGCTGTGTAGACGCCATCAACCTTGGTCGCCTTGAGCACGACGTCCGCGTCGATTTCGATTGCGCGCAGGCAGGCTGCCGAATCCGTGGTGAAGAACGGATTGCCGGTACCGGCCGCGAAAATCACGACGTCTTTGGAGTTCAGGTGGCGCATGGCTTTGCGGCGATCATAGTGATCGGTTACGCCGACCATGGAAATGGCCGACATCACGATGGCCGAGATATTGGCACGCTCCAGCGCGTCGCGCATGGCCAGGGCATTCATCACAGTGGCCAGCATGCCCATGTGGTCGCCTGTCACCCGATCCATGCCGGCTTTGCTCAGAGCTTCGCCGCGGAACAGGTTACCACCACCGATCACCAGACCGACCTGTACGCCGATACCGACCAGCTGACCGACTTCCAGCGCCATTCGATCCAACACTTTCGGATCGATCCCGAACTCTTCCGAGCCCATCAGGGCCTCGCCGCTAAGCTTGAGTAGAATGCGTTTATAGCGAGCCTGATAACCACTGCCCTGCTGAGCCATTGCGAATCTCTCCTGCGGCGTATTTAAAATTCTTTGCGAGCTGTTTACAGCTGGCGTTCACTCTAGCTTGGCGCTGCTTCAGCGCCATCGGAACATGGCTTTGTAAGTCAGTTCCAAGTGGAAACCAATAAAAAATTGGTTGCCCCATCTGAAAAGAGGCTGCGCGCGTGAGCGGGCAGCCTCTTTCGGGCGACAGTTGAAAAACCGTCTTACTGCTTGGCGGCAGCCAGCTGGGCAGCAACTTCTTCAGCGAAGTTGTCGACCGGCTTCTCGATGCCTTCGCCTACTTTGTAGTAAGTGAAGGAAACGATTTCTGCGCCGCCTTTCTTGGCCAGCTCGCCAACCTTGATTTCAGGGTTTTTGACGAACGCCTGCTCAACCAGGCTCGCTTCTGCCAGGAACTTGCTGATACGGCCCTTGACCATGTTCTCAACAATGTTTTCTGGCTTGCCTTTGATTTTTTCTTCGTTCAGCTGCATGAACACAGCTTTTTCGCGCTCGATCGCTTCAGCCGAAACTTGCGAAGGCAGCAGGAACTCAGGGTTGCTTGCAGCTACGTGCATCGCGATGTCTTTGGCCAGCTCGACGTCACCGCCTTTCAGAGCCACAACAACACCGATCTTGTTGCCGTGCAGGTACGAGCCCACAACGTCACTTTCGATACGGGTCAGACGACGGATGTTGACGTTTTCGCCTACTTTGGCAACCAGTGCTTCGCGATCAGCTTCTTGAGCAGCGATCAGCGGAGCCGCATCGGTCAGCTTGTCAGCGAAAGCTTTTTCAACGCTGGCAGCAACAAAGTTTTTGAAGTCGTCTTGCAGAGCCAGGAAGTCGGTCTGCGAGTTCACTTCCAGGATAACGGCAGCTTTACCGTCGTCCTTGATTGCGATTGCGCCTTCAGCGGCAACGTTGCCAGCTTTTTTCGCAGCTTTGATCGCGCCCGAAGCACGCATGTCATCAATGGCTTTTTCGATGTCGCCGTCAGCCTTTTCCAGGGCTTTCTTGCAATCCATCATGCCTTCGCCGGTACGCTCGCGCAGTTCTTTAACCAACGCTGCAGTAATTGCTGCCATTTTCAAATTCCTCTTGGATAGGTTTTCAACCATTCCACCCGATCGAACGGGCGTTCAATTCTTCCCGAATCACCTTGTAGCCGCTGCACGTTACAGATGCAGGGTGAGCGCTACCACAAGTGGGCGCCGACAAATGGTTTTCGAGGTGGCAAAAAGGGGGCCAAGCCCCCTTTTTGCTTACTGAGTCAACGCCAGGGCGTCAATTACTCAGCTGCAGCCTGAGTTTCTTCAGCTGCGAATTCTACAGTGCCGCCGCCAACATTGTTGCGACCACGGATAACTGCGTCAGCCATCGAACCCATGTACAGCTGGATAGCGCGGATTGCGTCATCGTTGCCTGGGATGATGTAGTCAACGCCTTCCGGGCTGCTGTTGGTATCGACAACGCCGATGACCGGAATGCCCAGCTTGTTGGCTTCGGTGATCGCGATGCGCTCGTGGTCAACGTCGATCACGAACAGTGCGTCTGGCAGACCGCCCATGTCCTTGATGCCGCCCAGGGAGCGATCCAGCTTCTCAAGATCACGAGTGCGCATCAGCGCTTCTTTCTTGGTCAGCTTGGCGAAGGTACCGTCTTCGGCTTGAACTTCAAGGTCACGCAGACGCTTGATGGAAGCACGAATGGTTTTGAAGTTGGTCAGCATGCCGCCCAACCAGCGGTGATCGACGTACGGCGAACCGCAACGTGCTGCTTCTTCAGCAACGATCTTGCCAGCGGAACGCTTGGTGCCGACGAACAGAATCTTGTTTTTGCCCTGGGCCAGACGCTCTACGAAAGTCAGAGCTTCGTTGAACATTGGCAGGGTTTTTTCAAGGTTGATAATGTGAATCTTGTTACGCGCGCCGAAAATGTACTTACCCATTTTCGGATTCCAGTAACGGGTTTGGTGACCGAAGTGCACACCGGCCTTCAGCATATCGCGCATGTTGACTTGGGACATGATAGTTCCTTAATAAGTCGGGTTTGGCCTCCACGTATCCCAATGACCAACCAGTGGCATAAAGCCAAAAGCACCCAGGTCATCGTGTCGACACGTGTGTGGATTTAAGCTTTTCGGGGCATCCCCGGAAAGCGGCGCATTTTATACCACAGGGTGTGCAGAAACGGAACCCGAAATCTGTAATCACACCAAGGACATGGGCGCAGCCCCCTTGGAATCGGCCCGGCACCCGCCATTGTATAGAGAGAAGCGATGCACACCGGCGCGGAATTGCTCCTTTGGTCTGTTAGAATCGCGTTTTTCGGGGTCGCAAAACGAACAGTTGCCACCCTACCCGTATCAGCAAGCGCCGCCGAGCGCAGAGAGAGCCTGTATGACCGTCAACCTCAAAACCCCCGAGGACATCGCTGGTATGCGTGTCGCCGGCAAACTGGCCGCCGATGTGCTGGAAATGATTGCCGAGCATGTAAAACCGGGCATTACCACTGATCAATTGAACCAGATCTGCCACGACTACATCGTCAATGTGCAGCAGGCCATCCCTGCCCCGCTCAACTACAAGGGCTATCCGAAGTCGATCTGCACCTCGATCAACCATGTGGTCTGCCACGGCATCCCGAACGACAAACCGCTGAAAAACGGCGACACCCTGAACATCGACGTGACAGTGATCAAGGACGGCTATCACGGCGACACCAGCCGCATGTTCCACGTCGGCGAAGTACCGGTCTGGGCCGAGCGCCTTTCGCAGATCACCCAGGAATGCATGTACAAGGCCATCGAGATCGTCAAACCTGGCTGCCGCCTGGGTGACATCGGTGAAGTCATCCAGAAGCATGCGGAAAAGAACGGTTTCTCGGTGGTTCGCGAATTCTGTGGTCACGGCATCGGCAAGGTGTTCCACGAAGAGCCACAGATCCTCCACTACGGCCGCGCCGGCACCGGCATGGAACTGAAGGCCGGCATGACCTTCACCATCGAGCCGATGATCAATCAGGGCAAGGCCGACACCAAAGTATTGGGCGACGGCTGGACGGCGATCACCAAGGACCGCAAGCTCTCGGCACAGTGGGAACATACCCTGCTGGTAACCGACACTGGCTACGAGATCTTCACTCTGCGCGCCGACGACACCATCGCGCGCATTTCGGCCTGATCCCCAGCACGCTCTCAGCCTTTTACAGAAGGAAAGCCAATCGATGCCGCAGGTGGATCCCGAACTCTTCGACCGCGGCCAGTTCCAGGCTGAACTGGCCCTGAAAGCGAGCCCCATAGCGGCGTTCAAGAAGGCTATCCGCCAGGCCCGCGAGGTGCTCGACACACGTTTTCGCTGCGGCCGTGACATCCGCCGGCTGATCGAAGACCGCGCCTGGTTCGTCGACAACATCCTGCAAAAGGCCTGGGAGCAGTTCAACTGGAGTGAAGACGCCGATATCGCGCTGGTCGCGGTCGGCGGCTACGGCCGAGGGGAGTTGCACCCTTACTCGGACATCGATCTGCTGATCCTGCTGGACAGCGCCGATCACGAAGTTTTCCGCGATTCCATCGAGCGTTTTCTGACTTTGCTGTGGGACATCGGCCTCGAAGTCGGTCAGAGCGTTCGCTCGGTCGATGAATGCGCCGAAGAAGCCCGCGCCGACCTGACAGTGGTCACCAACCTGATGGAAAGCCGCACCATTTGCGGCCCCGAGCGTTTGCGCCAGCGCATGCTGGACGTCACCAGTACCGCGCACATGTGGCCAGCCAAAGAGTTCTTTCTGGCCAAGCGCGCCGAACAGAAGACTCGCCACCACAAGTACAACGACACCGAATACAACCTGGAACCCAACGTCAAAGGCTCGCCCGGCGGACTGCGGGACATTCAGACGATTCTTTGGGTTGCCCGTCGTCAATACGGCACTCTCAACCTGCGCGCGCTGGCCGGCGAAGGCTTCCTGGTCGAGAGCGAAAACGCCTTGCTCGCCTCTTCGCAGGAGTTTTTGTGGAAGGTGCGTTACGCCCTGCACATGCTGGCCGGACGCTCTGAAGACCGTCTGCTGTTCGATTATCAACGCACCATTGCCGGGTTACTGGGTTTTGAAGGTGACGACGCCAAGCAGGCCGTCGAAAACTTCATGCAACAGTACTTTCGCGTAGTGATGAGCATCGCCCAGCTCAGCGACTTGATCATCCAGCACTTCGAAGAGGTCATTCTCGCACCGGAGGACGAAGCACCGCCGCAACCGATCAACTCGCGCTTCCAACTGCACGACGGCTATATCGAGGCGCGCAGTGACAATGTATTCCGCCGCACGCCGTTCGCCATGCTCGAAATTTTCGTGTTGATGGCTCAGCAGCCTGAAATCAAAGGCGTGCGTGCCGACACCATTCGCTTGCTGCGCGAGTACCGTCACCTGATCGACGACAACTTCCGCAACGATATCCGCAATACCAGCCTGTTCATCGAGCTGTTCAAGTGCAAGGTCGGCATCCACCGAAACCTGCGGCGGATGAACCGTTATGGCATTCTCGGGCGCTACCTGCCGGAGTTCGGCTTTATCGTCGGGCAGATGCAGCACGACCTGTTCCACATCTATACGGTCGACGCACACACCCTGAACCTCATCAAACACCTGCGTAAGTTGCAGTACACCCAGGTATCGGAAAAATTCCCGCTGGCCAGCAAGCTCATGGGCAAGCTGCCCAAACCGGAGCTGATCTACCTCGCCGGCCTGTACCACGACATCGGCAAGGGCCGGCATGGCGATCACTCGGAAATCGGTGCGGTCGATGCCGAGGCGTTCTGCCAGCGTCATCAGTTACCGGTATGGGACAGCCGTCTGATCGTCTGGCTGGTGCAGAACCACCTGGTGATGTCGACCACGGCCCAACGTAAAGACTTGTCCGACCCGCAAGTGATCCACGACTTCGCTCAGGCCGTCGGCGACGAAACCCGCCTCGACTACCTGTATGTGCTGACGGTCGCCGATATCAACGCGACCAATCCGACACTCTGGAATTCATGGCGCGCGAGCCTGCTGCGCCAACTCTACACCGAGACCAAACGCGCCCTGCGCCGAGGCCTCGAGAACCCGGTGGATCGCGAAGAGCAGATCCGCCAGACCCAGAGCGCGGCCCTGGACATCCTGGTGCGCGGCGGCACCGATCCGGACGATGTCGAGCAATTGTGGGCGCAGTTGGGCGATGACTACTTCCTGCGTCACACAGCAGGCGATGTGGCCTGGCACAGCGATGCAATTCTCCAGCAGCCCACCGATGGTGGCCCACTGGTGCTGATCAAGGAAACCACCCAACGCGAGTTCGAGGGCGGTACGCAGATCTTCATCTATGCACCCGATCAGCACGATTTCTTTGCCGTGACCGTGGCGGCGATGGACCAGCTCAACCTGAACATTCATGATGCCCGGGTCATCACCTCGAGCAGCCAGTTCACCCTCGACACCTACATCGTGCTCGACACCGATGGCGACTCGATCGGCGACAACCCGGCCCGGGTCAAGCAGATCCGCGAAGGCCTGACCGAAGCCTTGCGCAACCCGGACGACTACCCGACGATCATCCAGCGCCGGGTACCACGCCAGCTCAAGCACTTTGCCTTTGCGCCGCAGGTGACGATCCACAACGACGCCCAGCGACCGGTGACGGTGCTGGAGCTCACCGCGCCCGACCGGCCAGGACTGCTGGCGCGCGTTGGCGGGATATTCCTCGAGTTCGACCTGTCACTGCAGAACGCCAAGATCGCCACGCTGGGCGAACGGGTGGAAGACGTGTTCTTCATCACCGACGCGCACAATCAGCCGTTATCCGATCCGCTGCTGTGCAGCCGTTTGCAGGATGCGATCGTCGAACATCTGAGCGTCAATCAGGAACCCGATATCAAACTGTCGCGCATCAGCATCTGACTGCGCGCCCGGATTAATCTGCTTTGCATTGAGACCCTGCACGAATGAACAACGCTCTGAACCAGCTCCAGCCCTACCCTTTCGAAAAGCTGCGCGCCCTGCTCGGCACCGTCACGCCGAATCCGGACAAGCGCCCGATCGCGCTGTCCATCGGTGAACCGAAGCATCGCTCGCCAAGCTTCGTCGCCGAGGCGTTGGCCAATAATCTGGATCAGATGGCGGTGTACCCGACCACGCTCGGCATTGCGGCGCTGCGCGAAGCCATTGCCGGCTGGTGCGAGCGCCGCTTCGGCGTGCCCACCGGCTGGATCGACCCGGCGCGCAACGTGCTGCCGGTCAACGGAACCCGTGAGGCGCTGTTTGCCTTCACCCAAACCGTGGTCAACCGGGGTGACGACGCACTGGTGGTCAGCCCGAACCCGTTCTATCAGATCTACGAAGGCGCCGCCTTCCTCGCCGGTGCCAAGCCGCATTACCTGCCGTGCCTGGACGAGAACGGTTTCAACCCCGACTTCGATGCCGTCTCGCCGGACATCTGGACGCGCTGCCAGATCCTGTTCCTGTGCTCGCCGGGTAACCCGACGGGTGCGCTGATCCCGGTCGAGACGCTGAAAAAACTCATCGCCCTGGCCGACGAATACGATTTCGTGATCGCCGCCGATGAGTGCTACAGCGAGTTGTACTTCGACGAACAGACGCCCCCGCCGGGCTTGCTCACTGCTTGCGTAGAACTGGGCCGCAAGGACTTCAAACGCTGCGTGGTCTTCCACAGCCTGTCCAAGCGCTCCAACCTGCCGGGGCTGCGCTCCGGTTTCGTCGCCGGCGATGCCGACATTCTCAAAGGCTTCCTGCTGTATCGCACCTACCACGGTTGTGCGATGCCGGTACAAACCCAACTGGCCAGCGTTGCCGCGTGGAATGACGAAGTGCATGTACGTGCCAACCGTGCGCTGTACCGCGAGAAATTCGATGCCGTATTGGAGATCCTCAGCCCGGTGCTGGATGTGCAGCGCCCGGATGGCAGCTTCTATCTGTGGCCGAATGTGCAAGGTGATGACGCGGCGTTTTGCCGTGACCTGTTTGCCGAAGAACATGTGACTGTGGTGCCGGGCTCCTATCTCTCCCGGGAAGTGGATGGCGTCAACCCTGGGGCTGGCCGCGTGCGCATGGCGCTGGTAGCCCCCTTGGCAGAATGCGTTGAAGCGGCTGAGCGGATTCGCGCTTTTATTACTCGCAAGCAGTAACTGTCCAAGTCTTGCGCCAGGCAACCTGGCGCAACGGCCTGATTAAAAGTTACACATTCACCCCATCAACAGTCTCCTGTCCGGCCGCCCTGAGTTATCCCTGTGCGCCAATACTCCAAACCCTGAAAAAAATGCAATAGCGGAACGTGGATCCAGCATAAAGTTACAACATCTGCCCCCAAAGAACGCCCAACCAGATTATCTTCGCATCCGCTTAAACAGGTTTGTCCAATGGATCAGGACAGACATTCACAACCAACACGGATGTTGATCATGCAAATATTCCACTATGTAGAACTGAAGCTGCAGAATAAAAACAACTGCACTGACTCGATCAATGAAGAACATACCGAAGACCGGGTACAACCGTTGTCTCAAGGACGTCACAAGCGCTCAGTCGCTTATGCCAACTATTTCTGGGAAAACGCCAGCACCCTTAAAATCTCTTTCGCCCACGATGTTCCTGTTGACCTGAGAGACCGAATCGAAAGGATCATTCGCCAATGGGAGCCTTACGTCAGTCTGGCCTTTGAAATCGTGGCGGATGACAAGGGGGAAATTCGCATCGCTGTGGGCGGCAAGGATAGCTACTCGACCATGGGGACAGAAGCACTCAACATCCACGCTGACCTTCCGACCCTGTGCATCGGAGTAGAACCGGACCACTTTGATTTTGAGCGCACACTGCTTCATGAGTTTGGTCATGCTTTGGGCTTTCATCATGCGCACCTGCACCCCCAGGCCAATATTCCGTGGAACAAACCGGTAGTTTATAACTTCTTCAAAACCAACTTCGGCTGGACCAAAGCACGAGTCAACCTTAATCTCTTTGATGTTGACCCGACCCAAACACTGTCTTTTGGCAAGTACGATAAAGACTCCGTCATGCACTACCACATACCAGACTTCATGACCTTGTCGAATTGGCAGACAAAAATAAATACAACACTCAGCGAAGGCGACAAGTTGTTTGCAAGTCAGACCTACCCCCCCATCAACTATCGCCAACTGCCTATTTGATCTTTCCCAGATTCGCCTCGCTCAAGTCCAGGTCAGCCAGCACTTCCCTGAGCACGTCATCGCCGATCCGGTGATGGCGACTCAGGCTATAGAGCTCAAGGCGCTGCGCCCGCAGTGCCTTCACACGCAAATGACGTTCCAGCAGATCCATCTGGAACGCCAGCGCCTGCGCTTCGGCGGAATCATTGAACACGTCCAGTTGATGGCGATATTCGGACATGATCCGGGCCTTGAGCTCTGCCGCCAACGCCGCTTGTGCAGCGTCCTGCGGGGGGAACTCTTCGGTTTCAAGCGCATGAATGGCCGCTTCAGCGGTTTGGCGCCAGGCATCGCGGACTTCCTGACGGCGTTTGTCGTCTGGACTCTTCTGGATTCCATGCAGCAACAGCGGCAGCACAATGCAGGCCGATATCAACGACAGCAGGATCACGCCGGCAGCGATGAAGATCAGCAGATCACGCTCAGGAAATGCGTGCGCCCCTATCAACATCGGTACCGACATCACGCCCGCCAGTGTCACCGCCCCGCGCACACCGCCGACGGTCAACAACCAGCAGGAACGGGCGGTGGGCACTTGTGTCAGCTCACCTTTGCCACGCAAACGCCGCAGCAGCACGGACAACCGCCAGATGCTTTGCACCCAGATAAACCGCAGCAGCACCAACGCCAGGAAAATCGCCACCACATCGAGGCAGCGATAAAACAACGTTGGCCACAGCGTCGGCTCATGGCTGACCACCGCCTTGATAATGTCCGGCAACTGCAAGCCCAATAGCAGAAAGATCAGGCCGTTGAAGGCAAACTCCAGCAGCGACCAGACGCTGCGATTGAGCAGTCGGGTGCTGGTCTGGCGCGGCAGCAGGTCGAGCCAGCTCTGCATCATCCCCGCCGCCACCGCCGAAAGAATGCCCGACACACCCAGGCGCTCAGCCAAAACGTACGCGGCGAACGGCAGCAACAACATGAACACCACATGGGTGGCCGGATCATCCCAGCCACGGGCGATCATCCAGGCGCGCCCGCGCCCGACCAACCAGCTCAATGCCACGCCAACGGCCAGCCCGCCGATTGCCACCACGACAAAGTCCAGGCTCGCATTGGCAAGCGAGAACACTCCGGTGACGGCTGCCGCCAAGGCGAACTTGAACGTCACCAGGCCCGACGCATCATTCATCAGTGCCTCGCCTTGAAGCATGTGCATCAGCGGCGTCGGCAGGCGGTTCTGCGAAATAGCCGAGACGGCCACGGCGTCGGTTGGCGACAACACGGCTGCCAGAGCAAAAGCCACGGGCAACGCAATCGTCGGCAGCAACCAATGAATGAAGTACCCGGCGCCGACCACGGTGAACAGCACCAACCCCACCGCCAGCGTCAGGATGGGCCCCCGCAGATGCCAGAGCTCGCGTTTGGGCATGCGCCAGCCGTCGGAAAACAGCAGCGGCGGCAGGAACAAAAACAGGAACAGCTCCGGGTCGAGCGCCACATGCAGACCCAGCGTCGGCCAGGCCAGCAAGGCACCGGCGGCGATTTGCACCAGAGGCAATGGCAACGGGATGACCCGTCCGAGCAAACGCGAGACGCTGACCAGCATCAGCAGGATCAGGACGGTGTAGGCAGTTTGCATAAAGCACAAATCTCAGGAGATCGACAGCGTTGAACTGCCATATTAGCCGCTTAGGATGCGCGTGACCGTTGCACCTACGTCGCAGTCTCGCCAACTCGCGCCCACAGGTTTTGCGCTTTACCCGAAGGGGCATGGCATAATCCCGGACCATTTTTTTCCAGCACCTGTAAAGGGGGCGATTCCTTGACCGTTTCAAGTAAAACGTTGCACCTTTTCGGCATCAAAGCCTGCGACACCATGAAAAAGGCGCGCACCTGGCTCGATGAACACGCTGTCAGCTACGACTTCCATGATTACAAAACTGCCGGTATCGACCGTGAACACCTGACCCAATGGTGTGACGAGCACGGCTGGCAAACGGTGTTGAACCGGGCAGGCACGACCTTTCGCAAACTCGACGACGAACGCAAAGCCGATCTCGACCAATCGAAAGCCATCGAACTGATGCTCGCTCAACCCTCGATGATCAAGCGCCCGGTGCTCGATCTCGGTGACCGAACCCTGATTGGCTTCAAGCCAGATATCTACGCGGCCCCACTCAAGTAAAGCAGCCCGTCACTTATTGCTAGAGGTATTCACATGTCCAACTCCCTGTTCAGCATCGCCTTCGGCGTCGGCACACAAAACCGTCAAGGCGCATGGCTGGAAGTGTTCTACGCACAGCCACTGCTCAACCCGTCGGCAGAACTGGTCGCGGCTGTTGCGCCGATCCTCGGTTACACCCAAGGCAACCAGGCCATCACCTTCACCACCGCGCAGGCTGCGCAACTGGCTGAAGCGGTCAAAGGCATCGACGCCGTTCAAGGCAAACTGCTGACCCGTCTGGCCGAGAGCCACAAGCCGCTGGTCGCCACCGTACTGGCCGAAGATACACAACTGACGTCGACGCCAGAGGCTTACCTCAAGCTGCACCTGCTGTCCCACCGCTTGGTCAAGCCGCACGGTGTGAGCCTGGCCGGGATCTTCCCGCTGCTGCCAAACGTTGCCTGGACCAGCCAGGGCGCGATCGACCAGAGCGAACTGGCCGAAATGCAACTCGAAGCCCGTCTGCGTGGCGAGTTGCTGGAAGTGTTCTCGGTGGACAAATTCCCGAAAATGACCGACTACGTCGTTCCGGCCGGCGTACGTATCGCTGATGCCGCGCGCCTGCGTCTGGGCGCCTATGTGGGCGAAGGCACCACCGTCATGCATGAAGGTTTCATCAACTTCAATGCCGGCACCGAAGGCCCGGGCATGATCGAAGGCCGTGTATCCGCTGGCGTCTTCGTCGGCAAGGGTTCGGATCTGGGTGGCGGTTGCTCGACCATGGGCACCCTGTCGGGCGGCGGCAACATCGTGATCAAGGTCGGCGAAGGCTGCCTGATCGGCGCCAACGCCGGTATCGGTATCCCGTTGGGCGACCGCAACACCGTCGAGTCGGGCCTGTACGTGACCGCCGGCACCAAGGTGGCGCTGCTGGACGAGCACAACAATCTGGTCAAGGTGGTGAAGGCCCGCGAGCTGGCCGGTCAGACTGACCTGCTGTTCCGTCGCAACTCGCAAACCGGTGCCGTGGAGTGCAAAACCCACAAGTCGGCCATCGAACTGAACGAAGCGCTGCACGCTCACAACTAAGCAGCCACCCGATCCCCTGTGGGAGCGGGCTTGCTCGCGAAGGCGTCCTGTCACTCAACAGCAGTGCTGAATGACACTACGCTTTCGCGAGCAAGCCCGCTCCCGCAGGGTCTGGCGTAAACCCCGCCCAAATTCACAGGGCTGAACAGATGATGATTCCCTCCCCGTGGCGCGCCGACTTCCCGGCCATCGCCGCACTGCAACGGCAAGACCAGACTTACCTGGACAACGCCGCCACCACGCAAAAACCCCAGGCCCTGCTCCACGCATTGGCGCATTACTACGCCAACGGTGCAGCGAATGTGCACCGTGCGCAGCACTTGCCCGGCGCCCATGCCACGCAAGCGTTCGAAGACAGTCGCCTCAAGGTTGCCCAGTGGCTCAATGCCGGTGACAGCGGGCAGATCATCTTCACCCACGGCGCCACCAGTGCGCTGAATCTCCTGGCTTATGGCCTGGAACATCTTTTCCATCCGGGCGATGAAATAGTCATCAGCGCCCTGGAGCATCACGCCAACCTGCTGCCGTGGCAGCAACTGGCGCAACGTCGCGATCTGAAACTGGTGATCCTGCCGCTGGATGACGACGGTTTGATCGACCTCGCGGCGGCAGTGCGTTTGATCACCCCGCGCACCCGATTGCTGGCGGTCAGTCAGTTGTCCAACGTGCTCGGCGCCTGGCAACCACTGCCCGCGTTGCTGGCCATGGCCAAGGCGCAAAACGCCCTGACCGTGGTCGATGGCGCCCAGGGCGTGGTACATGGTCGGCAGGACATGCAGGCCCTCGGTTGCGACTTCTATGTGTTTTCCAGCCATAAGCTGTATGGCCCTGATGGCCTCGGCGTGTTGTTCGGGCGCAACAAGGCGCTTGAACACCTGAAGCCGTGGCAGTTCGGCGGCGAAATGGTGCTGGAAGCCAATTATCACGACGCGCGCTTCCGCCCGGCGCCCCTGGGTTTCGAGGCGGGCACGCCGCCGATTGCCAGTGTGATCGGCCTCGGGGCGACCCTCGATTATCTGGCTGGGCTGGATCAGGACGCGGTGTCTGCTCACGAAGCGGCGCTGCATGATTATCTGCTGTGCGGCCTCGCCGCTCGCAACGGCATTCGCGTGCTGGGCTCGCCGCAACTGGCGCTGGCCAGTTTTGTCGTCGAAGGCGTGCACAACGCCGATCTGGCGCACCTGCTCACCGAGCAAGGCATTGCCGTGCGCGCCGGGCATCACTGCGCCATGCCACTGCTCAAAAGCTTCGAGCTCGCTGGGGCGATTCGCGTATCGCTGGCGCTGTACAACGACTCCGAAGATCTGGAGCGCTTTTTTGAAGCGCTGGATCAGGCGCTGGAATTGTTGCGATGAGCCTGCCGATCGCCGCCGCGCAAGCGCTGCAAACCTTTCAGAATGCTGCCGGTTGGGAACAGCGGGCGCGGTTGCTGATGCAGTTCGGTGATCGTCTGCCGCCGCTGGGCGATGCGGATAAAAACGATGCCAACCGGGTGCATGGTTGTGAAAGCCAAGTGTGGCTGGTGGGCAAACTGCAGGACGGTTACTGGCAATTCAGCGCCAGCAGCGATGCGCGGATGATTCGCGGGTTGGTGGCGTTGCTGCTGGTGCGGGTCAACGGGTTGACTGCTGATGAATTGCAGCAGGTGGATTTGCCGGACTGGTTCAGCCAGTTGGGGCTTTCGCGCCAGCTTTCACCGTCGCGCAGTAACGGCTTGAATGCCGTGCTCAAGCGGATGAATGCGTTGGCTGTTTGATCGCCTTCGCGAGCAAGTTTGCCCCCACAGGGGAACGCATCCCAATGCGGGCTTGCTCGCGAAGGGGCCATCAGCCTCTGCATCAAACCTGAGGTTTGACTCGGTCAGCCGGGCGCCGAACACCCGCCACAAGCTTGTCCACAGCCTTGGTTGCCGCGACCATGCCAAACGTCGCCGTCACCATCATCACCGCGCCAAATCCACCGGCACAGTCCAGTTTGACGCCGTCGCCGACAAAGCTCTTCTGCAAACAAATGCTGCCGTCAGGCTTCGGATAGCGCAGTTGTTCGGTGGAGAACACGCACGGCACGCTGTAGTGACGGGTCACGGTGCGCGAAAAACCGTAATCGCGGCGCAACGTAGAGCGCACTTTCGAGGCCAACGGATCATTGAACGTGCGGTTCAGGTCGCAGACCTGAATCAGCGTCGGGTCAATCTGCCCGCCCGCGCCGCCCGTGGTGATGATCTGGATCTTGCGGCGTTTGCACCAGGCGATCAACGCAGCCTTGGCGTTGACCGCGTCGATGCAGTCGATCACGCAGTCGATGTTTGGCGTGATGTATTCGGCCATCGTGTCGCGGGTGACGAAATCCGCCACCGCGTGCACGGTGCAGTCGGGATTGATCCCGCGCAGGCGCTCGGCCATGACCTCGACTTTGGGTTTGCCGACGGTGCTGTCCAGCGCATGCAACTGCCGGTTGGCGTTGCTGACGCAGACGTCGTCCAGGTCGAACAGCGAGATTTCACCCACGCCGCAACGGGCCATGGCTTCCGCCGCCCAGGAACCGACGCCGCCGACGCCGACGATCGCCACATGGGCGGCGCGCAGACGCTCCAGGCCTTCGATGCCATACAAACGGGCGATGCCTGCAAACCGTGGATCTTCTGTACTCATGACCATTACCCCAAAAACCGGCGCGCATTATAGGGCTACGCAGCGACAAGTTTTAAGCTTCAAGCTACAAGTGTAAGAACTTAAGTCAACGCCGGTTGCCCAATGTCAGTCATTTCCCTGTCCGATGTACGACTGGCGAACTGCCGGTGTAGGATGCGCGCCCCTCTGGCGTACAGCCGACCGATCCTCCGTTCCACAGCCTTTGGAACCCGAAACAGCTATGTCATCGCGTAAATTTGGACTCAACCTGGTGGTGGTTCTGGCAATCGCCGCCCTGTTCACCGGTTTCTGGGCGCTGATCAATCGCCCGGTTTCTGCACCGAACTGGCCGGAGCAGATCGCCGGTTTCTCTTATTCGCCATTTCAGCAGGGACAATACCCACAGAAGGATCAGTATCCGTCTGATGAGGAGATGCGCCGCGACCTGGAGATCATGAGCAAGCTGACGGACAACATCCGCATCTACTCGGTCGACGGCTCCCTGCAAGACATCCCGAAACTGGCTGAAGAATTCGGTTTACGCGTGACCCTCGGGATCTGGATAAGCCCCGATCAGGAACGTAACGAGCGGGAGATCCAGCGCGCCATCGAACTGGCCAACACTTCGCGCAGCGTGGTTCGGGTGGTGGTCGGTAACGAGGCGATTTTCCGCAAGGAAATCACTGCCGAGCAACTGAGCGTGTTGCTTGATCGCGTACGCGCAGCCGTGAAAGTGCCGGTGACCACCTCCGAGCAATGGCACGTTTGGGAAGAACACCCGGAACTGGCCAAGCACGTTGACCTGATCGCCGCGCACGTGCTGCCGTACTGGGAATTCATTCCCGTCGACAAGGCCGGACAGTTCGTTTTCGACCGTGCCCGCGACCTGAAAAAGATGTTCCCGAAAAAACCGCTGCTGCTGTCCGAAGTGGGCTGGCCGAGCAACGGTCGCATGCGCGGTGGCGCCGACGCGTCGCCGGCGGATCAGGCGATCTACCTGCGCACGCTGGTCAACAAACTCAACCGCCAGGGCTTCAACTACTTCGTGATCGAAGCCTTTGATCAGCCGTGGAAGGCCAGTGACGAGGGGTCGGTCGGCGCGTACTGGGGCGTGTTCAACGCGGCGCGTCAGCAAAAATTCAACTTTGAAGGCCCAGTGGTGGCGATTCCGCAATGGCGCGTGCTGGCCATCGGTTCGGTGGTGCTGGCGCTGCTCTCGCTGACGCTGCTGATGATCGACGGCTCGGCCCTGCGCCAGCGTGGCCGTACCTTCCTGACCTTTATCGCGTTCCTCTGCGGTTCGGTTCTGGTGTGGATCGGTTACGACTACAGCCAGCAATACAGCACCTGGTTCAGCCTGACGGTGGGTTTCCTCCTGGCGCTGGGTGCGCTCGGGGTGTTCATCGTGTTGCTCACCGAGGCGCATGAACTGGCCGAAGCGGTGTGGACTCACAAGCGCCGACGAGAATTCCTGCCGGTGATCGGCGATTCGGACTACCGACCTAAAGTGTCGATCCATGTGCCCTGCTACAACGAGCCGCCGGAGATGGTCAAACAGACCCTCAACGCCTTGGCCAACCTCGACTATCCGGACTTCGAAGTCCTGATCATCGACAACAACACCAAGGACCCGGCGGTGTGGGAACCGGTGCGCGACTACTGCGCAACCCTCGGCCCGCGCTTCAAGTTCTTCCATGTAGCGCCGTTGGCAGGTTTCAAGGGCGGCGCGCTGAACTACCTGATCCCGCACACCGCCAAGGACGCCGAAGTGATCGCCGTGATCGACTCCGATTACTGCGTGCACCCTGACTGGCTCAAGCACATGGTGCCGCACTTCGCCGATCCGAAAATCGCCGTGGTGCAGTCGCCGCAGGATTATCGCGACCAGAACGAAAGCACCTTCAAGAAACTCTGCTACGCCGAGTACAAAGGTTTTTTCCACATCGGCATGGTCACCCGTAATGACCGTGACGCGATCATCCAGCATGGCACCATGACCATGACCCGTCGCTCGGTTCTGGAAGAACTGGGCTGGGCCGACTGGTGCATCTGTGAAGACGCCGAACTGGGTCTGCGCGTGTTCGAAAAAGGCCTGTCGGCGGCGTATTACCACGACAGCTACGGCAAAGGTCTGATGCCGGACACCTTCATCGACTTCAAGAAGCAGCGTTTCCGCTGGGCCTATGGCGCCATCCAGATCATCAAGCGCCATACCCGCAGTCTGCTGCGCGGCCAGGACACCGAACTGACTCGCGGCCAGCGCTACCACTTCCTCGCGGGCTGGTTGCCGTGGGTCGCGGACGGGATGAACATTTTCTTCACCATCGGCGCTTTGTTGTGGTCGGCGGCGATGATCATCGTGCCGCAACGGGTCGACCCGCCGCTGCTGATTTTCGCAATCCCGCCGCTGGCGCTGTTCGTGTTCAAGGTCGGCAAGATCATCTTCCTGTATCGCCGCGCGGTGGGCGTGAACCTCAAGGATGCGTTCTGTGCGGCACTGGCCGGGCTGGCGTTGTCGCACACCATCGCCAAAGCGGTGCTGTACGGCTTCTTCACCAGCAGCATTCCGTTCTTCCGCACGCCGAAAAACGCCGACAACCACGGCTTCTGGGTGGCGATTTCCGAAGCACGGGAAGAATTGTTCATCATGCTGCTGTTGTGGGGCGCGGCGCTGGGGATCTTCCTGGTGCAAGGCATTCCGAGCAACGACATGCGCTTCTGGGTGGCGATGCTGCTGGTGCAGTCGCTGCCGTATCTGGCGGCGCTGATCATGGCGTTCCTGTCGTCACTGCCAAAACCTGCCGCGACGCCTGAGCCGGCACCGGTCGTCTAAATACTCATCGATGCACTAAACGGCGGCCAATGGTCGCCGTTTTGCTTTAAGATAACCGCCATTTTGCGGGGCTTGGCGTGATACGCGGTCTGACTGACCGGACTGTATCCCTGTGGGAGCGGGCTTGCTCGCGAATGCGGTGTGTCATTAAAAGTTGATGTTGACTGGCACAATGCATTCGCGAGCAAGCCCGCTCCCACATTTAGTCCGCGCCCACATTCATGATCTCCGGAGTTCTCCATGACGGCCCACGCCGACCTTTCGCCGACCCTCCAACTCGCCATCGACCTGATCCGCCGTCCGTCCGTGACGCCGGTCGACGCCGATTGCCAGAAGCAGATGATGCAGCGCCTGGGCGATGCCGGTTTCACGCTGGAGCCGATGCGCATCGAAGATGTGGATAACTTCTGGGCCATCCACGGCAACAACGACGGCCCGGTGCTGTGCTTCGCCGGTCACACCGACGTGGTGCCGACCGGCCCGGTGACCGCCTGGCAGATCGATCCGTTCAATGCGGTGATCGATGAACACGGCATGCTCTGCGGCCGTGGCGCGGCAGACATGAAAGGCAGCCTGGCGTCGATGACCGTGGCCGCTGAGCGTTTCGTTGCCGATTACCCGAATCACAAGGGCAAGGTCGCGTTTCTGATCACCAGCGACGAAGAAGGCCCGGCGCACCACGGCACCAAGGCTGTGATTGAGCGTCTGGCGGCGCGCAAAGAGCGTCTGGACTGGTGCATCGTCGGCGAACCGTCGAGCACCACACTGGTGGGCGACGTGGTGAAAAACGGCCGTCGCGGCTCGCTTGGCGCCAAACTCACCATCAAAGGCATTCAGGGCCACGTCGCCTACCCGCATCTGGCGAAGAACCCGATTCACCTCGCGGCGCCGGCCCTGGCTGAACTGGCCGCCGAGCATTGGGACCACGGCAACGACTTCTTCCCGCCGACCAGTTTCCAGATTTCCAACGTCAACTCCGGCACCGGCGCGACCAACGTGATTCCGGGCGATCTGGTGGCGGTGTTCAACTTCCGCTTCTCCACCGAATCGACCGTTGAAGGCCTGCAAAAGCGCGTGGCCGACATCCTCGACAAGCATGATCTGGACTGGCACATCGACTGGGCGCTGTCCGGCCTGCCGTTCCTCACCGAGCCGGGCGCGCTGCTCGACGCGGTGTCGTCGAGCATCAAGGACATCACCGGCCGCGAGACCAAGGCGTCCACCAGCGGCGGCACGTCCGATGGCCGTTTCATCGCGACCATGGGCACCCAAGTCGTTGAACTGGGCCCGGTCAACGCAACCATTCACCAGGTCAACGAGCGCGTACTGGCCGCCGATCTCGACGTGCTGACCGAGATCTACTACCAGACCCTGATCAAGTTGCTCGCCTGATGCTGGCATGCCCGATCTGCAGTGAGCCGCTGAACGCGGTGGACAACGGCGTGGTCTGCCCCGCCGGGCATCGCTTCGACCGTGCACGCCAGGGTTACTTGAACCTGTTGCCGGTGCAGCACAAAAACAGCCGCGACCCTGGCGACAATCAGGCGATGGTCGAGGCGCGCCGCGACTTCTTGAACGCCGGGCATTACGCGCCGGTGGCCAAGCGTCTGGCCGAGCTGGCAGCGAGTTACGCACCGGCGCGCTGGGTCGATATCGGTTGTGGCGAGGGTTACTACACCGCGCAAATCGCCGAAGCCCTGCCGGATGCCGATGGCTACGCGCTGGACATCTCTCGCGAAGCGGTCAAACGCGCGTGCAAACGCAATCCGCAACTGACCTGGTTGATCGCCAGCATGGCCCGCGTGCCATTGGCGGCGGGCAGTTGCCAGTTTCTCGCCAGTGTTTTCAGTCCGCTGGACTGGGAAGAGGCCAAGCGCCTGCTCAGCGTCGGTGGCGGCCTGATGAAAGTCGGCCCGACCAGCGGCCATCTGATGGAACTGCGCGAACGTCTTTACGACGAGGTTCGCGAATACACCGACGACAAGCATCTGGCCTTGGTGCCGTCAGGCATGGCACTGGCACACAGTGAGACGTTGGAGTTCAAGCTGACGCTGGACAAACCCGAGGATCGCGCCAACCTCCTGGCGATGACACCCCACGGCTGGCGCGCCAGTGCCGAACGCCGCACGGCGGTGATCGAACAGGCCGAGCCGTTCGTGACCACCGTGTCGATGCGCTACGATTATTTCGTTCTTCAATAACTTTTGGTCTCGGGCAAGTGCCCGGGGCCGGCTAAATCCGCGAATGGATTTTTCAGACCCGCAGTGAGGACATCCATGCGCCAACCGGATATCGAGATTTACCTGAAAGACGCCGACGTCGACCACAAAGCCATTTCCGCCTGGCTCGGTGAAGCGTTGGGCCCGTGCAGCGACTGGGTACAGAAAGGCCAGACCTACAAGTGCAAGGCCGGCAACATCCCGGTGACCTGGCTGCCCAAAGCCGTGGGCAAGTGGAACAGCCTGTACCTGGAAAGCGATGCGACCCCATGGGACGACGACATCGCCTGCGCCCGCGCCGCGTTTGCTGCGCTGAACGTCGAAGTGCGTTGTGCACCGGGGACGTGGGTCGAGGAAGAAGGCGAGGAAACGGCGGATCGCTGGATGCGCATCAGCGCTGATGGTGAAGAAGAGATCACCTGGAAAACCGCCTGAACAACCCGGCGCCATATCTGTCCCGCGACGGATATGGCGCCCGATTTTTTGTCCTAGATCCCTTGATCGGCATCGGAGTAACTGAAGATGTTCGCTGCATGGGGCGAGACTTTAATGACAGGAATACGTCTACCTGTCGTTTTCAAGAAGTCCCGCTGAATATTCTTCGCTCCTTCCACACCGACCGCCCGGCTCGCAGTATTGAAGTAGATGAACGCCTTGATCGGCAGATTCGAAATGTTCTGCGGCCAGGTCTTAATCATCACCTCGTTTTGTCGCCACGAAGCCAGTTCACCCGCTGGATTTTCCCGCGAAAGTAAACTGAGTGCGAACCCCGCCCTATCCACACCGAAACTGCATTGATGGTGATAGCGGTTGGTGCTGCTGGCTGGATACTGCCGGAAGTGCGCACGCCAGGTCGTCAGTGTCGTGAGGCCTTGAGCAGCACATGGAACACTGCTGCTCGGGAAATTGCTCGCAGCCCCGCAGCCGGCTGCACTACGAATCAAAGTGCCCCCATCGTAGGGGTATGAACACAGGACTTGAAGCGGGTAGCCCCCATTGACGGTAAAGTTCTGCCCCGTTTCCAGAACAAAACCCTGGGTTCGACTACCTTGCAGTTGATTCATGCCAATACCCGTCTTCATGTAGCTGAATGACACCCCGCCTAGTTTTTCGGCGCCCGGACTAGGGTTCCAGGCATGAAATGCCGTCGAATCATCAACTGTGCGAATCAGTACCCCGGCGCAGTACCATGCTCCCAGACTGGAATTGCTCGGACAGGTATTACTGGTCGTCGAATATTGTACGTTCAACTCATTTGCAACCCGTGGGCCGTCGCCCGGAGCGGCAACACCTGTCACCTTGATCGGCAAGGGAGATGAAGTGATCAGATTCCCGACACCGCCCACTTTATAGGTGTAAGTCAGGTTGACCGTACGTGCCTTGTTTTCAGTGATCCAGGCTTTGGGCAACTTGAAGGTCAGCGTGCCCACGGTGAACACGGTCTGGATTGGCGCATCACGCAACGCCACACCGGTCAGGCGCACACCGACAGTATCCTTTGGCGCCAGGCTCGGATAACTGACCTGTACGTTGGCTTCGGTGCCGAGCGTATCGGCATTCAACTCGCCCGCCGGGGCTTCGACCACCTTGAACACACTCTGGCCCTGCGCGCTGACCACGCGGATACTCAGTGGGGACGAGGTAATCAGATTTCCGACACCGCCGACCTTGTAGGTGTAAGTCAGGTTGACCGTACGCCCCTTGTTTTCGCTGATCCAGGCTTTGGGCAACTTGAAGGTCAGCGTGCCCACGG
>NZ_CAXAPN010000023.1:0-114634 GCF_963971015.1 Pseudomonas sp. RA_15y_Pfl2_54
CCGTATGCCTATCTCAAAGATGTGCTGACGCGGTTGCCGACGCAACGGGCGAGTGAGATCGACCAACTGCTGCCGCATCAGTGGGTATCTGTCTGACTTACGCAACGTGAGTTGGGCAGACGCTTACAGACTGCCCCCCTCCTCACGCAAGGCATGAGGGTTTCCTGCACGGTGGATTAGCGTAATTACAGGTCTGCATTGAGCGGCGCGGGGGGCTTAAACATCTTTTGGGCGAGGGCATTGTTCAAGAATGAGCAATGCCAGGCATCTGCAACACTTATGGATACCCTAAGAAGAGCTACGGATATCGAGCGGGTCCAGCGAACCACCCGCCTCGCGTAACATAGCCAACCGCGCACCTTCTTGGGCGGTTAAAGCATAGAGCTGTTCCGGATTGGCAGCGCTAAGTTTCAACGCCATTGCCTCGATGCCTTCGGCAATCGGAATTGCCGATTTTCGTTCGGCCAGGCCGGTCAGAATCAGCTTAGCGGCCACCGTCACATCCATGCCGTTTTCGATATTCGGGTCGGAGTACCCACGTGCACTGCCATCGCCGGCTAACGCATTGACGGCCAAATCGGTGCGTAACGAGCCTGGCAGAATTACGCTGACGGTAATACCGTAGGCTTGTTCTACCTCGGCGCGGATGGTATCGAAGTAACCGATCACTGCGTGCTTGGCTCCCGAGTAGCCGCTTCGCAGTGGCGTGCCGACCTTGCCTGCGACCGAGCTGACCACTGCAAGGTGCCCGGCTTTACGCGCGACCATTTTCGGCAGCAACAATTGGGTTAGCGCCAGGGGGGCCATGTAATCGACTTCGATCAGTTGCCGATACACATCTAGATGAGTGTCAAGTGCCAGGCTGCGCTGGCTGATCCCTGCATTGTTGATCAGCATGTCAACTCGGCCGCTCCACGCCCAGGCGCGTTCGACAATATTGGGCAGGGCAGGGTAGTTAGTACTTTCGAAGGGAAGAATAAAACAGTGTTCTGGAGCTTGGGCGGCCACGCGCTCAAGTTCCTCGACCCTGCGACCAGAAAGAATTACTTTGGCGCCTTGTTGTAAAAACGCATTCGTCAGCGCTTCGCCGATGCCCGATGATGCGCCGGTTATCCAGATAATTTGGTTTTCGAACGACATAAGTTTCTCCGTTATTCTTATATATGCGGAAGCTGCGGCATAAGCTATAAGCTTGTGCGGCCGATTATATGGCTTGCGAGGGCGGCACGATGAGCTTTTCGATTAAAGGGAATTAATTTTAACTGCTTATGAAATTACACGTTAGCACTATTCTAGATGCTACGAATGCCGTATTCAGCGCGATTATGTTGGGGGGGTATCTGTAACTGAGGCTTATGGACTTTTCGTAATGGTGTGCAAATTTTCATTGGTTGGCATGACGCGCATAAGGTTTGATTAATTTTTCAATTGCTGGACAAGGGCGCCAATAGGTTTTTTTAGTGTACGTCCCCATTTGTGTAAAGTAGTTTCGGATTCATGAACCGGCGCCAACATCGGAACCTCCCCCTTCGTTGCATAACGAGGAAATAATCCCAGCGCGTTACCGCGATCGATACCCTGCTGTTGTCGTGGACTCCACAATAATGACCTGCTTATTCCTTTTATCTCATCGGCGACTGTCTCGGATCGCACTAAAGAAAAGCCGCTACCGTATAAGAGCTGCGTCGGCTCGACTAACTCCTTGAGTACCGCCATAGGGCCAGGGTAGGTCGTCAAAGCCGTATCGAAGTAAAAGCGCCTTAGATAGGTCATCACGCCTTGAGGAACGGCGTCGCTAAATTCTGGCAGGACATTCGCAAGCGAGATTCGCCACGCTGCATAAGGAAGAAATCCACCACCGTTGGAGAGAATCCAATTGATATGGGGGTATCGCTCCAGCGTGCCTGTAAAAATCAGATTGAGTGCCGCTCGCGTTGTATCGCAATCCAGTTCCAGACCAAACTGCGGCCTCTCGAGCAGCAGTTGGGAGCTGCTTGGGTGCAGATTTGGCGACAGAAAAACACTGGCGTGACGGCTATCCAGTTCTGCCATCAATTCATCAAATCGCGGATCGCCAAGAAATACCCCATCATTGCTGCCCATCAACGAAACGCCGTCAGCGTGCAAAGTATCGAGAGCGTACGTGGCTTCGACGCAAGCACTTTCAGTGGCGGGTAGGGGTAGCACGGCAAACGATCCAAAACGACCAGGATGAACCGCAGCCATCTTGGCCGCGAACTCATTACAGCTTCGTGCAAGCTCGGCTGCGGAGCGATCATTTCCGAAATAGACGCCCGGAGCCATTAGGGAAGTGATAGCGGTATGAATGCCCTGACTGTCCATCAGCGCCACTGATTGCTCTACCGTCCATTTGGGTAGCGGTGTACCTGTAAGCTTGTCTAATCCCTTGCGCGTTAAAGCGTCAAGGAATACGGGTGGCACTATATGATGGTGCACATCGATACGTCCTACGGGCGTGGCTACATCAGTCGTCGGCAAGGACTTCTGCGTGGTCATGTCGGCAACAACCACATGCTCAGGTGCGGTTGTAGCGAGCATCGTTGCGCCGGCCAGTAGACCTGCGCTGGCTATAAATTCTCGGCGTTTCATGGCAACCTCAAAGGTTAAAAGGTAGAAGTGACTAAAGATTGGGTTAGCGATCGCGCATACGTTCCGCCAGCGCAGCCATCGGTTTGGTCAGCCCGCGCTTGATCCGGCTGGACAACGATTCCTCCTCATAGATGGGGCTCGCCTGAGTCACTTCACCCGCTCTCTGATACTGCGCAAACAGCCGTAATGCATTACCGCGATTGATGGCGTAGAGTTCATCGGCTGACCAAAGCGGGTTTTCGTCCAGCGTCTGACATTGCAAGCTGGTTACAGGAGCAGGTGCGAATGGAAAGTCACTGCCAAACAGTATGTGCTCGGGCTCAACCAATTGTTTCAGGGCTGCCATCGAATAGCTCGACGGTGATAAAGCGGTGTCAAAATAAAATCTACGAATGTAGGAGAGCATCCCGTGGGGCAGCTTTTCCTGAAGTTGAGGTGTCGCATTGAACAGCGATACGCGCCAGGCGACATAGGGTAAGAAACCGCCGCCATGAGCCAGTAGCCAGCGAATTCGCGGGTACTTCTCCAAGGTTCCGTTAACGATCAGATTCACCGCACCGCGAGTCGTGTCACAGAGGAATTCGATTAAAAAACCGGGTGTTTTAAAACCTAGCTGTTCACTGCTCTTGTGAAGATTGGGATGCACGAAAACCACGGCACTCCGATCGTCGAGCTCGCTCATTAACTCATCAAAGCGCGGGTCGCCGAGAAAAAAACCATCGGTGCTGCCGAATAGCACTACACCTTCTGCCTTGAGCACATCCAACGAATAAATCGCCTCGTTGCAGGCGGCTTCTGTGAACGGCATAGGCAGCACCGCAAAATTACCAAATCTCTCAGGGTAATCATCACGCATTGTTGCCGCGTATTCGTTACAAGCTCGAGCCAAAGCTAGTGCCGGCCTTACGCCGTTACCGAGGTGCACTCCCGGTGTGGAAATAGAGGTTACGGCGCGTTGGATGCCATTCATATCCATCACATCAATGGATTTTTCAGGCGTCCACTTGGGCAGCAACGCTCCCGCGTGCCGTTCCATCCCTTTGCTGTAGATCGCCTCTTGATAGGCGGGAGGAACGAGGTGGTGGTGGAGGTCAATACGACCTTGTTTGATCGTCATTATTATTATTCCGGATGAGAGCTTGAATAGAACTGGATATAACATAGTGAAATTGGACAGGTCGGATCGATTCTGAACACATTTGTTCATTTGTGTCAAACGGCTCAGCTTCGGGCTGTCCATGGCCCTCGCTGGTACAGCTTCCTTTTGATTTTTATCTGCAGAAAGCGGCGGCGCAAGGTGAGAGCTGATCATGCGTGTTCATTTTTTTTGCAGATAAATGCTCGAAAAAAGGTGATCATCCTCCTGAAGGCACAAAATAAGACCAATATTCATAAGGCTCAACGGGCTTTTTGAGGGCCGGGCTCTGTGTGGATGGAAAAAACACTGTTGACGAAAATTGATCGCGAGTGTTCAATTGGGTCATTGATAGTTGGAGATTGAGTATGGAATCCCTGAGTCCGACACAGCGTCGCATTCACCAAGCAGCTTTTCGCTTGTTTGTTGAGAAAGGTACCGCGCAAATCAATATTCTCGACCTGGCGCGAGAGGCAGGCGTGGCGCGTGGGACTGTCTATAGCCACATTGAAAGCATGGACAGCTTGTTTGAAGCCGTTGCCAGTTATCTCGGACGGGAAATGCACGAACGCGTACGAAGAAGCGTTGACATGCTTGCGGATCCTGCTCAGGGCCTGGCTTACGGCATTCGCTTTTTTATTCGTCGAGCTCATGAGGAGCCGCAGTGGGGAGCATTCCTGCATCGGTTTGCCACCAGTAATGCTTCGTTACGGGAGATGTTTTCGAGTCAAGCGATGACCGACCTTTTGAGAGGCCTGTCCAGCGGGCGGTACAACTTCCGACAGGAGCAATTGCTGAGCGTCGTAACGCTGATTTCCAACAGCGTGCTGGGTTCGATTTTTCTGGTGCTCGAGGGGCATCGGACATGGCGTGACGCGGGTGCAGATAATGCAGAGCTTGTGCTAAGAGCGTTAGGTCTGCCCCCCGGAGAGGCGCGAGAGTTGGCGACGAGCGAATTACCAGCCCTGCCTTCTCTCTAATAAGGGCGTAATCACAGTCGATTGATTGACATCCCTCTAGCCGAGGGATGAGGGCGAAGCCTTGCCCGGAGAATTACGGAGAATAAAAATAATGAGTAGCACAAACGTTACGCCCTTTTTATCGACACACCAGCCCGCCCGGCATCCGCAACCAACAGTCAAGGCTCAAGGCCTGGCGCACCTTATTTTTGAACGGCCAGCGCTTGATGAAGCGGCACGCTTTCTGACGGACTTCGGGCTAATTGTCATTGAACAATCCGCCGATACGCTCTATCTGCGCGGCACCGAACCGATGGCTTACTGTTATCGGATTCATCGGGCAAAACAAGCACGCTTCATCGGCATTGGATTGAAAGTCCTGACCCTTGAGGACCTTGACCGACTTGCGCAGATACCCGGCGCTTCGGCAGTCGAAAATATCGCGCATCCAGGCGGCGGGAAATGCGTACGGCTGACCGATCCTTCAGGTTTCATCGTCGAGGCCGTTTGCGCTCAGAGCTATAGCAAGGCGCTTGAGCACAGACCTGCCCTGGCACTCAATCTGGCGCTGGAGCATGCTCGGATCAACGTCGCTCAGCGGCCACCCCTCGGCCCGCCGGAAGTACTCAGGCTCGGTCACGTCGTGATCGAGGTGGCTGACTATCAAGCCACGTGTGCCTGGTACACCCGACATTTCGGTTTAATTCCAAGCGACGTGCAAGTGCTGCCTGATGGCTCACCCATCGTCTCTTTTTTGCGTCTGGATCTTGGACAACAGCCTGCCGATCACCACACCCTTGCGATCGCGCAAGGATTCATGGCCGGTTACAGCCATAGTGCGTTTGAGGTCGTTGATGCTGACGCGGTTGGCATGGGGCAGCGTGTTCTGGAAGAAAAAGGCTGGACTCATGCGTGGGGAATCGGGCGCCACATTCTGGGAAGCCAAATTTTTGATTATTGGCAAGATCCTTGGGGTGACAAGCACGAGCATTATTGTGATGGGGACGTCTTTACGTCTGCTCATCCAACCGGGACTCACGCGGTGAGTGCCGAGGCGATGGCGCAATGGGGCCAGCGCATGCCCAAAAGCTTCACCAGACCCCGGATAAGCCTCGCCAGTCTGCGCATTCTTGTTCGTAGTCTCAGGCGGAGTCCGGACGTCACGCTGCGCAAACTCAGAAGCCTTTTGCGGTTGTTCGGCTAGGGGCGGTCGTTGCCGCGTGTTTCTTCTTTTACAACATTACCGACACCCATCCAGAACAATTATTACGTTCAAGCGCGACGTAGCGCCGACCCATCGAAGCTCAGGAGTACCGTCAATGTCAGTTGTACATGTTGTCCGCTTCTCTTATCGCAATGACATCCATTGGGGCGTGGTACGCCAGGGTCTTATTACGGTTATTCCGGGTAGCTTTGAAACGACCGGTGATTTTATTCGCAATAACAACATTGATGATCTTGCTTTAACAAAGGGAACAGAGTTGGTCCTAAGCGACGTGCAGTTGCTATCACCGATTACCCGAAATCAGCAGTTTGTTTGTCAGGGCGCCAATTATCGGCAGCACATGATTGAGTCAGGGATGGACCCTGACGTGAAGAAATACAACATGATCTTCACCAAGGCGACCAGCTGTATTGTGCCGGCGGACAACGACCTGATCAAACCGCGCGAGGTGCGTTTTCTCGATTATGAGATTGAGCTCGGGCTGGTCATGCGCAGCGATATCAGCAGCAAGGTCAAGGTCGACGAAAGCAACCTGCATCAGTTCATTGCAGGCGTGGTGATCGTCAACGATTACTCGGCGCGCGACATCCAGATTCCACAGATGCAGTTCTACAAAGGCAAAAGCTTTCGTACGTTCGGTCCAGTGGGGCCGTACCTCTGCCTGCTGCCCCCGGAAAAAATGGCTTACCTGAAAAATTTGCAGTTACGTCTGACGGTGAATGGTGAGGTGCGTCAGAGTGATTCAACCGCAAACCTGGTGTTTGGTCCGGCGGAGACGCTCAGCGAGTTGTCAGGTATCCAGGACCTTGCAGCGGGCGACCTGATAGCTACTGGTACGCCCGCAGGGTGTGCGTTGACCGTACCGTCACCGGCCAAGCAGCGCATCGCGGCGTTACTGCCCGAAGCCACCAAATGGAAAATGTTCCTCAAGGCACAGGAGGGCCGTTCTCAATACCTCAAGGCTGGCGACCTCGTCGAAGCAAGCATCCGCAGCACCGATGGTGTGGTTGACCTGGGCGTGCAACGCAATCGTGTGGTGGAGCAAATCTGATGCCAATACGAGACTTTGCCGACATACAGGTTGTGGAATCTGTGCCACTGGCCGAGCGTAATCTCGCTCCGAGCACATATGAGGCACTGCGGCGCAGCGCGGAAAGTCATCCGCAAGCGACCGCGTTGAGTTTTTTCCTTGATGCCGCAGACTTCGCCCATACCCATGACTGGAGCTACGCCGAGCTCTTCGCCGACATCACCCGTGCGGCCAATGCCTTCCACGATTTAGGTGTTGTGCCGGGCGAGGTGATCGCGTTTGTCCTGCCTAATCTGCCGGAAACTCACTTCACTATTTGGGGGGGGGAGGCTGCAGGCATTGTCATGGCGATCAATCCGCTGCTTGAGGTGCCGCAAGTTATTGATCTCTTGCGCGCTGCTCGTGCCAGGGTCGTGGTGGCACTGGCCCCCGGACCTGGCAACGATCTCTGGCCTAGGTTAGCCGGTCAGCTCAATACCTTGCATGACCTGAAGCACATCGTGTGGGTGAGCCTGGAACCCTACGTTAATCATGAAAGGGGGGCTGCTCTGCGCAGCATCGCCTTGCACGAGAAAAGCTTGCACAAAGATGTCGTGATTCATACTGACCTGCGCACATTGATGCTGGCGCAACCGGATGACACCCTCAAAAGCGGTCGGCAGATAGGTCAGGACGAAGTTTCTTCTTATTTCTGCACTGGGGGCACCACAGGCCTTCCGAAGATTGCTGCGCGCACTCACGGTTCGGAAGTTTTCAATGCCTGGGCAATGGCCACTCACATGCAACCGCGTGACATTGGTCAGGTTGTTTTCTGTGGGCTGCCTCTGTTTCATGTCAACGGTCAATTGGTCACCGGGTTGATGCCCTGGACTCAAGGCGACCGAGTCATTCTCGGCACCCCTCAGGGGTATCGTGGGCCGAGGGTCGTAGAGCGGTTCTGGAGCATGGTTGAGCATTTTCATGTCAATTTTTTCTCCGGGGTACCTACTTTCTACGCTGCATTGCTGCAGCAAGACTCACAGGATCATGACCTGTCCAGTCTCAGCTACGCCTTGTGCGGCGCCGCACCGATGCCGGTCGAGCTTTTCCGTGAATTTGAGCGTCGGATTGGCGTGCGCTTGCTCGAAGGATATGGCCTTACAGAAGGCGCTTGTGTTTCTTCGGTCAACCCTCCACTGGGCGATCGGCGCATTGGCTCGATTGGTTTGCGTCTGGTTTATCAGGATATGCGCGCAGTCGTGTTGGACTCGAATGGCCAGTACGAACGTGATGCTGACTTGGAAGAAGTCGGGGTGATTGCAATACAGGGGCCCAATATATTCAACGGTTACCTGGAACATAGCCATAACCAAGGCGTGTGGATTGATATAGGCGGTAAGCGGTGGCTGAACACAGGTGATTTGGGGCGCCAGGACGCTCAAGGTTATTTCTGGCTTACAGGCCGCAGAAAGGAACTGATTATTAGGGGGGGGCACAACATTGATCCCAAGCAAATCGAAGAAGCGCTGCAGGCACACCCGGCCGTTGCGTTGGTGGCTGCTGTAGGTAGCCCGGATGCATATGCTGGCGAGGTTCCGGTTGCTTACGTGCAGTTGCTTCCCGGGCAGGTCTGCACTGTTGAGGCACTACTGGAATTCGCTGGACGACACATCAGTGAGCGCGCCGCAGTACCCAAGCGCATCGAGTTGTTGGAAGCACTGCCGTTGACACCGGTGGGTAAAATTTTCAAGCCAGCCTTGCAGCAGCGTGAAATTTCCCAAGTGATTCTCAACGAGGCAAAGGCGGCAGGATTAGACGGGGTAACGGTGCATGTTCTACAAGACAGCCGCCTTGGCATCGTCGCGCGTATCAACGCCGGAGCCGAACGCGAACAGCTGGAGCGGTTAATCGGTCGCTATAGCTTTAAAGTTGATTGGGCCTAATAGACTTTCTTAAGTTAACAACTTTCGGTTTGCCATGGCCGACTGGGTTGATTTTCCTGTATCGCTTTGAACTTGTTTTGTTTTGTCGTGGGCGTTTTCAGCCGGCGATAATAAAAGCTGTGCGTGTGATTCATCAAAAATAAGAGAGGCCGTTAAATGAAGAGAGTGCGTATGCCATTGAAGTTACACCGGGTGCGTAAGGCATCGATGACGAACAATGTGTTGCTCGAGTGATATCAAGCGTGCGTGATTGATCTGGAGGACATACGGGGTTTTCTATTCAGTGCTCATCAGGAACTCAAATAATGATAAAAATAAAAACCAAAACCATGCTTGGCGTCGTTGCCACACTTGTTTCTTCGCCATTATTCGCAGGTGGTTTTGCCATCAACGAAACCAGCGTCAGCGCAATGGGGACAGGGTATGCAGGGCGATCCTCTTCTGCCATTGATGCGAGCACTGTCCAAACAAATCCTGCCGGCATGTCTCGTCTGAAAAACGAACAAGTCAGTGCCGGGGTTGCTGTCATTGATGCCAAAACAGACACCAGTGATACGCGCAGTACTTTTGGCGGCAAAGAAGGTGGCGATGTGGTTCCTATTGGCCTTGCGCCGATGGGGTATTACGTAAAGCCCATTGATGAACACTGGGCGGTTGGTTTCGGCGTATATGTACCATTTGGGTTGATCACGGACTACGGGAGTGACTTCGCAGGCCGTTACTTTGCTAACAAAAGCAAAGTAGAGATTATTACCTTTCAGCCTACCGTCAGCTATGCCTTCAACGATAAGGTATCTATCGGCTTCGGCCCAACCATCAATCGAGTCGCCGGCGAGCTGTCCTCGCAAGTACCCAACATCGTCACCCCAGGAAGCAATGACGGCAAGATCAAGGTCAACGGTACCGACACGGCCCTTGGTTTTAATGCCGGTGTGTTGATACAAGCTACTGATAGCACCCGTTTGGGTCTGACCTATCACTCCAAGGTGAGTTATCGCCTGGAAGGGGATACTAAAGTTTCCGGTGGCACGTTTAGCCTGCTGAATGTTAGCGGTCAACATTATAATGCTGAACTTGAACTGGACACTCCGGAGTCAGTGGATTTCTCGCTCACGCATAAGCTCAACGACGACTGGACAGTCTATGCGGGCAGCACCTGGACGCGTTGGAGCCGCTTTAAAAAAGTTACTGTCGAGAGCAGCGGCGTCAGTCCGAGTCTCGGTGGTTCATTGGACGCGGTGACTGAAGAACAGAATTGGCACGATACCTGGGCTCATGCCATCGGTGCTGCATATCAGTTGAATAAGGAATGGGTATTGCGTACTGGTTTATCGGTCGATCAATCACCCACTGACAATGCCCATCGTTCCGCACGTTTTCCGACTGGTGATCGTCGGGCCATAAGCTTCGGTGCTGGCTGGACGCCAGTGAGTAACCTGACCATTGACTTTGCTTACTCCTATCTTAAAGAAGAAACCGTCAAGGTCAGTGCAGTTTCGGCATCTAGTGGCGTGTATAACTCTACGTACAGCAACAGCGGCAGCGGATTTGCTACTTCGCTTACCTACCGTTTTTAATATTCGGTGAACTTGTTATTTAAAATGACATGGCGACAAAACCAGTCTTCGTGCTAGAGAGATTTCATGAAGGCTGGTTTTCAATTCTGTCCGATTAAAGCCAACTGCTGTCCGAACACTACGTTCCGCAAGATCGCTGCTTCCATAAAGCTGCGCGTGATGCGGCTCTGCGAATCGCCGCGACGGCGCACTACGTGCGCTCTCGCCATAAACGTAATAAGATCGAAATGCTGTTTGTCCACCTCAAGCGAATCCTGAAATTGGATCGCCTGAGACTACGTGGAATGAGTGGCACGACTGATAAGCTCATTGGCCGCTGCGGTGCAGAACCTGGGACGACTGGTCAAATTTCAAGGGCCACCGGACACGGGATAGCAGCGTCCGCACTAAGCAAAAATCTCAAGCCAGCCCAATAACAGAGCAGCAAAGGTCAACCAAAAGTCGAGAAACCACTCAATTTGGTAAGTAGGTTCTCCGGATAGTAATCACGCCTAAGTTCAGGCCAGCTAAAAACCGCCTTTTCAGCAGAGTCGAGCTCAACCTATTGCTCTCGTGAGCCTGAAAGTACCACTACTGGATAGACGCGCTAACGTGATCCTAGGTAGTCAGCAGCCGGCGCACCTATTTCTTGAAGTTTCACAGGACTTCGATAGATGGGCAGCAAGAGGAGAAGCATTGTGCCCATATCTGTTGAAGCGCAACTGCCACATCATTTCTGCATTGCTCAGCAACCCGACCAGGATATTGGTCAAACATATGCGGAACACCTGGATAGACGTGGAGCTCGGTGACCACGCCTGCGCGCGATAGCTTCAAGGCGAAGTCCACGTCTTCCTCCAGAAAAAGATCCAGGGCCCCGACTACAATAAAGCTGTGTGGCAATCCCTGAAGATCAGGCGCAAGCGCGGCGGAAAACAGAAAATCCTCTCCATCGCCAAGGGTGTACGACCCTTGCAGGCATCGCCAGCAAATCTGGTTTGCTCGTCGCCCCCAATTCAACGTACCGGTGGTGGGGTTCTCGGTGGGGGCTGCCGGCGAGCCGGTTCTGTGATCGAGCATCGGGTAAATCATGACCAGACCCGCCACGGAATATTCGCGCCGTTCGCGAACCAACAGGGCCAACGACGCAGCCAGTCCACCGCCGGCACTGTGGCCCGTGATGACGACTTTTTTCGGATCAAGCCCCAGCGTAGGTCCCTGCCGCAACAGCCAGGCGAGCGCGGTGTAGCAATCCTGCAGCGGAGCGGGAAACGGATGCTCCGGAGCCAGTCGGTAATCGACTGCGACGACGACTGCTTGGGATTCCTCAGCGAGCGCGGCGAGGTAGTCGTCGTTCATTTCCGGGCAGCCCAGTACGAAGCCTCCGCCATGCAGGTACAAAATAGCCGGGAGTACCTTAGCCTCCGGCATGGGCCTTGGACGGTAAATGCACAGGCGCACACCGCCCGAGCCGGTCCAGCGTTGCTCTGCGCATCACATCTCGGGTGTCTTGGCGTTGGCGCTGATCCGGCCTCGGATGGCGGGGAGCGTGGCGAGCGTCCACTCAGTGGAAGGCTCTGCGAAGAAAAACGCGTAATCGGGATCCAGCAGGGTGTCAGCGTTCAAGGCGTGTTTCCTCCATGCCAAGGGGCTGATTGAGCCCCTTGCAGGTGTAAATCCTATAACCAACCCTTGATCTGCGTGCACACAGCCTGGGTGGAAATACCGTATCGATCATGCAACGTCGGCAGTGCGCCCGCATCGAGGAATGCGTCTGGCAGGGCGATTTGCCGGTACGTCGGCGTCACCCCGTTGCGCAACAGCACGGTGGCCACCGCTTCGCCCAACCCGCCGATGATGGAGTGGTTTTCCGCAGTCACCACCAGCCGCCCCGGCTTTCTGGCCTCGGCCAGAATGGTCTGCTCATCCAAAGGCTTGATGGTCGGCACGTGCAGCACCGCGACATCCACGCCATCCGCCTGGAGTTCCTTGGCCGCTTCCAGGGCGCGCATCGTCATCAAGCCGGTGGAGATGATCAGTACGTCGTTGCCTGTACGAAGGGTTTTGGCTTTGCCGATCTCGAATTTATAACCATATTCGTCGAGTACCAGCGGTACGTTGCCGCGCAGCAAACGCATGTAGACCGGGCCTTGATGCGCAGCGATGGCAGGCACCGCCTGTTCGATTTCCAGGGCATCGCAAGGGTCGACGATCATCAGGTTCGGCATGGCGCGGAAAATCGCCAAATCATCGGTTGCCTGGTGGCTGGGGCCGTACCCGGTGGTCAGGCCTGGCAGGCCGCAGACAATTTTAACGTTGAGGTTTTCCTCGGCAATCGCCATGCAGATGAAGTCATAGGCGCGGCGCGAAGCAAACACCGCATAAGTCGTGGCGAAGGGCACGAAACCCTCCCGCGCCATGCCCGCTGCGGCGCTCATCAACAACTGTTCAGCCATGCCCATCTGGTAGAAACGATCCGGGTGTGCCTTGGCAAAGATGTGCAGGTCGGTGTATTTGGACAAGTCAGCCGATAAACCCACGATCTCCAGGCGCTGGTCCGCGAGCGCTGCCAATGCATGGCCAAAGGGCGCGGACCGAGTGGCCTGACCTTCAGCGGCAATCGAGGCAATCATCGCGGAGGTTGTCAGCTTTTTCTTCACGACCGCGGGCGCTTGAGCTGATGTGTTGTTTGCAGTGCTCATAGTGTTTTGCCTTCTTCGAGGTTGTTCAAGGCCACATCCCATTCGTGCTCATCCACCCGGATGAAGTGGGTTTTTTCGCGGGTTTCCAGGAACGGTACGCCTTTGCCCATCCTGGTATCGCAGATGATGACGCGCGGTTGTGCGGCGGGGTGGCTGCGGGCTGCGTCGAACGCTTGGACCAGAGCGTCCAGATCGTTACCGTCTACGCGCTGGGTGAACCAGCCAAAGGCTTGCCAGCGATCAACGATGGGTTCAAACGCCAGCACCTCGCTGGAGTGACCGTCGGCTTGCTGATTGTTGACGTCGACGATGGCGATCAGGTTGTCGAGTTTCCAGTGCGACGCTGACATGACCGCTTCCCAGGTGGAGCCCTCATTCAACTCACCATCCGAGAGCAGGTTGTAAACGAAAGACGCGGATTGTTTGCGCTTCAAGCCCAGGCAGGCACCCACCGCAATGCCCAGTCCCTGGCCCAGCGAGCCACCGGTGATTTCCATGCCGGGTGTGTACGTGGCCATGCCGGACATGGGCAGGCGGCTGTCATCCGAGCCGTAGGTTTCAAGCTCGTCCAGTGGAATGATTTCAGCCTCGATCAGCGCGGCATACAACGCGATCGCGTAGTGACCGATAGAGAGGTAAAAGCGATCACGCTGATCCCACTCAGGGTCTTCGGGCTTGTAGTTCAAGGCATGGAAGTACGACACGGCCAGCAAGTCTGCCGCGCCCAGCGCTTGACCGACATAGCCCTGGCCTTGGACTTGCCCCATGCGCAGGGCGTGACGACGGATATTATGGGCACGCTCGGTCAGCGGCTTGGATGAAACGTAGGAGGGCTGGGTAGTCATGGTAGAACTCCGGTTACTCAACGATTGACCAGGGCGGCGGGAATGCGCAGCACCAGCAAGGCACCGCCCAGCAGAACGCCGGTGATAAGGTACATGCCGATGGCGCTGGAGCCGGTCTGTGTGGTGATCCAGCCAATCAGGTAGGGCGAGCAGAAACCTGCAAGGTTGGCGAAGCTGTTGACTGCCGCGATGCCCGCGGCGGCAGACACACCGCCGAGCAAGGTGGTGGGCAGCATCCAGAACATTGAAGAAGCGGACAGGATGCCGGACGCCGCCAGGCACAGGCTCAGAATGGACAGGACAATGTTGCCTCCGAGCTGCGCGGCCAGGGTCAGTCCGATGGCACCGGCGATCATCGGCCCGATCAGATGCCAACGCCGTTCGCGATGTTTGTCGCCACTGCGTCCGACCAGCAGCATCGCCGCAATGGCACAGAGATAAGGCAGGCTGGTCAGGAAACCGATATGCAGCGGATCGGAAACCCCGGCATTGCGCACCAGAGTGGGCAGCCAGAAGGTGATTGCGTACTGGCCCATCACCACGCAGAAATAGATACCCGCCAGCAGCCACAGACGGCGGTCACGTATGAACTCCCCCACAGAGGCGTGGGTAACCTTCTTCTGGTCGTCTTCGGCCAGCTCGCGGCTGATCAGGGCTTTCTCGTCGTCATCCAGCCAGGTGGCCTGATGCACGCCGTCCTTGAGGTAGCTCAGCACCAGCAGCCCGACAATCACCGTGGGAATGGCTTCGAGCACAAACATCCACTGCCAGCCAGCCCAGCCATGAACACCGGCGAAGGCGTTCATGATCCAGCCGGAAAGCGGGCCACCGACCATGCCCGAGAGCGGAATGGCGATAAACCATAACACCGTCATGCGGGCACGCCGATAGGACGGAAACCAGTAGGTCAGGTACAGCAACAGGCCAGGGGCAAGGCCGGCTTCGGCGACGCCCAGCAGAAAGCGCAGGGCGTAGAACTGCCAGGCGGTTTCGACGAAGGCGAACAGGGCGGAGATGATGCCCCAGGTGATCATGATGCGGGCGATCCAGACGCGTGCACCGACCTTATGCAAAATGATGTTGCTGGGCACTTCGCAGAGGAAGTAGCCAATGAAGAACATGCCCGCGCCCAGCCCATAGACCGTTTCGCTGAGGGCCAGGTCGTTCATCATCTGCAGCTTGGCAAAGCCGACATTCACGCGGTCGAGGTAGGCGCACAAGTAGCACAGCATGAGGAAAGGCATCAGGCGCCACGCGGTTTTGCGGTAGGCGTTGGTGCGCACGGTCGAAACCGCTTCAAGCGACAGGGTTGTCATGATGGTCTGATCTCTTGTTTTTATTGACCGCCAGGCCACAAGGCCCGGCTGCATCGTCGATCCAGATCCGCACGGGCTGCAAGGCCCGCCAGGTGTACTCAGTGAATCAGCATGCCGCCGTTCACATCCAGGGTGATGCCGGTCAGGTACGAGGACAGGTCGCTGGCCAGGAACAGGGCCGCGTTGGCCACGTCCTGGGCTTCACCCAGGCGGCCCAACGGGATGCCGTCGATGATTGCGTGGCGCCGTTCGTCCTGCATCAGGCCGCCGGTGATATCGGTATGAATCAAACCCGGTGCAATAGAGTTGACGCGAATGTTGTCCGCGCCGAATTCCCGCGCCATGGCCTTGCCCAGCCCGAGCACACCGGCTTTCGCTGCGCTGTAGTGCGGGCCGCCGAAAATGCCACCGCCGCGCTGGGCCGATACGGATGACATGCACACGATGCTGCCGGCTGCCTGAGCGCGCATCACCGGAATGACCGCCTGCGACATCAACAGCGTGCCGCGCAGGCTCACATCCAGAACCTTGTCGTAGTCGCTTGGGCGTATATCCAGGGTCCTGATCGGCTGCGTGATTCCGGCATTGTTGATGAGTATGTCGATACGGCCGTATTGCGCGACAACCTTGGCGACGGCTGCTTTGACTTGTGTCTCGTCGGCGACGTTGGCCTCCAGGCCCAGATGGCCTTCACCAAGGGTGGCTGCGGCGTCACGGGCGGCGGATTCGTCGAGATCCAGGATCACAACGCGGGCGCCGTGTTTGGCGAAGGTGACAGCGGTTGCGCGGCCGATACCACGCTCGGATGCAGCGCCGGTGATAATCGCGACTTTGCCTTGAAGAAGCATGAGGGTTACCTCTGATTGTTTTTATGGTTCGATTCAGCGATCGATGGCTCAGAGTGGTCCCCGCGAGCAGGCCGAGCAATAACGCAAACGTCACTGCTACATGAATAAAATTCAGCACTCGTCAATCCAGAACGCAAATGCTTGAATGGCGCTGCCCGTTCAACACCAAAACAATAGGCTCAATACTGATGCGCCAGGACGATACCTCTTCATCCCATCTGCCACCGCTGAGAGCAATTCAAGCCTTCGAGCAGACCGCCCGTTTTGGCAACCTCGCTAGAGCGGCCGAAGTGCTGGACCTCACGCCTTCGGCGATCAGCCACCAATTGGCCAAACTGGAGGTCATGATTGGTCGACAGTTGTTTGTGCGCGCGGCGCGCGGGGTGACACTGACGCCAGTCGGCGAGCAGTATTTGAGGGACATTTCAGGATTGTTGCAAAGCCTGGAGGTCGCTACCGAGCGGGCAGCGAGTGACGTCAGCCTGGATTGCCTGCGACTGCATTCCTCCCCCAGCTTTGGCTTGCTCTGGCTGATGCCCCGGTTGGAGTCATTTCGCATGACCAACCCGGACATCCAGATCAATTTGTCATGCTCATACGAGTCGCTGCATTTCAGCCAGGACAAGATTGATGTGGATATTCGTCATGGCCGGCCGAACTGGCCCAGCTACGAAGTGCGCACCGTGCGAAACGAAAGCTTCGCGGTGCTGGCCTCGCCCAAGCTGATCGCGCGCTGTGGGGTAAAAAACGCGGCTGATCTTCTGGCTCAAGAGTTGATTCTTTCCGAAGCGACCTTGCTCAGATGGCCTGAATGGTTCGCTCAGCACGGCCTGGCGCGCCCCGAAAAGCCCTACGCCTTGAGTTTTGATCGATCCTACATGAGCCTGGAAGCGGCGAGCCACGGCTTGGGCTTCGCCCTTGAAAGCACGCTGCTGGCGCAGAAGTACCTCGCCAACGGTTCGCTGATCGAAGTGGCCCCCGAAATCTTGAGTTCCCCGGTAGCCGCCCATCATTTGGTGTTCCCGAAAGCGCACTCGAGTTTTCCCAGAGTCAGGCGATTTCTGGAATGGATGGAGGGAGAGCTCGGGCATAGTTTCGTGTTTTAGCCGAAGAGTTCCAACGCGATCATTTGACAAACGTTTGGGCTGAACTGTAGTTCCGGGGCCAACTCCTCTTCACCACTGGCAGTTGCGGGGTGCCAGCAGTCGGATAATTAAGCGGTGACGTAGAGGGATTCGATGTTGCTGGTACTTCTCGAGACTGAGCCTGCGTAACTGATGTCTTCGGTTTGATAAATACATCCAAATGGCTAGGACCATAATCCAGTAGATTGCCTCGGAGTTTCTCCTTTTTTATTCTTGAATTACCTAAAAAATAAGTCAAGAATTGAATTTATTTTCTGCTTTATTAAGAAAAAATATATATATTTCAATGGGTAGCGCGCTAGATGTGATGCTCGTTTCCGCTCCAATCTCCTGATTTGTTTTCGTCAATCTGTGGTCACTCGCGCAGCGTTTTGCCGCAGCTGATCTAAATAGTCAGCCCATTGTTGAGCCGCTTCCCGGCGTTGGACCAGCAGTTGCGCGCGCGCATACACAGCCCCGAGCGCGCCTGGCATCCGGTGGGATAACGACAGCTCGAGCACTATTGGATCTATACCTAAGTGCTCATGGGCTATGGTCCGGTAGGTTGCGCGAAAGCCGTGGGATGTGATGTCGTACTCCGGCCAGATACGCTGAAAGGACTTAAGCATGGAGGTCGGGTTTATGGGACGTCCCGGATAGACCGGGGAGACGAACACCCAGCCTTTGCCTGCTGCGTCCACCACGCGGGTTTTATGTAGCTCGCGTAACAGAACCAAGGCTTGCTCAGGCAACGGCACGATGTGTTTGCTCTTGTCTAGATGCTTGGTCTTGCTCACCACATAACGCCAATCGCCGCCCACCAAGTCGACATCTTCCCAGCGCATCTGCACCAGTTCGCCTGGGCGGACCGGCAACATGACCAGCAGGCGCATTGCGGCGGCAACGCTGCCGTCGTTGCAGTCATCCAGACGCAGAAGAAATCTGCCTAGATCGGCTGGCCTTTCGATCGCTGGGTTGCTGGTCACGACATGGCGGATCTTCAACTCTTCAATGTTGCTAAGCGCCACATTGCGTTCCACCCATCCGCGCCCCTCGGCAAAGCCCAGGACTGCACGGATGATGGTACGCACGCGCCGGGCCATGGCCATGGTGCGCTGGCGGCGCAACTCCGTAATGATTGTAGTGATGTGCTCCAGCTTGATCTCGCTGACCGGTTTGTTACCAATCGTGGGCAAGATGTGGTTGTTCAACGCACCGTTAAATCCTGAGATGGACTTGGTCACCAGTTCGGCAGACTTGAACGCTAACCATTGCTTGGCTACGTATTCGAAGGTGCGGACCTCGTTGAGCAGGTGTGCTTCGATCTTGGCGGTCTTGGCCTTGAGCGGTGCGGTGTGGTTAGCCACGTCGCGGCGCGCGCCGCGGGCAATGTCGCGCGCCTCCTTGAGGCCAATCTCGGGGTAAGCGCCGATGGAGAAGCGGTTTTCCTTCCCATGCAGCCGATACTTCAATCGCCAAACCTTGGAAGGGGATTTGCCGACCTTGCTCGACGCCCTCACCTCCAAATAGAGGCCAGGGACTTCGCCATCAGCGTGTTTGCCGGGTTCGGTCAGCGAGCGGATCAAGGCATCACTGAGTTTTCGTTTGAAAACAACCGCATTATCTGGGGGCATCGGTGGGGGCATCCTTTTTAAGGAACCGAAATTTGCCCCCAATTATGCCCCCATGAGTCGTGGAATCCATTGGATTTAGACAGACGGCTATGGACTTAAAAATCCAATAACTTGTTGTTATTAAATGGTTTTATAGAATTTAGTGGAATTCCGTTACAGGCTATCGGGGTCCCCAAAAAACATCTGAATCCGCGACCGCAACCAACGCTCACCCGGATCGTTATCCTGCGACCCGCGCCAAGCCATGTGCAGTTCAAACGTACGGGTCGGCAACGGCGGATCTTCTGCTCGAACACCACCGGCCGCCGTGAGTGCATCGGCGGTGTAGTCCGGCACGGTTGCGACGATGTCGGTGCCCGCCAGCAACGTGCTCAAGCCGTTGAACTGCGGCACGGCGAGTACCACATGGCGTTTGCGGCCGAGTTTTTCCAGTTCTTCGTCGATAAAGCCACTGAGGTCACCAGCGAACGACACCAGCGCATGCGGGCGTGCGCAGTAATCATCAAGGCTAAGTGGCCCGGGTACGGTGTCGGCACGTAACAACTTGGGCTGACTACGGCGCAAGACCTTGCGTTTGGCGTTAGCCGGCAAGTCTGTGGTGTAGCTGACACCGATGGAGATTTCGCCTGATGCCAGCAAACCCGGCATCAGGATGTAGTTGACCCGACGCACCACCAGTACGATCCCCGGCGACTCGGCGCGCAGGCGTTTTAGCAGCATGGGCAGCAGAGCGAATTCGACGTCATCGGACAAACCGATGCGAAACACCGAGGTGCTGGTCGCCGGGTCGAACTCCGCTGCGCGGCTGACCGCGGTCGAAATAGAGTCGAGCGCGGGCGAGAGCAGGGCGAAGATTTCCACCGCGCGGGCGGACGGTTCCATGCTCCGGCCGGTGCGCACGAACAGTGGGTCATCGAACAGGCTGCGCAGGCGCGAAAGCGCCGCGCTGATCGCCGGTTGCCCGAGAAACAGTTTTTCCGCCGCCCGGGTCACACTGCGTTCGTGCATCAATGTTTCGAATACGATCAACAGGTTCAGGTCGACACGACGCAGGTCATTACGATTCATCTGGAGTCCTGGCAGAGTCATCAAGCTTGACGAGAGCGGCCATATGAGAACAATGGCCGGCATGAATCTTACGGGGAAAGGCTGTTACTCTGCACCCGTAAATTCAGTTTTACTCAGACGGTGGCAGCCGTTTTTCATGGATTTCACCCATGCCACCCATGCTGCGGAATCAATGACAGGCATGTCGACTATTAATAGCCACTGATAGTCTTGGGTTAAAAGCCCAGATAGAGTTCAGGGCATTAGAGGTTACTTTGACGAGGTTTGCGATGTCCCGCACGATCCGTTTTCACAAGTTTGGTCCGGCCGAGGTGCTCAAATGCGAAGAGCATGCGGCCGCTCAGCCAGGTCCTGGCGAAGTGCAGGTGCGTGTCGAGGCAATCGGCATCAGTTGGTACGACACGCTCTGGCGTCAAAACCTGGCCTCGTCCCAGGCACGCCTGCCATCAGGCCTTGGCCATGAGATGGCCGGTGTGGTCACGGCGGTCGGTGCCGATATCGAAGACCTGTCCGTTGGTGACAAGGTCGCCAGTTTCCCGGCCGAAAGCCCGAATGACTACCCCGTCTACGGCGAGTCGATTGTGCTGCCGCGTACCGCGCTGACCCGTTATCCGGATGTGCTCAGCCCAATCGAAGCGAGCGTGCATTACACACCGCTGCTGATCGCTTATTTTGCTTACGCCGATCTGGCGCGGGTCAAACCGGGACAGTTTGCTCTGGTGACCGACGCCAGCCATTGCGCCGGCCCTTCGTTTGTCCAGTTGGGCAAGGCGATGGGCGTGCGGGTGATTGCCGCGACCAAGAAGGCGCAAGAGCGCGAATACCTGATGTCCCTTGGCGCGGAAAAGGTCATTGTCACCGAAGAGGAAGATCTGTTGATGCGAATCAACAAGATCACCGACAACCGTGGTGTCGACGTCGTCTTCGATGGCCTTGGCGGTCCGCAGATGTCGCTGCTTGGCGATGTCCTTGCACCGCGTGGCAGCCTTGTATTGTATGGTCTGCAAGGCGGTAACCAGACGCCATTTCCAGCGTGTGCGGCGTTCCAGAAAAATATTCAGTTCTTCGTGCATTGCATCGGCAACTTCACCGGCAAACCGGAACTGGGCATCACCCAGGATCACGTCGCCCTGCAACGAGCCTTGCGTGACATCAACCAGTTGACCGCTGACCGCGTGCTGGTGCCGCTCAAGACCCGTGTATTCCCGTTCAACGAGTTCGTCGAAGCGCATCGCTATATGGACGAATGCCCCTGCCGCGAACGGGTCGCTCTTCAAGTCGAACCGGCGTAAAGCCTGGCCCTGGAGTCCGTGGCCCCACGGACTCCTTTGCGTTTATCCCCCCTCTGCAGAACAACAGACTTCCTTGGCGCTGCCTGCGGACAGTTCAGCAACTGAACTGGTTTTTGCTCCCGATCTGTATCTTCTAATCGAACTATAAGCCCTGATAATTGAAGGATTACTTTCATCTCAAGGAATGAGCCATGGCTGTGCATTCAATTTGTCCTGCATTACATAAAACGGCTAGCGCTGTTGAACGCGCCGACTCCTGTTTAATTGTTGTAGGCCTATTCGGAAACTACTTCTCTATTTTTTGTACTCACTTGTCGTGGGACGTTGTGGGAAGTTTCCTAGGAATATTCAACATAGAAAAAAACCAAACAAATACAGGGGCTTGAAGCTGTCCTCCGGTGATTGGCGGGCTTTTAGCAGCTCAAGTGTTTCAAATAACTACGAATTTGTAAGTGTTAGCATTTGAGCGTCTATTACTTACTTGATGAATTGTCGTGCGGCTGATATTTCCGTCGTTATGGCATGAAACTTTTGATACCGGGTAAATACCGATGAGCACGATCCATGACCAGGCTATGAATTATGTCTACCAGCAGGTATTGCAGCGTTTGCTGAGCTTCTTTTCCCGTGCAGAGCGCACGGCGTTGCAGTTATTGATACAGCGACTGGCCGTGGCCGCTGGCGGCATGGAGAACATTGGCCATTTCAAGGTGCTGGTGAACCAGACCGGCTCGCGCGACAGTTGTTACACGCTTGCATTGCTGCGGGCTGCGCAGTTGAGTATCGCAGGGCGTGCACCCGCGACCTTCCAGTTGCGGGTGGCGACTTTGCGCTGGAATGGCAATAGCCAGACGGCATTGCAAAACATGCATCGCAGCTACAGCGCACTGTTTCTGTACGATGACCCACGAGTCGAGTTGTTGATGGTGGATCATCGTCAGGTCTTGCCGTTTGATCATCAGGCACCTATCTGTGACGAAGGGCGTGAGGCTAACCGTATCAACTTGCTGCTGCTCGGTCACCGCAGGACCTTCAGTGAAACGCTGGAGTTTTGGGATGACGCTTATCTGGCCACCGCCGAGTACTACGGTCAGGTCGCCCGCTGGAACAATGGTGTCGATGCGATGATCGGTAGCGAATCCCCGCGCCGTCAGAAGCAATTTCTCGATGGGTTGAACCGTGCGGTGCAGAAAGCGGCAATCGCCGGATCGCTAGCCAGTTCCGCGGGCTTCGAAACGCTTTTTCCGCTGCTTGACGGACTCGGTGGCGACTACTATCGCGAGTTCTATACGGACGAGGAGCGGGTCGCGTGGCGTCCTGAAGGTCAATTTGAAACCTGTCGACGCACCAGTTTCATCGGCATCAATGACATGATCGTCGGCAAGCTTGAAGAGCGCTGGCCCTTGCTGAGTGACTTTCTTGGATTTCAGGCCGATGACCTGGCGCTGTATCAAGGTGATGATGAGTACGCCGATCCCCTGGTGGCAGCGCATTTGTGTGGCCTTCAGGCGCGACTCATCGAGGGGCGAACCTACGAGGCGGGTATCAGCGATTACCTGCAAAGCTGCCTGGCAACGATGCGCGCAAAACAGTTACCCGAACCGGTGTGCGAACAGCTGCTTTCCAGCTTTGGCAATCTGCAGGAGCCTGGCCAGTTGCGCTTGCAGGCGGAGTGCTGCCTGCAAACCCGTTTTGATCTGAGCGAAATCCAGCTGACGTGTCTTTTGTTCGCGCCATTCATTGATAGCGGTTGCGGGCTTGAACGGTTCCTGCGCAATTGCCATCCCGGGATGTTGGTTGCGTTGCCGGATCTGCACCGGGCGATGCAGGGCCTGCATGCACCCGAGCAGGTCCTGAAGTGGATGACCGATGTCAGCGGTTTGTCGGTCGGACTGATTGTTCGTCTTTACGCCATGAGTCCGATTCAGATGCCTTCCCCCGGCGAAGTCGCCGAGCAAAACGCGAGCCTGGACGGGGTAGATTCCGGGTCGGCAGTCGATCGGTCGGCGGAAGGCTGATCGTGATCCATTTGCCAAAAGGTGAATCAGAGCCCATGAAGGCGAGCTCGTGAAAGCAACGCGGGAAAACGACTTCGTTTATCAGGCGGTTTATCGTTATCTGACGCAACTGATCGATGACGCGGGGAGTGGTTCGGCAGCGCGCTTGCCCTCACTGCGCCAACTGGCTGATCGGCTGAATGTCTCTATCTCGACCGTCCAGTACGCCTATTCGCTACTGGAAAAGGAGGGGCGAGTCTATTCGATAGCCAAATCCGGTTATTACGCGCAAGCATTGCCCGCCATGGATTTGCCCGGTAGCGGCAGGGATATGCTGGAAACTGTTTACGTCAACACCAAGCGCCCGGGAATGCGCGTGTTGAGCGACGACGATCCGGCATCACTGCAATCGCTGGACAGCCCGTTGTTGATGCTCGAACGTGAACTGCTACGCCAGTATCCACGCCAGCCGCAATGGTTGGTGCAACCCAGCGGTGAACTGGAATTGCGCACGGTCCTGGCCGCACGATACACCTCGTCAACGGTTAACTGCTGGCATGCGGATGACGTCTATATCGGTGCCGATCTTCGTGGTGTGCTGGAGATACTCATTTCGGTACTTGAGTTGCGCGGGGCCACCGTGGTGGTCGAATCGCCCTGTGATTGGGTGATCTTGCGTCTCCTGGAGGCCGCCGACGTGCGCGTCATCGAGTTGCCACTGCTGGACGGGGGAGTGATTGATCCACAACGACTGGAGTCGTTGCTCAAGAAAGAGTCGGTGCGGCTGATCCTTTTGTCTTCGGTATTGAGCATGCCTCAGGGGAGCCTGCTGTCTCAGGCCAATCGGCAGACCGTTGCGCATCTGCTGGGGTGCCATGGCACCTGGGTTCTGGAAAACGACTGCTACAGCGAGTTTGACGAGCGGATAGACTCCCGGCGCCTGCGGGACTGGCTGGATCCCGATCGCTTGCTGGTGTTTTCCTCGTTCGAAAAATTCATCGGTGCAGAGGCACCGTTCGGTTTTGTCCTTTCGCATCATTGGCGCCGTGAATTGCAACGCCATTTCCTGCTGCGTGCGTTCCGATTGTCACCCATTCGCCAAAAGGCCATCGCCAGACTGTTGGGGGGTGGCCGGATGGATCAGCACCTGGCCGTATTGCGGCGGATGCTAAAGGAACGCCGTACGCAATTGATCCAGCTATTGCGCGAGCGCCTGGGCGACGCGCTGCAGATTGCAGAACCGCAGGGTGGGGCGACTGTGTGGGTCCGTTCGTTACGGCCGGTCGATATGGGTAACGTGTTTCAGCGTCTGCTCAAGCAACAGATCATTATTGCGCCGGGGGAGCTGTTCAGTCTGCAGGGGTTGCATGCGCACCATCTGCGTTTGAGCCCGCTGGGTCTTGGCGATCACGAACTGGTCAGCGTTGTCGGGCTATTGGGCGACGCATTGCGTCTGGCGCCCGACGATTAACGTTAAAAAACATCGCAAGTGTGCCGGATAGATCCCATCGCGCTGCGGTCAAACTGCCAGTAAACTGCGCTCTATTTCTGAACCACTCTATTCCAGAGGTTTTGCATGACTCTCAGTCCTTTTGCGGGCAAACCGGCACCGGCAGAATTGTTGGTCGATATCCCGCGACTGGTGACGGCTTATTACACCGGCCAGCCTGACGCTTCCATTTCAACGCAACGCGTGGCGTTCGGCACCTCTGGTCACCGGGGCAGTTCCTTCGATTTGAGTTTCAACGAATGGCATGTTCTGGCCATCAGTCAGGCGATCTGCCTTTACCGCGAGGCTCAAGGGATTACCGGTCCGCTGTTTGTCGGTATCGATACTCATGCACTGTCGACCCCGGCCGGGGCCAGCGCGCTGGAAGTACTGGCGGCCAATGGTGTGACAGTAATGATCGCCGAAGGTGATGAATACACGCCGACGCCTGCCATCTCCCACGCCATTCTCTGCTACAACCGTGGCCGCACCTCGGGCCTGGCCGACGGCATCGTCATTACGCCGTCGCACAACCCGCCACAAAGCGGTGGCTACAAATACAACCCAACCAACGGCGGCCCGGCCGACACCCACATCACCAAGTGGATCGAAGCCAAGGCTAACGAACTGCTGGTCAATAAACTGGCTGGCGTTAAACGGATCAGCTACGAGCAGGCGCTCAAGGCCAGCACCACTCACCGTCACGACTACGTAAACAGCTACGTGGCCGATCTGATCAACGTGATCGATTTCGATGCGATTCGTGATGCCAGGCTGCATCTGGGCGTCGATCCGTTGGGCGGAGCAGGGGTGCGCTACTGGTCGGCCATCGCCGAGCACTATCGTCTGGACCTGGAGGTGGTGAACAAGGAAGTCGATCCGACGTTCCGTTTCATGACCGTTGACTGGGACGGCCAGATTCGCATGGACCCATCGTCCAGCTACGCGATGCAGGGATTGATTGGCCTCAAAGATCGTTTCGACGTGGCGTTTGCCTGCGACCCTGATCACGATCGCCATGGCATCGTGACGCCATCTGGTGGTTTGCTCGCGCCGAACAATTATCTGGCGGTGTCCATCGATTACCTGTTCCAGAACCGTGCGCACTGGCGTGCCGATGCCGCCGTGGGTAAAACCGTGGTCAGCAGTGGTCTGATCGATCGCGTCGCCAAGCGCCTGGGTCGACGTCTGTACGAAGTGCCGGTCGGTTTCAAATGGTTCGCTGAGGGGCTGTTCGATGGTTCGTTGGGTTTTGGTGGCGAGGAGAGCGCCGGCGCATCGTTCCTGCGCAAGGACGGTGGCGTTTGGAGCACCGACAAGGACGGCCTGATCCCGGCATTGCTTGCCGCGGAAATGACTGCTCGCAACGGTCGCGATCCAGGTCAGGCTTACAACGCGCTAACCGCCGAACTGGGTGAACCGTTCTCTGTGCGCGTTGACGCCAAGGCCAATCCCGAACAGAAAGCCCTGCTGAGCAAGCTGTCGCCTGCGCAGGTCACTTCGACCGAGTTGGCCGGCGAGAAGATCCAGAGCATCCTCAGTCACGCGCCGGGCAACGATCAGGCCATTGGCGGTCTGAAAGTCATGACCGAAAACGGCTGGTTCGCAGCACGTCCGTCGGGCACTGAAGATATCTACAAAATCTACGCCGAAAGCTTCATTGGCGATGATCACTTAAAGCAGTTGGTGGCCGAAGCGCAGACCTTGGTCGATGGTGCCATTTCCAGCCAGTAGGGCTCGATAAACGCGAAGCCTAAAAAAGGGGCAGCCGTCATGGCTGCCCCTTTTTTGTTTGTTGAATCAAGCAATCAAGCCAAATCCACCAATACGATTTCACTGTCTTCGATCGCCGTAACCGTCAGCACCTGCTCCTGTGCAATCGCTACACCGTCTCGAGCTTGTGCACGCAAGCCGTTGACTTCAATCACGCCGGTGGCCGGAACCAGATAAGCCCGGCGCCCTTCATCAAGGTGATACTCGGCGGTTTCACCGGCCTTGATATTGGCGGCGACCAAGCGAGCATCGGCGCGAATTCGCAGGCTCTGGTCGTCACCGTCCTTGCCGCTTGCCAAGGTCACGAAGCCTTCGCGATGCCCTTTCGGGAACGGTTTCGCACCCCACGACGGCACAGCGCCGGTTTCGGTCGGCAGAATCCAGATCTGGAAGATTTTGGTGTCCTTGGCTTCCAGGTTGTACTCACTGTGCGCGATGCCGGTGCCGGCGCTCATCACTTGCACATCGCCCGCTTCGGTGCGGCCCTTGTTGCCCAGATTGTCCTGGTGGGTAATCGCACCTTCACGCACATAGGTGATGATTTCCATGTCGCGGTGGGGGTGTTGCGGGAACCCGGTGCCGGCGGCAATCACGTCGTCGTTCCAGACCCGCAAATTGCCCCAGTTCATGCGCTGTGGATCGTAGTATTCGGCGAACGAAAAATGGTGATGGGCATCCAGCCAGCCATGATGGGCGCCGCCCAGCGAGCTGAAAGGTCTGAGTTCAAGCATGATCGTCTCCTCAAAAAAGGTTCGTCACGGGGCGCTGTGTCCGCACCCGGCACAAGACCGGTGGTTTATGACGGCGATCATCTATCAGGAAGGTATCGATAAAAAGCGTAAAAAATGCGGCATCAGCATCGAATAACTTGATGAAAGACCACGTCGAAACTGTCTCCCGCCACTTTCAATTCATCACCTAAACCAATGAGCTGTAAGCATTTCGCTAGAACTCAACAGCAAATACAGACACCATAGCCGCCAACCGCCTTACCCACTGGAGCCCTTCGCGTGGCGCAACACACCCCCGATCTTCCTCCCGAACTTCGTCCATTGGCCGAGATGCCCTGGTTCAAGCGTCTTGCTGCGCGTTTCTTCGGCCATGGCTTGACCCGTCTGCGCGCCCAGCATCGGGCATCGTGGTTGCACGGCCAGGCTGACGGTTTTCGCAGTGGTCACACCGCAGGCGTCGAGTACGGCTATAAAGAGGGCAAGCTCGATGGGCTGGAGGAAGGTCGGCAGGTCTTGCTGATTCGCGACAGTCGCAGCACCGAGCATCGCCCGCCGGGTGTCGATAATCACTTGTTCGATGACTGGCGCCTGCCGTTGACGGCCGAGCTGAAGAAACGCATGAAGGCTGACGTCGCGTGTCTGCTGCCAGCACATGCCCAGCCGAGTGCTGCGCAGTGGAAGATGATTTTCAGCGATACGCCTTCGACTTCCGTGGTTGCCGGTGCCGGCGCGGGCAAGTCGACCACGCTGGTGTTGCGTATTGTGTTGCTGACGCATTACCTGGGTTTTGAGCTCGATTCGATGACCGTGGTGACGTTCACCCGCGAGTCGCGCAAAGACTTCATCAATAAACTGATCGAGTTGTTTGCGCTCTGGGGTCAGGCTTTGGGCCTGAAGCAGGCACGAGAGTTGGTGCGAACCTTTCATTCGCGAATCCTGCCGATGGTGCGCAGCCTGCCGGGTTTCGAGCGTTTGCAGGCATTTGAGAACCTTAGTCATCGGGCTCCGGGCGCTGACGAGGAGGTCGACAGCAATCCGTTCGACCTGCGCATCAACGACGCCCAGCGCCAACAACTCAATGCCTGCTACCACCGCTTGGTCACTCAGGACGAGCGATTCCGTCAGCTAATCCAGCCGATGGCCAAGGCAGGCATGCAGCTCAAGGAGCTGGAGCGCGATCACCCGGATGTACAAAAACGCATGGCCGTCACCGAACTGGCGGCCAAGCGGGATGAAGAACTCTGTGATGCCATTGAAGATTTGTGGTTTCGCGCTGGCGCCTGGCCTATCCAAGGGGTCGAACCGAATCGCCAGACCTTCGAAATCAACGGTTCGACATTCCATTGCCATGGCTATATCCCCAGCCTTGATGCCTGGGTGGTTCTGGGTTTTGACCCACGGGAAGATGCGCAGCTCAGCCGGCCAAACGCTAAGCTTTCCATACGCGCAGAGTGGGCGGTAAAACGCACCCTGTTTCAAGCATTCTGTCGTAAGCCATTGATATGCCTAGATACTTACGAGTCATCAAGGCGTGTTCTCGCCACTTTGGCTGGTGATGCCAGCGCCGGCCCGGGCTTCGATTACAAGGTCAAAGGCGAACTGGCCTCGGCGCCACTGCTCGACTGCTTCGTGTCGGCAGCAGGCTTCATCGAGAACCTGGGTCTGGATGTGCCAGACGCTGTCGCTCGCATGAGTTTTGCCAAGGATGATCCGGACCGGTTTTTCTTCGAGGCGCTAAGCCTGTTCTGGCGGGCATTCGAAGACCATCTGCTCGATCAAAAGCCACCGATCATGACCTACAACCGTATGTTTGCGCTGTTCAGCGAGCACTCGCCGGAAAACCTCAAACTACTCAGCGATGAGTTACTGCGGCCGATGTCGCACCTGATGATCGATGAATTTCAGGACGTTTCGCCGCAGATCGTTTCGTGGATTCGCGCCAGCCTCGGCGAAATCCGCAGTCGGGGGCCGGCCATGCATGTCGGACGCGGTGCGCAGCGGTCGTCGCTGCTGTGTGTGGGCGATGATTGGCAGTCGATCTACGGCTGGCGCGGCAGTTCGCCGAGTTATTTCATGGCGTTCAACCAGGAGTTCCCGTCGCCGAGCACCACCCGGGTCATGCTCAGTGACAACTATCGCAGTCATCAACACATTATCGATGCGGCTGAACACATCGTTCGTGCCGCCCCGGCAATTCCCGGCAAGAAGGCCAAGGCCAGCGGTGAGCCCAAGGCACTGCAGCCGGTCAACGTGCTGGAACGCGACGATCAGGCCTTGGGGCAGCGCCTCGCCGAACACTATCGTCAGGGGCATTCGATCTTGATGCTTTATCGAAAAAGTAGCGATAAGTCATTGATTGAAGAGCATATTTGCTCAGTAGTTAATATTGATTCGAGCTTGCCGTACGAAGCGCGGCGCTTGAAACAACTGACGTATCACAGCGCCAAAGGCTTGCAGGCCGATGCGGTGTTTTTGCTCGGTGACTGTCAGCACTTGACCAGTTCGCCCTACAAGAATCAGGTCTACCGCATGGCTGGATTGGGCAAAAGCGGCGACAACGAGCCTTACGACAGCGCGCAGAAAGATGAAATCCTGCGCCTGGCGTACGTCGGTATCACCCGAGCGGTGAGTCATTGCTACTGGTATGTCGAACCGCAGGAAGCGCAAGCAGTGAACATGCCCCGGGCGTCCGACCGGATCGCCAAGGGCAAGCCGTTCTTCGTTGATCACCGTGCGGCAAGGCAAAGCGCCTGAAAGCATCACCCACAAAAAAGCCCGTAACAATACGGGCTTTTTTTGTTTTAAATCATAAGTTTATGCGTAATTCCTAAAAGACTCTGGAGGAATGAAAGCTTCCAGCTCATCCTCCACAGCCTCGATAATTCGCTCGACATCCGCCGCATTCATCACCGTGGCACAAGGAATGCCGGCGATGGCGATCATGGTTTCGCCGCTGGCACGATCAAACAGACGGGCGATCATGCTGCCCGGCGCATCCATCGTTGCCTCGAAACCCATGGGATGAAAATGCCAGCGCATCAGCTGGCATGCATTGGGGAACGTGACTTTGCTTGAACTTGTATTCATGTGTTGCCCGCCTTCTTCATCGAGCGCTTCCTTTTGCTCATGTGAGGTGGGAAGAGCCTTCATTGGCTCAACCGGTGATTGACATTAAAAGTAGCATCCTGATGTGAAACTACTGTGAGATTTTTCAGTTCATTTTGCGATTGCTTCGCATTTTTTGATGTAAGTCACGGCCTACGTAATCGTCGCCAAAATGCCACTATGGATTAATCATTGATGCGCGTGGCGATCTTGGGCAAGCTCGAATCTTTTTCGCCGAGCCTAATATGCACGCCGACGATGACGGCCCCGAACAGACCCAGGCCACAGCCGCGACGGTCATGCGTTACCACTTGAGCTGGAGACACCGCGATCTGGACAGTGTCATGGCGCTGTACCACCCAGAGATCCAATACAACGATTTCTTCCAGAACCGTGCGCTCAGCCTCGATGACTTGCGTGAGTACGTGCGCGTGAGCATGCCGCGAGAATCCGACGAAACCCTTGAGCATTGCGACCGCATCCGCGTCGATGGCAACACGGCGTTCATTCAATACGAAGTGACCCTGCGCGGCGGTGACGGCCTGGTGTCGTTCCGCTCCAGCGAAGCCATCACGGTCAAGGACGGGCTGATCTGGCGCGTCAACGAATACGCTTCACTTGTGCGTGCGCAGGCCAGCAACAAGGCTGCGCCGAATCAGCGGCCAGCGGTCAGTCGGCTGGGCCTTTCGCCGCGACAGCTGAGTTTTATGGCCGAAGACCTGCAGCAATACTTCGAGCGTCAGCAGCCATACCTTGATCCACAACTCGACTTGCAGCGTGTGGCGAAGGAGTGTGGGTACAGCCGCAATCAGATTTCCTATTTGCTCAATCAAGTCCTTGGTCAAAGCTTCTATCGATACGTCAACCAGGCGCGGCTGCAGCATTTGCTCAGATCTCTGGACGATGCGGCCCCACCTCTGCGCATTGACGAAATGGCGTTCGCTGCCGGATTCAATTCAATATCGGCGTTTTATAGCTGTTTCCGCCAGCACACCGGTCAGTCACCCAAGGCTTACGCCAAACAAATTTCTTTGCGGGCACGCGCGCAAGACTTCGGCTGAGCAAGCGCACTAGGATCGACGCCATCGAAGGTTTTCAGTGGCGGAGTCTTGCATGCCGGCGTGGCGCACTATCAGTTTGTGGATGGATCAACTCGATGAGCCGCTGACCGCGCGGCCGGAGCTGACACAGGACCTTGATGTCGACGTGGCGATCATCGGCGCCGGTTACACGGGGCTGTGGACGGCGTACTACCTGAAGAAACACGCACCCGACCTCGACATTGCAATCGTCGAGGCGCAAACCGCCGGTTTTGGAGCGTCTGGCCGTAATGGTGGCTGGCTGATGGGTAATTTGCTGGGTGAGGAGCGCTTGCTCGCCGGGCTGTCACCGCAGCAGCGTCGCGCTTCGTATGATCTGCTGCACGCCATCCCCGACGAGGTCGAAGTTGTCATCGAACGTGAGGGCATTGACTGCGATTATCGTAAGGGCGGTGTGTTGTATTGCGCTGCACGTTATCCAGAGCAGGAAGCGTCTCTGCGTGAATACCTGGCCAAGCTGCACGCACAAGGCCTGACCGACGACGATTACCGCTGGCTCAGCCCCGAGCAACTGGCGCAACAGATCCGTGTCGCCAAGCCTTATGGCGGCATTTACGCCCCCCACGTAGCGACCCTGCACCCGGCGAAACTGGTTCGGGGGCTGGCGCGTACCGTGGAAAACATGGGTGTGAAGATCTTCGAAAACAGCCCGGTCACACATTGGCAGTCGGGCAGCTTGCGCACCGCCAAGGCGAGCGTACGCAGTCGCTGGATCGTGCCGGCGGTTGAAGGTTATTCGGTGACATTGCCGCCCTTGGGTCGCTATCAGTTGCCGGTGCAAAGCCTGATTGTCGCCACCGAGCCGCTGTCCGCTGCCACTTGGGACGAAATCGGCCTCAATCGCGGCCAGGCCTTCAGCGAGTTCAGCCGCCAAGTCACCTACGGCCAGCGCAGCGCCGATAACCGCTTGGTTTTCGGCGCCCGCGGCGGCTATCAGTTTGCCGGCAAGCTGCGCCACAACTTTGACCTGACCCGCGATGAAGTTGAACTGCGCCGTTATCTGTTCGGCGAAATGTTCCCACAACTGAAAAACGTGCAGATCACCCACGCGTGGGGCGGCAATCTCGGCATGTCCCGGCAATTCAAACCGCACATGCTCTGCGATCGGGCCAACGGTATCGCGCTGTCCGGCGGCTATGGCGGGGAGGGCGTCGGTGCCAGCCACCTCGGTGGTCGCACCCTGGCGGATCTGATTCTGGAGCGTGACAGCGAACTGGTTAACCAGCCGTGGGTGTTGCCCGATGGCGGGATTCACGCGCTGCGCGCCTGGGAGCCAGAGCCGTGCCGCTGGCTGGGCTACAACGCGATCATCAAGAGTTTCGTCCACGAAGACCAAACCCTGGCCAACCCGGCGACGGCGCCCTGGCGGCGCAAACTTGCCAGCCAAGTGGCGGGCTTCATGGAAGGTTTCATGCACTAAACGTTGTTTATTCACAAGACAGGTAACGCCATGAGCATCACCCAGTTCAAAAACACCGCCTCGCTGAAACTTGAAGAATCCAGCCCGGTGGCCGTGCCCCTCGGCGAGCCGATCGCCATCGCTTCGACCACCAGCATCGAGCGCGACGATGGCGTTGAAACCGGCGTCTGGGAATGTACACCCGGCCGTTGGCGCCGGCAGATCACCGCTCAGGAGTTCTGCCATTTCATCTCCGGCCGCTGCACGTTCACCCCGGACGACGGTGGCGAAACCCTGCACATACAAGGTGGCGACGCACTGATGTTGCCGGCCAACACGCTCGGTATCTGGGATATCCAGGAAACCGTGCGCAAGAGCTACGTGCTGATTTTCTGATTGTTTGATCCTTTGATTGCCTGCCAACAACAATAGCCTCTACAGGAATCGACTCATGATCCAGAAAACCCTCGCCTTGGCGCCGCTGTTGCTGGCTGCCTCCATCAGTCATGCCGCCGAAACGGTCAAGGTTTACAACTGGTCCGATTACATCGCGCCGGCCACCACCAGGAATTTCGAGAAAGAGACAGGCGTTGGCGTCACCTATGACGTCTACGACAGCAACGAAACCCTCGACGGCAAGTTGATGACCGGACAATCGGGGTACGACGTGGTGTTTCCTTCCAACCACTTCATGGCCCGGCAAATTCAGGGCGGCGCGCTAAAGAAGCTCGACAAGAGCCAGTTGCCAAACTGGAAGAACCTCAACCCGGTGCTGCTCAAAGCCTTGCAGACCAACGACCCGGGTAACGAGCACGGCTTCCCGTATCTGTGGGGCAGCACCGGCATCGGCTATAACGTTGCCAAGGTCAAAGCGGTGTTGGGCGACAATGCGCCCGTGGATTCCTGGGACCTGATCTTCAAACCGCAGTACATGGAAAAGCTGCAAAAGTGCGGCGTGGCGATACTCGACAACGGCCCGGAGCTGCTGCCGGCGGCGCTCAATTACCTGGGCCTGCCCCCCCACAGCAAGAACCCCGAGGATTACAAGAAGGCCGAAGCTTTGTTAATGAAGGTTCGGCCCTACATCAGCTACTTTCATTCCTCCAAGTACACCAGCGATTTGGCTAACGGCAACATTTGCGTAGCGGTTGGCTTCTCCGGCGACATTCTGCAAGCACAAAACCGTGCCAAGGAAGCGAAGAACGGCATCGATATCGGTTATGCGATTCCCAGGGAAGGCGCCGCCATCTGGTTCGACATGGTCGCCATGCCGGTCGATGCGCCCGACGAGAAGGCCGGTTACGCGTTCATGAATTACCTGCTGCGTCCGGACGTGATGGCCGGCATCAGTAATTACGTGCACTACGCCAACGGCAACGAGCAGGCCGACAGCCTGATCGATCCGGCGATCAAGAACGACACCAAGGTCTATCCGAGTCCGCAGATGATGGGGAAATTGTTTGCGCTTGAGGCTATGCCGCTGAACATCGACCGGATTCGTACGCGGGTGTGGAACAAGATCCGTACCGGTAGCTGATCCCGCAACAACCGTGGGGGCGGATTTGCTCGTGAAGGCGTCGTGTCAGGCAATGCGCTGGCTAACTGCCCATCGCTTTGGCGAGCAAACCCACTGCCACCTTTGTTTTCATTGTCTGTTTATTGATTGATAGCCATACACTGGCATCGCACTAATAAAGTGCATGAAAATGCGACGTGCCTAACAAAACGCAACTTACCTTTATTTAATATTTAAATAGAAAATCGTCAGGCAATTAGGCTAAACCCAGCCGTTTAGAACATTCTTTTATCGCCGTGCGCATTGTTTACGGGAGTTTTCCGGAACAGTTCAGTTTGATCTCAAAAAAAGGCTTTACGTTAGATTTCAAATTGTGTCAGGTTTCTTACGCCTTCATTGGGCGAGTGATAGGACGATCTCGCCAGAGATTGTCGCTATCGGACAAAAACTGTTCCATTGCTAAACAAGGAAGTGTGTTTATGTCGAAAGTTAAAGCTAATGCTATTGATACCGCCGAACAGGCTTTCCAGTTGTTCGCAGCGCCACAACCGCTGGCCGCAGCCAGTTCGGCGTATAACCAGATCAATAGCTTCAGCCATCAATATGATCGTGGCGGCAACCTCACGGTCAATGGCAAACCCTCCTTCTCCGTCGATCAGGCCGCCACTCAGTTGCTGCGCGACGGCGCTGCCTACCAGGACAAGGATGGCAGCGGCAAGATCGAACTCACCTACACGTTCCTGACATCGGCATCGTCCAGCACGATGTACAAGCACGGGATCAGCGGGTTCAGCAAGTTCAGTGCTCAACAGCAAACCCAGGCCAAGCTCGCCATGCAATCCTGGGCCGATGTGGCCAATGTCACCTTCACCGAGAAAGCCTCGGGCGGCGATGGCCACATGACCTTCGGTAACTACAGCGGGGGCCAGGATGGCGCTGCGGCGTTCGCTTATCTGCCAGGCACCGGCGCCGGTTATGACGGCACGTCGTGGTACCTGATCAACAGTGGCTACACGCAAAACAAGACGCCGGATCTGAACAACTACGGGCGCCAGACCCTGACGCACGAAATCGGCCATACCCTGGGCCTGGCTCACCCTGGCGACTACAACGCCGGCAATGGCAACCCGACCTACAATGACGCGACCTACGGGCAAGACACCCGCGGCTACAGCGTCATGAGTTACTGGAGCGAGAGCAATACCAGCCAGAACTTCAGCAAGGGCGGGGTGGAAGCCTATTCCTCCGGGCCGTTGATGGACGATATCGCTGCGATCCAGAAGCTCTATGGCGCCAACATGAATACCCGTACCGGTGACACCACCTACGGCTTCAACTCCAACTCCGGTCGCGATTTCCTCAGCGCTTCGTCGTCGAGCGACAAGCTGGTGTTCTCGGTATGGGATGCGGGCGGCAAGGACACCTTCGACTTCTCGGGTTTCACCCAGAACCAGAAAATCAACCTCAATGAGGCTTCGTTCTCCGACGTTGGCGGCCTGGTGGGCAACGTGTCCATCGCCAAAGGTGTCACCATCGAGAACGCCATCGGCGGTTCGGGCAATGACCTGCTGATCGGTAACAGTGCGGCCAACGAGCTCAAGGGCGGTGCCGGCAACGACATCCTCTACGGGGCCGGTGGCGCCGACAAGCTGTGGGGCGGTGCAGGTTCGGACACCTTTGTGTTTGCGGCCAGCTCCGATTCCAGGCCGGGTGCAATTGATCAGATCCTCGATTTCGTCAGTGGTCTGGACAAAATCGACCTGACCGGCATCACCGGTGGCTCGGGCCTGCACTTCGTCAACTACTTCACCGGCTCGGCGGGTGATGCAGTGCTGACGTCGTCGGGTGGCAACAGCCTGTTGTCGGTGGACTTCTCCGGGCACGGCGTGGCGGACTTCCAGGTCAGCACCGTTGGCCAGGCAGCGATCAGCGACATCGTGGCCTGACGTGAACCAAGAGGGCGGCGCTTGAGGCGCCGCTTTCTTCGCTTGCATCGTCTAGGCTGGTACGCAAGGCTACACGCCGGAGTGAAGTTTCCTATGACTCGAAAGGTTTTTACCTACATAACGGTGGCGTGGCTGGTGGCGACGCTGATGATGATTTCAGGAGAAACAAGCATGGCAAGCAGCCTCAGACTCGAAGATCCCTCGCAATTGGCCGGCCAATGGCAGGCGACCCTGACCGCTCGCAATGACGCCCCGGACGCGCAAAAACTTCAGGACAAACCATCGAATACTTGTGTCATCGACCTGCAATCGAATCAGACCGTTGGCAACGGTGCCGACTGTTTGGCTGCCTGGATAGAAGACACGCCCATGGGCTGGTTCCCCGAGCCGGACGGTATCTCGATTACCGGCAAGGAAGGCTCAAGAATCGTGTTTTTCAGCCGACAACGTGAAGGGCTCTATTCAAGTCATTTGAAGTCGGGGCTGATCATCACTTTTGAACGCGTAGTGCAATAAGCGTCGAGACGGCCAGTTGGATATAAGGTGATGCTTAATCGTTATAGGTCAGCCGACGTGAAAGCCGAAGTTGTTATTGAATTGTAATGGGCACTTGCAAGTTGTCTTGCGCCGGCGAACAGAAGACTAATTCAAACCTCGCCAAAGTTCGGTGAGATCAAACATTTCAGGAATAATCAATGAAGATGGCGAAGGCCCCAGCCACCGCGCCCTTATTCAAGGCCTTGGGCGACTACAAAAGTATTCTGATCAGTGTCGGTTGCTTTACCGCGCTGATTAACGTGCTGATGCTGGTGCCCTCTATCTATATGCTCCAGGTCTATGACCGGGTGCTGTCGTCGCAGAATGAAACCACCCTGGCGATGCTGTCGCTGATGGTTGTTGGTTTCTTCGCCTTTATCGGCCTGCTGGAAGTGGTGCGCAGCTTCATCGTGATCCGCATTGGCAGCCAACTGGAGCGCCGATTCAATTTGCGGGTTTATCAGGCGGCGTTCGAACGCAACCTGTTCAAGGGCGAGGGCAACGCAGGCCAATCGCTGGGCGACTTGACCCACATTCGCCAATTCGTTACCGGGCCTGCGCTGTTCGCGTTTTTCGACGCGCCGTGGTTCCCGGTGTATCTGTTCGTGATTTACCTGTTCAACGTCTGGCTCGGTGTGCTCGCCACAGCGGGTGCGTTGTTGCTGATCGCTTTGGCGTGCCTCAACGAATACATGACCAAAAAGCCGTTGGGCGACGCCGCCGGTTTTTCGCAAAAATCCAGCCAGCTAGCCACCAGCCACCTGCACAACGCCGAAACCATTCAGGCGATGGGCATGCTCGGTTCACTGCGCAAGCGCTGGTTCCGGGTGCATTCGCGCTTCCTCGGCTTGCAGAATCAGGCCAGCGACACCGGCGCGGTGATCAGCTCGCTGAGTAAAACCCTGCGCCTGTGCCTGCAATCGTTGGTGCTGGGCCTTGGTGCATTGCTGGTGATCAAGGGCGACATGACCGCCGGGATGATGATTGCCGGCTCGATTCTGATGGGCCGCGTGCTGAGCCCGATCGACCAGTTGATCGCCGTGTGGAAACAATGGAGCGGGGCGAAGCTGGCTTACCGTCGCCTCGATGCATTGCTGCAAGCCTTCCCGCCGAGCGATGACGCGATGGCCCTGCCGGCACCGAAAGGCCAGATTACCTTCGAGCAAGTCAGCGCCGGCCCGCCGGGGCAACGCACTGCGACCTTGCACATGGTCAATTTCAATCTGGAGGCCGGCGAAGTGCTCGGCGTGCTGGGGGCTTCCGGCTCCGGCAAGTCGACGCTGGCCCGTCTGCTGGTCGGTGTCTGGCCGACTCTGGGGGGCACCGTGCGCCTGGATGGCGCGGATATTCATCGCTGGAATCGCGACCAACTCGGCCCGTACATCGGCTATCTGCCGCAAGACATCGAGCTGTTCAGCGGCAGCATCGCCGAGAATATTGCGCGTTTCAGTGACGCTGATCCGCAGAAAGTCGTGGCCGCCGCGCAACAGGCCGGCGTCCACGAAATGATCCTGCGTCTGCCACAAGGCTACGACACGCAACTGGGTGAGGACGGCAGCGGCTTGTCCGGCGGTCAGAAGCAGCGAGTGGCATTGGCGCGCGCCCTCTATGGCACGCCAAGCCTGGTGGTGCTGGATGAACCCAACTCCAACCTCGACACCGTCGGCGAAGCGGCATTGGCCAGTGCCATTGCACAACTCAAGGCGCAAGGCACGACGGTGGTGCTGGTGACGCATCGTTCTTCGGTGCTGGCCCAGGCTGACAAGTTGCTGGTGCTCAACGAAGGCCGTCTGCAAGCCTTCGGCCCTAGCCAGGACGTGCTCAAGGCGCTGTCTGGTGCGGCCAATGAACAACAACGCGAGAAACCTGCGCAAGCACCGGGCGGGCTCAGTATGAGTCGGCAGTACCAGCCTTCGACAAGGAATTCGGGTGTATGAGCAGTGCCAGCATGAACACAGAAAACGAAGCGAACATGGAACACGCCTACATCACCGAGCGCCCGGAGCGCGATGCGAAATTCTTCGCGCGCATGGGCTGGATTCTGGCGATTGTCGGTGCTGGCAGTTTTTTTACGTGGGCCGCATTGGCGCCGCTTGATCAAGGCATTCCGGTGCAGGGCACTGTGGTGGTCTCAGGCAAACGCAAAGCGGTGCAGTCGATGAGCAGCGGTGTGGTCAGCCGCATTCTGGTGCGCGAAGGCGAGAGCGTGAAGCAAGGCCAGCCGCTGTTTCGTCTCGATCAGACGCAAGTGGCGGCTGACGTGCAATCGCTGCAAGCCCAGTACCGCATGGCGTGGGCGAGCCTGGCGCGCTGGCAGGCCGAGCGCGACAACCTCAAGCAAGTGATATTCCCGGCTGAACTGAGCAACGACCCGGACCCGCGCCTGGCGTTGGTGCTGGAGGGGCAGCGCCAACTGTTCAGCAGCCGTCGCGAAGCGTTTTCCCGCGAGCAAGCCGGATTGCGCGCCAGCATTGAAGGGGCGACCTCGCAACTGGCCGGCATGCGCCGTGCACGCACCGATCTGAATGCACAGGCCAATTCCCTGCAACAACAACTCAGTAACCTGCAGCCGCTCGCGGACAACGGTTACATCCCGCGCAACCGCTTGATGGAGTACCAGCGCCAACTGTCGCAAGTGCAGCAGCAACTGGCGGAAAACGCCGGCGAAAGCGGTCGTGTGGAGCAGGGCATACTCGAATCGCGCCTCAAGCTGCAACAGCACAGCGAGGAGTATCAGAAGGAAGTCCGCACGCAACTGGCCGACGCGCAACTCAAAAGCGTGACCCTGTCCGAGCAACTGATCTCCGCCGGTTTCGACTTGCAACACAGCGAAATTCTTGCAACCGCCGATGGCGTGGCGGTCAATCTTGGCGTGCACACCGAAGGCGCTGTGGTACGTCAGGGTGAAACGCTGCTGGAGATCGTCCCGCAAGGCACGACGCTGGAGGTGGAAGGGCATTTGCCGATCAACCTGATCGACAAGGTCGGCCCTCATTTGCCGGTGGACATCCTGTTTACCGCGTTCAACCAGAGTAAAACCCCGCGGGTGCCGGGTGAGGTCAGCCTGATTTCCGCCGACCAGATGGTCGATGAGAAAACCGGTGTGCCGTATTACGTGCTGCGCAGCAGTGTCAGCGATCAGGCCATGGAAAAACTCAACGGTCTGGTGATCAAGCCTGGCATGCCGGCAGAAATGTTCGTGCGCACGGGCGAGCGCTCACTTCTCAACTATCTGTTCAAACCGCTGCTCGACCGGGCCGGCTCCGCGTTGACCGAGGAATAAGGATGTTCGGCTGTATGAATAAGCTTTCCATACTGACGGCCGCGTTCGCGCTGCTGGCGGGCAACAGTGCACTGGCGGCCATGGGGCCATTCGAGATTTACGAGCAGGCGCTGCGCAATGATCCAGTGTTCCTGGGGGCGATCAAGGAGCGCGACGCTGGCCTTGAGAACCGCGCCATTGGTCGCGCCGGGCTGTTGCCCAAAATCGGTTACAACTACAACAAGGGCCACAATACCTCGAAGGTCACGCAACTCAATGAGCGCGGCAACTACACCGAGAACCGCAATTACAACAGTTACGGCTCGAGCCTGACGCTGCAACAACCGTTGCTGGATTACGAAGCGTATGCGGCCTATCGCAAAGGTGTTGCGCAGTCGCTGTTTGCCGACGCGAATTTTCGCGGCAGGAGCCAGGAACTGCTGGTGCGGGTGTTGGATAACTACACCAAAGCCTTGTTTGCTCAGGATCAGATTGACATTGCCCAGGCCAAGAAGAAGGCCTATGAGCAGCAATTCCAGCAAAACGAGCACATGTTCAAGCAGGGCGAGGGCACGCGCACCGACATTCTGGAAGCCGAGTCGCGCTTTGAACTGGCGACCGCCGAGGAAATCGAGGCGCACAACGAGCAGGACGCCGCGTTGCGTGAGTTGGGGGCGCTGGTCGGTGTGCCAGCCGTGGACATCAGCGATCTGGCGCCACTGGATCAGAGTTTCCAGACCTTTGCGCTGCAACCTGCCAATTACGACACGTGGCACGAACTGGCAATCAGCAACAATCCGAACCTGGCCTCGCAACGTCAGGCAGTCGAAGTGGCGCGCTATGAAGTGGAACGTAATCGCGCCGGGCATCTGCCCAAGGTCAGCGCGTACGCGACGGTGCGCCAGAACGAATCGGAAAGCGGCAACACGTACAACCAGCGCTATGACACCAACACCATTGGTTTTGAAGTGAGCGTGCCTTTGTACGCGGGTGGTGGCGTGTCGGCCTCGACACGTCAGGCCAGCCGTACCATGGAGCAGGCCGAATACGAACTCGATGGCAAGACTCGCGAAACGCTGATCGAACTGCGTCGCCAATTCAACGCCTGCCTGTCAGGGGTGAATAAATTGCGTGCTTATCAAAAGGCGCTGACCTCGGCCGAAGCGCTGGTGTTGTCGACCAAGCAGAGCATTCTCGGCGGTGAACGGACCAATCTGGATGCGTTGAACGCTGAGCAACAACTGTTTACCACCCGCCGCGATCTGGCGCAGGCGCGGTACGACTATTTGATGGCCTGGACCAAATTGCACTACTACGCCGGCACCTTGAGCGAGCAGGATCTGGCTCGGGTGGATGAGGCGTTTGTTGTTGCTCATCAGCCCTGACCGTCAGGGACAGCGCTGAGTGAGGGCCTCAAGCAACACCGCAGAAGAATCTGCATAAAACAATAAAAGTGAGTCGTGAACATGGACGTACACATCAAGCCGGCAGCGGTCGGCACGCTGTTGCTCGCTGTTTCTATCGCTCAGGCCCAGGCGCAATACCTGGAACCTGGTAGACCCGGCGATCCCGCCAGTTGGCGTAGTGCCGAATTCCAGCGTGACTGGGGCCTTGAGCGCATGCAGGCCGATCAAGCCTACGCCACCGGCATTACCGGCAAGGGCGTCAAGATTGGCGCGCTCGATTCCGGTTTCGATGCTGCCCATCCCGAGTTTGCCCCTGACCGTTATCACCCGGTGCAGGCCAACGGCAGTTACATCGACGGCGCACTGTTCAGCATCGACGGCAACGTCAACCCCAACAACGACGCCCATGGCACCCACGTCGTCGGCACCATGGGCGCGGCCCGTGATGGCGCGGGCATGCACGGCTTGGCTTACAACGCGCAAATCTACGTCGGCAACACCAACAAGAACGACCGTTTCCTGTTTGGCCCCAATCCTGATCCGCGCTATTTCAAAGCGGTTTATGACGCTTTGGCCGATGCCGGCGTGCGGGCGATCAACAACAGTTGGGGCAGCCAGCCGCCGGATGTCAGTTACCGCACACTCGCCGATTTGCAGGCGGCCTACGCCCAACACTTCAACAAAGGCACCTGGCTCGACGCGGCTGCCGACGTCTCGCGACGCGGGGTGATCAACGTCTTCAGCGCGGGCAACAGTGGCTATCCGAACGCCAGCGTGCGCTCGACGTTGCCGTACTTTCAGCCGGATCTTGAAGGTCATTGGCTGGCGGTGTCGGGCCTGGATCAAAGCAATCAGCAGAAGTACAACCAGTGCGGCGTCGCCAAATTCTGGTGCATTACCACGCCGGGGGCGAAGGTCGACAGCACCGTTCCCGGCGGCGGTTACGCGATCAAGTCCGGCACCTCGATGTCGGCGCCACACGCGACCGGGGCACTGGCGCTGGTGATGGAACGTTACCCGTACATGAACAATCAGCAGGCGCTCGAAACGCTGCTGACCACCGCCACGCAACTCGATGGTTCAGTGACCGATGCGCCCAGCGAGCGAGTCGGTTGGGGGGTGGCCAACCTGAACCGGGCGATGCACGGGCCGGGGCAGTTGCTCGGCACGTTCGACGTCAGTCTGGCGGGCGGACAGAGCGATGTGTGGAGCAACGACATCTCCGACAAGGCATTGATTCAGCGCCAACGCGAAGACCTTGCCGAACACAGTGCCTGGCAGCAAACCTTGCGGGACAAGGGCTGGCAGAACGGTGTCGGGGCCAATGCCAGTCAACAGGATCTAACCGATTACGCGGTGGGCAGCGCTCGCGACGCTGCAGCAGCGGGGCGGACGTATCAAGGCAGCCTGATCAAGTCCGGCGCCGGGCGTTTGATCCTCACCGGGGAAAACACTTATCGCGGTGCCACCACGATCAACGGCGGCTTGCTGACGGTCAACGGGTCGCTGACGTCAGCCGTCACCGTGAACGACAGCGGCACGCTTGGCGGTTCCGGCCGGGTCGGTTCATTGACCGCCAACAGCGGTGGCCGGGTGGCGCCGGGCAATTCCATCGGTACCTTGAACGTGGCCGGCGATGTCAATTTCGCACCGGGTTCGACGTATGCCGTTGAACTGTCGCCCACCAGCAGCGACCGTATCGTTGCCGGCGGTACCGCGACCGTCAGCGGCGCAACCGTCAGCCTGTCACTGGAAAACAGCCCCACCTTGCTCAGTACCGCCGAGGCGCAAAGCCTGCTCGGGCGCCAGTACACCATCCTGCAAGCGGCCGGTGGCATCGAGGGCCAGTTCGGCGCTGTGCTGCCGAACTATCTGTTTATCGGCGCCAGCCTCGACTACGCCGCCAGTGGTATTGAACTCAACGTCGAACGCAACGCGAACACGTTTGCCAGCGTCGGCCAAACGCCGAATCAACGTGCGGTGGCCGCTGCAATCGAAGGCTTGGGCGCGGGCAACTCGGTTTACGAAAGTGTGCTGCTGTCGCCAGACGCGGCTGTCGCGCAACACGCCTTCCAGCAACTGAGCGGCGAAATCTACCCGGCCCTCGGTTCGGCGCTGATCAACGACAGCCGCCCGTTGCGCGATGCGGTGGCCGAGCGTTTACGTGAACCCCGCGCTGCGCTAAGCAATGGCTGGATCAAAGGCCTCGGCGCATGGGGCAGCACCGATTCGAGTCATGACACGGCGGGTTACAGCACGTCAATTGGCGGTCTTCTGGCCGGTGTCGACGGCGCGCTGGACGAGCAGACCCGCATCGGTCTGGTCACCGGTTACAGCGACAGCTCGCTTGGCATGGGGTCGGGCACGCATTCCTCGGCCAAGGTCGACAGCTATCACCTGGGTGCCTACGCCGGACATGACATTGGTGCCTGGCGCTTGAGCACCGGCGCGGCCTACAGCTGGCATCGCGCCGATGTGAAGCGTGATTTGCAGTACGGCAACGTCAGCGCCAAACAGAAAGCCAAGGTGGAGGCGAGCACCGCCCAAGTGTTTGGCGAGGCAGCTTATCGATTGGCCCAGCAGCCACTCGCGCTGGAGCCGTTTGCCAATCTGGCCTACGTGCATCTGGACAGCGAGGGTTTTACCGAGAAGGGCGCTGGTGCCGCGCTGAAAAGCTCGGGCGATCAGCGTGAAGCGGTGCTGAGCACGCTCGGCGTGCGGGCGATCAAGACCTTCAATCTGTCGGCTCAGCAGACACTGGATGTGAGCGGCCACCTCGGCTGGCAACACAGCCTGAACGACATCGAATCCGAGCAACACCTGCGCTTTGCCAGCGGGGGCACGCCTTACTCGGTGGAGAGTTCGGCGCTGGTACGCGATGCCGCGCTGGTCGGCGTGCAGGCGAGCCTGGCGCTGAGCCGCGATGTACGGGTGAATTTTGATTACAGCGCACAACTGGCCAATCGCGAGAAGAGCCACGGCGTCGGCGTGAGTCTGAACTGGCTGTTTTGAACAAACGGATTTTTCGCAACATCACTAAGGAAGGTCGCTGGATGAATAACAACAATACCTGCGCGCAATCGGGTGGTCGCTTCGCCCTTAAAACCCTGAATTGCGCGGTGTTGTGCGCACTGACCACCTGGGGCACAGCGCAGGCTGCACCCTATGTGGAAAACGGTCGCACGGGCGATGCCAGCAGTTGGCGCAGCGCCGAATTCCAGGCCGATTGGGGGCTGGGCGCTATCGGGGCCGATTACGCCTACGCCGCCGGTTACACCGGCAAGGGCGTCAAGTTGGGGATCTTTGACCAACCGGTGTACGCCGCGCACCCGGAGTTTTCCGGCAGCAACAAAGTCATCACGCTGGTCACCCGGGGTATTCGCGAATACACCGACCCGTACATCCCGGTCAAAGCCGGGGATACGTTCCTTTATGACGGTTCGCCCTCAGTCGGCTCCAACGGCAAACTTGGCGCCCACGGCACCCACGTCGGCGGCATCGCGGCGGGCAGTCGCGATGGCGGTCCGATGCACGGCGTGGCGTTCGGCGCGCAAATCATCAGCGCCGACAACGGCGACCCAGGCCCGGAAGACGGCATTGTTCGCGGCAACGACGGCGCGGTGTACAAGGCCGGGTGGGATGCGCTGATCGCCAGCGGCGCGCGGATCATCAACAACAGTTGGGGCATCGGCATTACCGACCGTTTCGACCTCGGCGGCCGCGACCCGGCGTACCCGCACTTCACGGTCAACGACGCACAATTGCAGTTCAACGAGATCCGCACACTGCTCGGCACCAAGCCCGGCGGTGCGTATGACGGGGCGATTGCCGCCGCACGCAGCGGCATCGTCACGATCTTCGCCGCCGGCAACGATTACAACCTCAACAACCCGGACGCCATCGCCGGCCTCGGCTATTTCGTCCCGGACATTGCGCCGAACTGGATCACCGTCGCGGCGTTGCAACAGAACCCGAATCTGGCCAGTTCCGACCCGTACATCATCAGTACGTTTTCTTCGCGTTGCGGTTACACCGCGAGTTTCTGCGTCTCGGCACCGGGTACGCGGATCTACAGTTCGATCATCAGTGGCACCAACGCTGACAACCTCGCCACGGGTTACGCCAACTACAACGGCACCTCAATGGCCGCGCCGCATGTGGCCGGCTCCATGGCCGTGTTGATGGAGCGCTTCCCGTACATGTCCGGCGATCAGGTCGCCAGCGTTTTGCGAACCACGGCCACCGACCTCGGCGCACCGGGCATCGACGCCTTGTACGGCTGGGGCATGATCAACCTGCGCAAAGGCATTGATGGCCCGGCGATGTTCGTCACCGAGCAGGACATTCCGGCTGAATTCCGTATCGACGGCGCCTATGGCTCCGGCCAGTTTGTCGCGGATTTGCCCGGCATCGGCGCGATCATCGACCAAGGCAAACCCACCGAACGCGTGTGCACCGACATCACGTGCGGTCTCGATACCTGGCGCAACGACATTTCCGGGCACGGCGGTTTGACCAAACAAGGCATCGGCACGCTGGTGCTGACCGGCAACAACACCTACAGCGGCCCGACCCTGGTCAATCAGGGGCGCCTGGCCATCAACGGGTCGCTGCAATCGGCGGTCACCGTGAATGACGGCGGTATCCTCGGCGGTAACGGCCACATCGGCGCGCTGTCGGTGAAAAGCGGCGGTACGGTCGCTCCGGGCAACTCTATCGGCACCCTGAATGTGGCGGGGGATGTGACCTTCGCGCCGGGCTCGACCTACGCGGTGGAGTTATCGCCAACCAGCAGTGACCAGATCATTGCGACCGGCAAGGCTGTGATCGAAGGGGCGACGGTGAGCATGTCGCTGGAAAACAGCCCGACACTGCTGACCACCGGCCAAGTGAAAAGCCTGCTGGGCACCCAATACAACATCCTGCAAGCGGCGGGCGGTATTGAAGGACGCTTCGGGCAGGTGCTGCCGGACTACGCGTTCCTCGGTGGCACCCTCGATTACTCGGCAGGTGGCATTCAACTGGCGGTGGGGCGTAACGACGCATCGTTCGCCAGCGTGGGGCTGACGCCGAACCAGCGCGCCGTCGGTGCCGCTGCCGAGCGTTTGGGCGCGGGCAATGCCCTGTTCGAAACGCTGTTGTTGTCAACAAACGCGGCATCGGCGCAGCAAGCGTTCCAGCAGTTGTCCGGTGAGATTCACCCGGCCATTGGTACCCTGTTGATCAACGACAGCCGTTACCTGCGCGATGCCGTGGGTGAACGTCTGCGCGAACGTGACCTGTTCAATGCCAATGCCCCCACCGACGATCGCAGCAACGCTTGGGTCAAGGTGCTGGGTTCCTGGGGGAGCAGTGACGGCGGGTACAAAAATGCTGACAGCACCACCTCCATCGGCGGCTTGCTGGCCGGCGTTGACGGCTTGATAACTGAAGATACCCGTCTGGGCTTCGTGACCGGTTATAGCGACAGCTCGTTGAACATGGGCAGTGGCACGCATTCCTCGGCGTCGGTCGACAGCTATCACTTGGGTGCCTATCTGGGCCATGAAATCGATGCGCTGCGCCTGACCGTTGGCGGTGCGTATAGCTGGCATCGCATCGATGTGAAACGTGACCTCCAATTGGGCGATGTCAGCGGCAAGCAGAAGGTCAAACGCGATGCGAGCACTGCGCAATTGTTCACAGAGGCGGCTTACGATCTGCGTCTGCAACCGATGAACCTGGAACCGTTCGCCAATCTGGCTTACGTGCACCTCAACAGCGACAGCTTCACCGAGAAGGGTGACGCCACCGCACTGAAGGGCGGCGAAGACAATCGTGATGCAGTGCTGTCGACCCTCGGTGTACGGGCCAAACGCACGTTTGCCCTGTCGGACAAGCACCAGTTGGAACTGGGTGCGAGCCTGGGCTGGCAACACAACCTGAGCAGCGTTGATGCCGAGAGTCACCTGGCCTTCGCCAACGGCAACAGTGCGTTCAAGGTGCAGAGTGTGTCGATGGACCGTGATGCTGCTGTGGTCGGCGTGCGTGCCGGTCTGGCGCTCAATCGCGATGTGCGGGTCAACCTGGATTACAACGGGCTGATCGGTTCCCATGAGAAAGACCACGGTGTTGGCCTGACTCTGGACTGGCAGTTCTGATTTGAAAGAGGGAGCACAACATGGGACTGTTTGATTACAAAAATGCCGATGGCAAAGCGTTGTACAGCGATGCCATCGCACTGACGCTGTACGCCTACACGCCGACGGGGCAGCCATTGCCGGCGACCGGTTGGAGGCCGGTCACGGCGACGGCGCTGGGTTATCAGGGCAACGTCGGCGCGCAGGGAACGTTCTTCGGCGAGAAGGACGGCTTCACCAGCGCCGAGGCCGAAGTGCTCGGCAAATACGACGCCGCCGGCCAGTTGATTGGTATCGGCATTGCCTTTCGTGGCACCGGTGGGCTGGGTTACAGCGACACCTTCGGGGACTTGAAAAACAACCTGCTGGCCGCCGTCGGGCCGTCGGATTACGCGAGCAACTACGCCAAAAATGCGTTCGACAACCTGCTCAAGGCTGTCGCAACGTTTGCCATTGCTCACGGCATCGCCGCCAAAGACGTGCTGATCAGCGGCCACAGCCTTGGCGGCCTGGGCGTCAACAGCGTCGCGGATCTGAGCGCCAGTCACTGGGGCGGTTTTTTCAAGGATGCCAACTACATCGCCTTCGCTTCGCCCACCCAGAGCAGCACCGGTACCCACGTGCTGAACATCGGCTACGAGAACGATCCGGTGTTCCGCGTGCTCGACGGCACCACGTTCAGCAGCGCCTCGATGGGCAAACACGACAAGCCGCATGATTCGACCACCGACAATATCGTCAACTTCAACGACAACTACGCGTCTACCGCACAGAACCTGGTGCCGTTCAGCATCATCAATCCGCTGAGCTGGTCGGCGCATGGTTCGCTGGGGTATGCCGATGGTTTGAATCGGGTCATTGGCTCAACGTTCTACAACCTGACCAGCAAGGACTCGACCATCATCGTCTCCAACCTGGAGGCGTCATCCCGGGGTAACACCTGGGTCGAAGACTTGGGGCGCAGCGGCGAACCGCACACTGGCAGCACCTTCATCATCGGCACAAACAGCAATGACTGGCTCAAGGGCGGGGCGGGCAACGACTTCCTCGAAGGCTTGGGCGGTGATGACCGTTTTCGGGATGATGGCGGCTTCAACATCCTGCTCGGCGGCCAGGGCCACAACACCTTTGAGCTGCACAAACCGTTGCAGAACTTCAGCTTCGCCAACGACGGTGACGGCACGCTGTACGTTCGCGACGCCTACGGCGGCATCAGCATGACTCGCGACATTGGCGCGCTGGTGAGCAAGGAGGCGGGGTCATGGTGGGGCAGCAAGGACATCACCTGGGGCGTCACCGCCAAGGGGCTGACTCATGGCAGCGAACTCACGCAGTACAACCATTCACTCAACGGCGATGCATACGGCAATGCGCTGCACGCGACGGCCGACGGTGACTGGCTGTTCGGTCTGGGAGGTGACGACCAACTGATCAGCGACAAGGGCCATGTGACGTTCGTGGGCGGCGCCGGTAACGACGTGATGACCGCGGTGGGTGGCAACAACACCTTCCTGTTCAGCGGCGCGTTCGGTTTTGATGCCATCAACGGGTATCAGGGCAACGACAAACTGGTGTTCATGGGCGTCGAAGGTGCGGGCCAGGGCTACGACTACAAGCAACATGTCGCGCAGGCTGGCAACGATACCGTGCTGAAGATTGGCGACTATGCCGTGACCCTGATCGGGGTTGGAGTGGCTAACCTGTCGGACTCGGCGTTCGTGTTCGCTTAGATCCTGCTCGCATAGAGCGATGTGCACGATGTGTTGAAATGCTCCGGGGCGTCCCGCGTGGGGAGCCCTGGCTGTGAGCTATCTCTGAACAATTCCAACAAGAAGAGAGGCAATGGCAATGGGTGTGTATGACTACAAAAACTTCGGTACAGCCGATTCCAAGGCGTTGTTCAGCGACGCCATGGCCATCACGCTGTATTCCTACCACAACCTCGATAACGGCTTTGCCGCCGGGTACCAGCACAACGGCTTCGGTCTCGGCCTGCCGGCCACGCTGGTTACCGCGCTGATTGGTGGCACCGATTCACAAGGGGTGATCCCCGGTGTTCCGTGGAATCCCGACTCGGAAAAACTCGCGCTTGATGCGGTGAAGAAGGCGGGCTGGACGCCGATCACTGCCTCGCAATTGGGTTACGACGGCAAGACCGACGCGCGCGGAACCTTCTTTGGCGAGAAGGCCGGTTACACCAGCGCTCAAGTCGAAATCCTCGGCAAATACGACGCACAAGGTCATCTCACCGAACTGGGCATTGCCTTTCGCGGCACCAGTGGCCCGCGGGAAATCCTCATCGGTGACTCGATCGGCGACGTGATCAATGACCTGCTCGCGGCGTTCGGCCCCAAGGATTACGCCAAGAACTACGTCGGCGAAGCCTTCGGCAATCTGCTCAATGACGTGGTGGCGTTCGCCAAGGCCAACGGCCTCAGCGGCAAGGACGTGCTGGTCAGCGGCCACAGCCTCGGTGGCCTCGCGGTCAACAGCATGGCGGACTTGAGCAGCGGCAAGTGGGGCGGGTTCTTCGCCGATTCCAACTACATCGCCTACGCCTCGCCGACCCAAAGCAGCACTGACAAGGTGCTCAACGTCGGCTACGAGAACGACCCGGTGTTTCGCGCGCTCGACGGCTCGACGTTCACCGGCGCTTCGGTCGGCGTGCACGATGCGCCCAAGGAGTCGGCCACCGACAACATCGTCAGCTTCAACGACCACTACGCTTCGAACGCATGGAATGTGCTGCCGTACTCGATCCTCAACATCCCAACCTGGATCTCGCACCTGCCCACCGCCTATGGCGACGGGATGAATCGGGTCATCGAGTCGAAGTTCTACGACCTGACCAGCAAGGACTCGACGATCATCGTCGCCAACCTGTCGGACCCCGCGCGGGCCAATACCTGGGTGCAGGACCTCAATCGCAACGCCGAAACCCACAAGGGCAGCACGTTCATCATCGGCAGCGACAGCAACGATCTGATCCAGGGCGGCAGTGGCAATGACTATCTGGAGGGCCGCGCCGGCAACGACACTTTCCGCGACAGCGGCGGCTACAACATCATCCTTGGCGGACAGGGCAGCAATACCCTGGATCTGCAGCAATCGGTGAGCAAGTTCGACTTCGCCAATGATGGTGCGGGCAATCTGTACATTCGCGATGCCAATGGCGGGATCAGCCTGACCCGCGACATCGGCAGCATCGTCACCAGGGAGCCAGGTTTCCTCTGGGGCCTGTTCAAGGATGATGTGACCCACAGCGTCACGGCCGGCGGACTGAAGGTCGGCAACAATGTCACGGCGTACGAATCCAGTGTGAAGGGCACATATGGCGCTGACACGCTTAAAGCACATGCCGGTGGTGACTGGTTGTTTGGCCTGGATGGCAACGACCATTTGATCGGCGGCGCGGGCAATGACGTATTTGTCGGCGGCGCCGGTAATGACTTGATGGAATCGGGTGGCGGGGCCGATACGTTCGTATTCAACGGCGCGTTCGGCCAGGATCGGGTGGTGGGTTTTACGTCGAACGACAAGCTGGTGTTCTTCGGCGTACAGGGTGTTTTGCCCAACGAAGACTTCCGCGCTCATGCCTCATCGGTGGGGCAGGACACGCTGCTGACGTTTGGCAGTGATTCGGTAACGTTGGTCGGGGTCTCGCTCAATAGCTTGAGTGGCGACGCGATTGTGATCGCTTGATGTTGGTGGGGGGGCTGTAAGGGCCCCTTCGCGAGCAAGCCCGCTACTACCCTGGATCTGTGTCGCTCACAGGTTCCCTGTGGGGCGGGCTTGTTCGCGAAGTTCGATAGCGCGGCGGTAAAAAGTGACTCATTGGCCACTACCTGACTCTCAACCCCTGCAGTAACAGGAATCGGCACTAAAGCCTGGGCGTGCGCGCACGTCATGTACAGGCAGCCATTGAGTACAGGAGATTCAAACGTGAGAGGTTTCAAGAGGTATGTCGGGTTTGTGGGGCTGGCGCTGAGTTCGGCCAATGCCTGGGCCGATCTGCCTCAAAGCTCGATCCTGAGCCGTTATGGAATAACCGACGATCAACTGCCTGGCCCGGCTAAAACCGAGGTGGTGGAACCCGTCGAAGAGAAAAGCCGCTTTCAGATTCAGCCCGAACAACCGTTCGTGACTATCCGCCTGGGGGACGGGAAACAACCGCAAACCACCGGCAATCTGAGCATCGATCGCATGGTCCAGCAGGAGCTTGAACGGTGCCAGCGCTTACAGAGGGAAGTCGCCCGGCGTGGCGGGACTTACATGCGTTGCGATAACAGCATTCCTGGAATGACGATATCTGAGTAAATGGCCTTCAGGAGCTGCCGCAACGGCAGCTCCGCCCGCAACGGTCAGTCTTCCTTGCGCACCGTGGCCACTTCATCAGCGCGTACTTTGACTTTCGCACCGGAAATATCCTCGAACTCGTAGAAGCCATCCCTGGTTTCGGTTTTCGGCATGTCCTTGGTCAGGTACTGAGTGCCGTTTTGCAGGGTGACCACGGTCTGGGTCGAGCAACCGCCCAAGGTCAGCAGGGCCGCTACCGCCAGGGGGATGCCCAGTGTCTTGATATTCATATCCACCTCAAATGCCTCATTTCGCGTGATACCGAGCAATGTCGGAGTCCTAGGCGGTTGGTGCCATCGCGCCGGGAAAAGTTCTATTGGCCGGTTAAAAATGCCATTTATCTTTTTCCGTTTGCGCCGGGTGGGGCAGAGCTGTTATCTGTACGCATAACCAGTATTCGTCCTCCATGGCCCTGAATTCCCGTGACTGCCAATCCCCTTGATGATCCGTTCTATTACCTCAACAACTTCCGGCAAGTGCTTGATTGGCTTGAGCTTCGTTATGCCGATGTATTGAGCGAAGCGGAGCACGCATTTATCGGCGACTTCAAAACGTTGCCTCGCGCGTCGCAGGGCTTGCTGGTGCGGATGGTCATGCGCAAGGGCGTGCATTTTCGTGCCGGCAAGCTCAGTTACGCGGAAATCGGCGATATCGCCTGTGCGGCGCAACCGTTGCTGGCTTGCGGCTGGCTCGACGAACACGCGCCGTTGGCGATGGCAGAACTGTTTGATGTGTTGCTCAAAGCCGAGATTGTGCAAGCGTTCGGCGCCTTTATCGAGCAACCCAAGGGGCGCAAGGAGGACTGGCTGGCGCTGCTCGCCGAGCAGTTCCCCGAAGCCAGAAGCCTGCGCGACTGGGCGCCTCTGCTGGCTGAGCGCTTGTTCAGCCTGACCATCATGGACCTGTGCGATCGCTTGCGACTGATGTTTTTCGGCAACCTGTATCAGGACTGGTCCGAATTCGTGTTGGCTGACCTCGGCATCTTTACCTACGAAAAAGTCGAGTTCTGCGCCGATTCCCGTGGTCTGCGCAGCCGTGAGGACGTCGACGCGTGTCTGTTTCTGCACCACTGCCAATTGCGCTTCGAGGCCGGTGAGCCACTGGAAACCATTGTCGGGCAGGTCAGCGCCTTGCACTTCGACAACCCCTGGCTGCAACGGCGACGCGCCAAGGTGTTGTTCCAGATCGCCCAATACTGCGAACGCATCAGCGAGTTTGCTTTGGCCCTGACTGTCTATCGCGATTGCGCCTATCCCGGTGCTCGCTTGCGGATGATCCGCGTGCTGGAACGCCGCAGCGAATACGGCCGGGCGCTGGAACTGGCCACGCTCGCCGAACAAACCCCCGAAAGCGCTGCCGAGCAGCAAGGCCTGCAACGGATTTTGCCGCGCTTGCGGCGCAAACTCGGTGGTCCGCCGCTCAAACGTGCGATGACAAAACCGGTGGAGCGTCTGGATCTGCACTTGCCGCGCAGCGATCCCGCGCTGTCGGTGGAGTATTACGTGCAGGCGCACTTGCATGACGAAGAGGGCCCGGTGCATTACGTTGAAAACAGCCTGATCAACTCATTGTTCGGGTTGCTCTGCTGGCCGGCGATATTCGCACCGTTGCCGGGGGCGTTCTTTCACCCGTTTCAGCGCGGGCCGGTGGACCTGCTCAATGAAGACTTCTCGCAACGCCGCGCCGACGTGTTTCAAGCCTGCCTCGCTGAGCTGGAGGATGGCCGTTATGCCGCCACCATCCGCGAGCGCTTTGTCGCCAAGTGGGGCATACAGTCGCCGTTCGTGTTCTGGGGTGCATTGAATGAAGAACTGCTGGAGCAAGCGCTGGCCTGTCTGCCCGCCGAACACCTCAAACACTGGTTCCAGCGTTTGCTGCTCGACATCAAGGCCAACCGTACCGGCATGCCGGACCTGATCCAGTTCTGGCCGCAGCACAAAACCTATCGAATGATCGAAGTCAAAGGTCCTGGCGACCGCTTGCAGGACAACCAACTGCGCTGGCTGGAGTTTTGCCACCAACACCAGATGCCGGTCGCGGTGTGTTACGTGCAATGGGCGGAGCAGAGCGCTTGAGCTACAGCGTTGCGGTGCGCGCGCTGTGTGAGTTTACCGCCAAGACCGGCGACCTCGACCTGCGCTTCACGCCGTCACCGACGGCACTGGAAGGCATGGCCGGCCATCGCACCGTCGCGTCCAGGCGCAGCGACACCTATCAAAGCGAAGTGGCACTGGAAGGTGAGTTCCGCCAGTTGAAGGTCAAGGGCAGGGCGGATGGCTACGACCCGGCGCAAAACTGCCTCGAAGAAGTCAAAACCTACCGCGGCGATCTGAGCAAACAACCGGCCAATCACCGCCAGTTGCACTGGGCGCAGGCGAAGGTCTACGGGTGGCTGATGTGCTGCAAACTGCAACTTGAGCAGATCAATCTGGCGCTGGTGTATTTCGACATCGTCAGCGAAAAGGAAACCTGTCTGGTGGAAGCGTTCAGCGCCCAGACCTTGCAGGTTTTCTTCGAGCAGCAATGCGCTTTGTTCCTGCATTGGGCCGAACGGGAAATGGTGCATCGCCAGGCGCGTAATCTGGCTGCACAGCAATTGGTGTTTCCCCATGCGGATTTTCGTCCGGGGCAACGCCATCTGGCGGAATCGGTATTCAAGGCTGTCAGCACGGGCCGTTGTCTGATGGCGCAAGCGCCCACCGGCATCGGCAAAACCCTCGGTACGCTGTTCCCGATGCTCAAGGCGTTGGCACCGCAGCAACTGGACAAAGTGTTCTTTCTGACCGCCAAGACACCGGGGCGCAAACTGGCGCTGGATGCCAGTCAGGTGTTGTTCGATCAATCGGCCACCTTGCCCTTGCGCGTGCTGGAGATGGTGGCTCGGGACAAGGCCTGCGAACACCCGGACAAGGCCTGTCACGGCGAGTCCTGTCCGTTGGCCCAGGGCTTTTATGATCGCCTGCCGGCCGCCCGTGAAGCGGCCAGTCGAATCCGCCGGCTCGATCAAGCGGCGATGCGTGAAGTCGCTGCACAGCATTCGGTGTGTCCGTATTACCTGAGCCAGGAAATGGCCCGTTGGGCGGACGTGGTGATCGCCGACTACAACTATTACTTCGATTTCAGCGCGTTGCTGTTCGGCCTCGCTCAGCTCAATCAATGGAAGGTGGCGGTCCTGGCGGACGAAGCACACAACCTCGTTGAGCGCGGTCGGCAGATGTACAGCGCCAGTCTCGATCAAGCCACGCTGGGCAGCGTTCGCAAAACAGCCCCCCAAGCGCTGAAAAACTCCCTGCAACGGGTCAACCGTGAGTGGAATGCGTTGCAGGCGCCGCAACTGGCGCCGTATCAGGCCTATGACAAGGCTCCGGAAAAACTCCTGCAGGCGATCGCCCTGTGTAGCGCAGCCATTGGCGACTACCTCAATGATCACCCGCAAGGGCTCGACAGCGGATTGCAGAACTTCTACTTCGATTTGCTGCAATTTGCCCGGGTGGCGGAACTGTACGACGCGCATTTCCTGTTCGACATCAGCAAGCGCGACCTCGACCGTAAACGCCCGCTATCGCAACTGTGCCTGCGCAACGTAGTGCCGGCGGCGTTCATTGGCCCGCGCCTCAAAGCGGCGCGTAGCTGCGTGCTGTTTTCCGCCACGCTGAGCCCGCGTCACTATTACGCCGATTTGCTCGGCACGCCGGCCGACACCGTTTGGATTGACGTCGAGTCGCCGTTCAGCGCCGAGCAATTGCAGGTGCAGGTCATCAGCCGGATTTCGACACGCTTCAATCATCGCCAGGCATCGCTGGAGCCGATTGTCGAACTGATCGCCCGGCAGTTCAGCGAGCGCCCGGGCAACTATCTGGCGTTCTTCAGCAGTTTCGATTACCTGCAACAGGTGGCAACGTTACTGGCCGAACGGCACCCAACCATCACCCTGTGGCAGCAGTCGCGAGGCATGGTCGAAGGGGCGCGGCAGGCCTTTCTCGACCAGTTCACCGCCGAGAGTCAGGGCGTTGGCTTTGCGGTCTTGGGCGGGGCCTTCGGCGAGGGTATCGACTTGCCGGGCGCGCGCCTGATCGGCGCGTTCATCGCCACGCTGGGACTGGCGCAACTCAATCCGGTCAATGAACAGTTGAAACGGCGCATGGCGGCGATTTTCGGTGCCGGCTACGACTACACCTACCTGTTTCCTGGCGTGCAGAAAGTCGTCCAGGCGGCCGGACGCGTGATCCGCACCCGCGAGGATCGCGGCGTGGTGATGCTGATCGACGACCGCTTTGCCGAGCGTCGGATCAAACAGTTGTTGCCACGCTGGTGGGCCATCCATAACGAAGCGCCTGTGCAACCGGATTGAATGACGCCCCGGTAAATCCGGCTGAACTAGTGCGTAACGCGATGCTTCTAAACGGTTCCCCCCGCTCCGGAGCGTGCGTCCCTTGTCTCGCATATTGACCCAGCCAACCGCTGAAGAAACCCTGACCGAACATGACGCCAAGATGTTCGGCTCGCCCAAGGAACGGCTGGATTTCTATCGCCGGGAGATCCAGTACGAAACCAGCATTCTCGCCAATCGCACCGACGCTTATCTGGCCGCACAGTCGTTTCTGGTGATTGCCTTTGCATCGTGCATGTCCAACCTCAACCCAGAGTGGGGCAAGTTGTTTACCTTGGTGGTGCCGGCGTTTCTGGCGCTACTCGGGCTGCTCAGTTCGCTCAACGCCTGGCCGGGAATTCGTGCGGCATACGAGATCATCGACCACTGGCACTTCAAACAAAGCCATTTGCTGCTCAGCGAGCCGCTGATGGGCTTGGCCTATGACGAGTCACCGCTGTTCAGCGAAATGGAGTCGAGTCATAAGGGCTATCGCAAGTCGTTGCTGTTTTCCCTGCGCACGCCGTGGATCTTTGCGACGTTTTGGGTGCTGCTGGGCAGTTATTCGGTGTACATACAGTTCACCAATCCGGGAAGCTGATCAAAGAAAAGCCCGGCGACGAAGGCCGGGCTTTTCTGGGGCGTTTGATCATCAACTGGCCTCAAGCTGGCGACGCAACCCCTGCGAGTTCTGCACTGACATCGGAATCGGCGGGAAATCTTCATTCAATACGCACAGGTGCTCAATGGCATCGGCGAACTTCACATCGGCTTTTCGGCGCAAGGCCCGGTAGTGCTCAAACTGTTCGAAATCCAGTTGCCCGGCTTCGAGCAATTCATGCGCCGCTCGATTCAGCGCTTGCGCTTGTTCGAACAATTGACGATTGCGTTCCAGGGCCAAAGCCCTGCATGCCTTGATTTGCGCAGGAGTCGAGCATTCTTTCATGACCGTAACCTTAATCTTCGGGGTTCCTTGTCATAGGCCTTTCGCCACACGGGAACCGAACGTGCCGGGCCCCGCCGGTGACTCCCAGCGAGGGGTTAAGGTTGTGACCACTGAGAATCCGCGAGAGATCCATTTTTTTGCTGAAGGCTTTCGGGTTTTTGGTTTTTGCGTTGTTCAGGGCCGGCAAGGATCGGTTGTGCGCTGATGCCGTGCAGCAGGTTCGCGATGCTTTCAGATTCAGCGGTTGGCCAGTGCCCGCTCCATGCGCGTAATACCTTCTTCGAGCATGGAGCGCGGGCAGCCAAAGTTCAGGCGTACGAACTGTTGGCTCTGATCGCCAAAATCCAGACCGGCGCTCAAACCTACCTTGGCCTGCTCAAGGAAAAACTGCTGCGGGTTGGCCAGATCCAGCGCCGAGCAATCGAGCCAGGCCAGATAAGTGCCCTGCGGCACATTCATGGTCACGCCCGGCAAGCGGCTGCGCACCGCTTCAACCAGATAATCCCGGTTGGCCTGCAGGTAGGTTTTCATCTCGGCGAGCCATGGGCCGGCTTCGCTGTAGGCCACGCGAGTCGCTTCCATGCCCAGCGGATTGACGCTGTCGACCATGCCGCAACGGGCGTGGTTGACGCGTTCACGCAGCGCGGCGTCCTGAATGATCATGAACGAGGTTTTCAGGCCGGCAATGTTGTAAGCCTTGCTCGCGGACATCAGGGTGATGGTGCGCTGAGCGATTTGCGGGCTCAGGGACGCAGTCGGAATGTGGACGCGACCGTCGAAGCACAGTTCGGCGTGGATTTCATCGGAGATGATCCAGGCGTCCTGCGCAACACAGATGTCCGCCACTGCTTGCAGCTCTTCGCGGCCAAACACTTTGCCGATCGGGTTGTGCGGGTTGCTCAACAGTAGGGCGCCGCCGCCGTTCAGCGAATCACGCAGGCTATCCAGTGGTGTGGCGTAGGTGCCGTCGGCCTGCGGCGTGAATTGCAGCTCAACCTTGTTCAAGCCCCAATGCCCCGGCGCGTGACGCAGCGGTGGATAGTTCGGCACTTGGACCACGACGTTCTGCTGAGACTGAACCAGGGCTTTGAGCGCCATGTTGAAGCCCGACTCAACGCCCGGCAGGAAGATCAGCTCTTGTGGTTTGACCTGCCAGGCGAACTTGTTCCAGAGGTCGGCAACGATGGCTTCGCGCAGGTTGTCCTGGGCCACGCTGTAACCCACCAGCGGATGCAGCAAGCGCTGCTGCAGGGCCTCGATGACAACCGGTGGCGCGGCGAAATCCATATCAGCGACCCACATAGGCAACACGTCGGCTGCATAGCGGCTCCACTTGGTGCTGCCGGTGTTGTGGCGGTCGAATACCTGATCAAAGTCAAAAGTCATGCGCGGTCTCGTGAAGGCGGGGTTAATTCTGTCGGCCATTCTAAGCCCAACACGATCCCGGTGGGAGTTGGCTGGCCCGCGATGGCGTCGGCACAGTCAATATTGAGGGTGTGTGACAAACCGCTATCGTTGGCAAGCCAGCGCCCGCGAGGCTCTGGATGAAGCCATGAGATCGCTCGACAAACGGCCGACGGTCGGTTTTCACGCAGGTGACAGGGTCTTTGTCTACAGTGAAAAAGCCGGCAGTCATCCTGCCGCAACCGTGATTGTCCAGATACAACCCGGCGCCAGTACCGGGTTCCACCTGATCAGGAGTGCACGATGGATCTCAGCCGTCGTCAGTTCTTCAAGGTCGCCGGTATCGGCCTTGCAGGCTCAAGCCTTGGCGCGTTGGGCATGGCCCCGACGCTTGCCTTCGCCGAGCAGGTGCGCCACTTCAAGCTTGCCCACACCCATGAAACCCGCAACACCTGCCCGTATTGCTCGGTCGGTTGCGGTTTGATCATGTACAGCCAGGGCGATGCTGCGAAGAACGTCGCGCAAAATATCATCCATATCGAGGGCGACGCCGACCATCCGGTCAATCGTGGCACCCTCTGTCCAAAAGGCGCGGGCCTGCTGGACTTCATTCACAGCCCGGGCCGCTTGCTGTACCCGCAAACGCGCAAACCGGGCAGCAGCGAGTGGACGCGGATCAGTTGGGATCAAGCGCTCGATCGCATCGCCGATTTGATGAAAGCCGACCGCGACGCCAATTTCGTCGAGCAGAATGAAAAAGGCGAAACAGTCAATCGCTGGCTTACCACCGGGTTTCTTGCCGCTTCAGCTTCGTCCAACGAAGCGGGGTACATGACGCACAAGGTCATCCGCAGTCTCGGCATGCTGGGGTTCGATAACCAGGCGCGTGTCTGACACGGCCCGACGGTGGCAAGTCTTGCCCCGACGTACGGCCGTGGTGCCATGACCAATACCTGGACCGATATCGCCAACGCGAATCTGGTTCTGGTGATGGGCGGCAACACCGCAGAAGCGCATCCGTGCGGCTTCAAATGGGTGACCGAAGCCAAAGCACACAACGCTGCGCGGCTGATCGTGGTCGATCCGCGTTTTACCCGCACCGCGTCAGTGGCCGATGATTACGCGCCGATCCGCACCGGCACCGACATTGCTTTCATGGGCGGGTTGATCAATTACCTGCTCACCGAGGACAAGATCCAGCACGAATACGTGCGCAACTACACCGACGTGTCGTTCATCGTCAAAGCCGGGTATGGCTTCGAAGATGGCATTTTCAGTGGCTACGATGCGGCCAAACGCAGTTACACCGACAAGTCCGGGTGGGGCTATGAAATCGGTGAGGACGGTTTCGTCAAAATCGACCCGACGCTGCAGGACCCGCGCTGCGTCTATCAATTGATGAAGCAGCATTACAGCCGCTACAACATCGAACTGGTGAGCCAGATTTGCGGCATGCCGGTCGATGCGATGCAGAAAATCTGGGGCGAAATCGCTACGTGCGCCCAGCCCGGCAAGACCATGACGATTCTCTACGCCCTGGGCTGGACACAGCACTCGACCGGTTCGCAGATCATTCGCAGTGCGGCAATGGTGCAGCTTCTGTTAGGCAACGTGGGTATGCCGGGCGGTGGCGTCAATGCCTTGCGCGGACACTCCAATATTCAGGGCCTGACGGATCTGGGCTTGTTGTCCAACTTGCTGCCGGGCTACCTGACGCTGCCGCAGGACGCCGAGCAGGACTACAGCGCCTACATCACCAAACGCACGCAAAAACCGCTGCGCCCCGGGCAGTTGTCCTACTGGCAGAACTACAGCAAGTTCCACGTCAGCCTGATGAAGGCCTGGTACGGCGCCAATGCCACCGCCGAGAACCAGTGGTGTTACGACTACCTGCCGAAACTCGACATCCCCAATTACGACATCCTCAAGATGTTCGACCTGATGAGTCTGGGCAAGGTCAACGGCTACATGTGCCAGGGGTTCAACCCGATCGCTGCGCTGCCGGACAAGAACCGGGTGATGGCGGCACTGGCCAAGTTGAAATGGTTGGTGGTGATGGACCCGCTGGCCACCGAAACCTCGCAGTTCTGGGAAAACGTCGGCCCTTACAACGATGTGAAAAGCGCCGACATCCAGACCGAAGTGATCCGCCTGCCGACTACCTGCTTTGCCGAAGAAGATGGCTCACTGGTCAACAGCAGTCGTTGGTTGCAATGGCACTGGAAGGGGGCGGATGGACCTGGCGAGGCGCGCACGGACGTCCAGATCATGAGCGAGTTGTTCCTGCGTCTGCGCCAGCGCTATGCGGCAAACGGCGGCACCTTCGCCGATCCGCTGTTGAAACTGTCCTGGCCCTACAAAATTGCCACTGAACCTTCCCCCGAGGAAATCGCCAAGGAGATAAACGGCTACGCCACGACAGACTTCAACGATGCCAGCGGCGCGACGATCAAGGGCAATACGCAACTGGCCGGTTTCGCCCAGCTCAAGGACGATGGCAGCACCGCGTCCGGCTGCTGGATTTTCGCCGGCAGTTGGACCGAGGCCGGCAACCAGATGGCCCGGCGTGACAATGCCGACCCCTATGGCATGCACCAGCATCTGGGTTGGGCGTGGGCCTGGCCGGCCAACCGGCGGATTCTCTACAACCGCGCGTCGGCGGACGTTGCGGGCAAGCCGTGGGATCCGAAAAAGCGCTTGGTGTGGTGGAACGGCAAAACCTGGGGCGGCACCGATGTGCCGGACTACAAGGCCGACATACCGCCAGAAGCCGGGATGAACCCGTTCATCATGAACCCCGAGGGCGTGGCGCGGTTCTTCGCCGTCGACAAGATGACCGAAGGGCCATTCCCCGAGCATTACGAACCGTTCGAGACGCCGATCGGCATCAACCCGCTGCACCCGCAGAACAAGAACGCTACCAGCAACCCGGCGGCGCGGATCTTTGATTCGGTCTGGGACAGCCTCGGCGAGGCCAAGGACTTCCCCTACGCGGGCACCAGTTACCGGCTCACCGAGCATTTCCACTTCTGGAGCAAGCACTGCAAGTTGAACGCGATTACCCAGCCCGAGCAGTTTGTCGAGATCGGCGAAGTGCTGGCGAAAGAGAAGGGCATCGCTGCCGGTGATCGGGTACGGGTCAGTTGCAAGCGCGGCTTCATTGAAGCGGTGGCTGTGGTGACCAAAAGAATCCGTCCGTTGCAGGTCAATGGCCAGGTAGTGCACCAGATCGGCATCCCGCTTCACTGGGGGTTCACCGGGCTGACGCGGCACGGATACCTGACCAACACCCTGGTGCCGTTCCTCGGCGATGGCAACACCCAGACCCCGGAATCCAAGTCATTCCTGGTCAACGTGGAGAAGCTATAGTGGAGAATCTATAAATGGCCAGCCAAGACATCATTGCCCGCTCGGCCACGACCACACAGCCGCCGTCGGTGAGGCATCAGCAGGAGGTGGCGAAGCTGATCGACACCACCAAATGCATCGGCTGCAAGGCCTGTCAGGTCGCGTGCTCGGAATGGAACGAGCTGCGCGACGATATTGGTCACAACTACGGTACCTACGACAATCCGCAGGACTTGAGCGCACAAACCTGGACGTTGATGCGTTTCACCGAGCACGAAACCGACGCCGGCAACCTCGAATGGCTGATCCGCAAGGACGGCTGCATGCACTGCGCCGAGCCCGGTTGCCTGGCGGCGTGCCCCAGCCCAGGTGCGATCATCAAGCACGCCAACGGCATCGTCGATTTCGATCAGGATCACTGCATCGGTTGTGGTTATTGCATCACCGGTTGCCCGTTCGACGTTCCGCGAATCTCGCAAAAGGATCACAAGGCCTACAAGTGCACCTTGTGTTCGGACCGCGTGGCAGTAGGGCTGGAGCCGGCCTGCGTGAAAACCTGCCCGACCGGCGCTATCGTTTTCGGCACCAAGGAAGACATGAAGGAACACGCCGCCGAGCGCATCGTCGATCTCAAGAGTCGTGGCTTTGACAACGCTGGCCTGTATGACCCGTCAGGGGTTGGCGGCACCCACGTCATGTACGTGCTGCACCATGCCGACACGCCGAACATCTACGCGGGGCTGCCGGATAGTCCGGCGATCAGTCCTTTGGTAGGCCTGTGGAAAGGCATCAGCAAACCCCTTGGCTTGCTGGCCATGGGCGCGGCGGTGCTGGCAGGGTTCTTCCACTATGTGCGAATCGGGCCGAACCGCGTCGAAGAAGACGAGCATTCGGCACCTCCCGATGCTTCGGTGCATGTCGTTGATCCGGCGGTACACACCTTCGATCCACGCGGGGAGGACCGGCCATGAGCAACAAGACGATCCTGCGTTACACCGCCAACCAGCGCACCAATCACTGGTTGGTGGCGATCCTGTTCTTCATGGCCGGGCTGTCTGGGCTCGCGCTGTTTCATCCCTCGATGTTCTGGCTGAGCAACCTGTTCGGCGGCGGGCCGTGGACGCGGATTCTGCACCCGTTCATGGGCGTGCTGATGTTTCTGTTGTTCCTTGGGCTGGTGTTTCGTTTCTGGCGCGCGAACGTCTTTATCGCCAATGACGGGAAGTGGCTGCGCCGTATTGATCGGGTGCTGGTCAACGACGAACAGAGCGTGCCACCGGTGGGCAAGTACAACGCCGGGCAGAAGCTGCTGTTCTGGACTTTACTGCTGTGCATGCTGGGGCTGTTGTTCACCGGGCTGGTGATCTGGCGGGCGTATTTCAGCGCATTTTTCGGCATCACCGTGATCCGCTGGGCGATGCTGTTGCATGCGTTGGCCGGGTTTGTGTTGATCCTGAGCATCATCATTCACATCTACGCCGGGCTGTGGATCAAGGGCTCGATCGACGCGATGATGCATGGCTGGGTCAGCCGCGCCTGGGCGAAAAAACACCACGAGCTCTGGTATCGCGACATCACCCGCGATGAACTTCATAAAGAGACGCCGGAACGACCGGCGACGAAAAAGGGCTGACTTTTGCCAACCATTCTCGAACCCGGAGAAATCGAAGCGGCAGCCAGTTCGCCGCCGTTTCTGTACCTGCCACCGCATAACCTGTTTTCCCTGCGCGCCCAGCGCCTGGAGCAACTGGCCGAGGGGCATCCGTTGGCCGATTATCTGCGCCTGATCGCCGGGTTGTGCCAGGTTCAGCAACAAGTCATGGACGATCCGCCGCTGACGGCGCCATTCGATGCGCAGCGCATTGAGGCGTGTCACCAACACGGTTTGCCGCCGTTCGCTGCCGATACGTTGGTGCGCGAAGAGGGCTGGCAGGCTTATCTCGACGCTTTATTAGAACGCTATCAGCCGGTTGAACAGCTTGCTGTCGTTGATGCGGTGGACACGTTGTGCGCTGCCAGCCCTGGCCAGTTGCGCAGTTGGGCCGTTGCCTTGGTCAGTGGCCAGTATTCGATAGTGCCGGCGCAACTGGTGCCGTTTCTCGGCGCGGCGTTGCAGGTGGCGTGGAGTCACTGGTTACTCAGTGCGCCGAGCCTGAAACTCAAACCTGGCGACAGCCTCAGCCAATGCCCGGCCTGCGGGTCGCCGGCAATGGCCGGTGTCATCCGCCATCGCGGAAAACACAACGGTTTGCGCTATCTGGCGTGTTCGCTGTGCGCCTGCGAATGGCATGTGGTGCGGGTCAAGTGTGTGTACTGCGAGCAAAGCAAAGGCCTCGACTACCTGAGCCTTGAGGACGATCGCCACGCCGCCAATCAAGCACCGTTGCGCGCCGAAGTCTGCCCCGGTTGCAACACCTATCTGAAGTTGCTCTATCTGGAAAACGACGCCGACGCCGAAGCGTTGTCGGCGGATCTCGCCAGCCTGCTGCTGGACATGCGTCTGGCCCAGGACGGCTTTCAGCGTTTGGCACCCAATCTGTTGCTGGCGCCAGGAGACGAATGACCACAGCGTCTACACTCGCCCAACGGTCTTTTGTTTCGGGAGTGGCTGATGTCTGCCAGCGGTGCCCTGCGTTTACCTTCCGTTGATGGTGTGTTGCGTCATCCGGCGTGCCTGCCGCTGGCCCAACGTTATGGGCGTGAGGCGTTGTTGGCCTGTTTGCGGCAGTTGCTCGATGAGCTGCGTTCGAGCGTGCTGAACGGGCAATTGTCGGCGATTGAAATCCGCCCCGAGGTGCTCGCCGGCCGCGTCGGTGAACGCCTGGCCCAGCAACAGCGCAGCCAGGTTCGACGGGTGTTCAACCTGACCGGCACGGTGCTGCACACCAATCTGGGGCGGGCGCTGTTGCCGGAGGAAGCCATTGACGCCGTGCAAATGGCCGCGCGGTACCCGCTCAACCTGGAATTCGATCTGGCCAGCGGCAAACGCGGCGACCGTGACGATCTGATCGAAGGCCTGATCCGCGAACTGACCGGCGCCGAAGCCGTCACCGTGGTCAACAACAATGCCGCTGCGGTGCTGCTGACGCTCAACAGCCTCGGCGCGCGCAAAGAAGGCATTATTTCGCGCGGCGAGCTGATCGAGATCGGCGGCGCCTTCCGCATCCCCGACATCATGGCCCGCGCCGGCGTGCGCCTGCATGAAGTCGGCACGACCAATCGTACCCACGCCCGCGACTACGAAGCGGCGATCAACCCACGCAGCGGTTTGATCATGCGCGTGCATGCGAGCAACTACAGCATCGAAGGATTTACTGCTCGCGTGCCGACCGCTGAACTGGCCGAGTTGGCCCATCGGCATGATTTGCCGCTGCTGGAGGATCTGGGCAGCGGCAGTCTGCTGGATCTGACGCGCTGGGGTTTGCCGGCAGAACCGACGGTGCGCCAAGCGTTGTTGGACGGTGCGGATATCGTCACTTTCAGCGGCGACAAATTGCTGGGTGGCCCGCAGGCCGGGTTGATCGTTGGGCGCAAAGAGCTGATCGCGAAGATCAAGAAAAACCCGCTGAAACGCGCATTGCGGGTGGATAAATTGACCCTGGCGGCGCTGGAGGCGGTGCTCGGGTTGTATCGCGATCCGGATCGGCTGGCCGAACGTCTGCCGAGCTTGCGGTTGTTGACTCGACCGCAAGCCGACATCTTCGCCCAGGCCTCACGCTTGCAGCCCTTGATGGCTGAAATCTTGGGGGCGGTTTGGCAGGTTATTGCAGTCGAGGCCTTGGGCATGATCGGCAGCGGCAGCCAACCGGTGGCGCGTTTACCAAGTGCGGCGCTGTGTTGCCGTCCTCAGGTTTCAAAGCGTTTGCGCGGGCGCTGCCTGCTGAATCTGGAAGCGGCGTTGCGAGCGTTGCCGATCCCGGTGCTCGGTCGTATCGACGACGATGCGCTGTGGCTCGATCTGCGCCAACTCGATGATGAACCGGCATGGCTCGCGCAATTGCCGCAGTTGCAGGTCGACCCGTGATCGTCGGCACGGCGGGGCACATCGACCACGGCAAGACGTCGCTGCTGCAAGCCCTGACCGGACAAACCGGCGACCGCCGCCCGCAGGAACGCGAACGCGGCATGACCATCGACCTTGGTTATCTCTACGCAGAACTCGAACCGGGCGCGGGGCTGACCGGGTTTATCGACGTCCCCGGCCACGAGAAATTCACCCACAATATGCTCGCCGGGGCACAGGGCATTGATCTGGTGTTGCTGGTGGTCGCAGCAGACGACGGCGTGATGCCACAAACCCGTGAGCATCTGGCGATTGTCCAGTTGCTCGGCATTCCCCGGGCGTTGGTGGCGATCACCAAGTGTGACCGGGTCCAGGCGGGCAGGGTGGAGGAGGTTCAGCGGCAGATTCTGGATTTACTGGGGGCCGGGCCGTTTGCCGATGCGCCGATCCTGGCCTTGTCGAGCGTGAGCGGGCAGGGTATCGATGCGTTGCGGCGCCTTTTGTTGCAGACGCAACGTGAAGTGCAGAAACGCAGTCGCGAGGGTGGGTTTCGCTTGGCGATTGATCGGGCGTTCAGTGTCGCCGGGGCGGGGATTGTGGTCACGGGGACGGCGTTGTCGGGCGCGGTCACGGTGGAGGACCGATTAGTTTTGGGTCCTCTCGGTAAAACCGTTCGGGTTCGCGGCCTGCACGCGCAGAATCAGCCCGCCGAACAGGCCTGCGCCGGCCAACGAGTGGCGTTGAATATCAGTGGCGAGCGCTTGGCGCTGGAGCAGATCCATCGCGGTCAATGGCTGCTGAGCGAATGGTTGCACGCGCCAACGCAACGGGTGGATATCGAGTTTCAATTGCTGCCCGGCGAACGAACCTTCGAACACTTCCATCCGGTGCATCTGCACCTCGGCACACAAGACGTGATCGCCCGCGTCGCATTGCTCGAAGGCCCACGCCTGAATCCCGGCGAGCACATGTTCGCGCAACTGCTGATCAATGCGCCGGTGCACGCGGTGAAGGGCGATCGCCTGATCCTGCGTGACCAGAGCGCGCAACGCACCCTCGGTGGCGGCCTGGTGCTTGACCCGTTAGCCCCGGCGCGACAACGTCGCAGTCCGGAACGGTTGGCGCAACTTGAGGCCTTGGCGCGTGGTGAAAGCCTTGAACAAGCGTTGCCGGTCTTGCTCGATCACAGTGCTGGCGGCCTCGATCCGCAGCGACTGGAACGCCAGTTCAATCGCCCTCGTGAAGGCTGGTCATTACCGACGAACGTGCGCCTGATCGACACACGCCAAGGCCCGGTGCTGTTCAATGTACAGCGCTGGGGGCAGTTGAAATTTACGCTGCTGGAAAAACTGGCGCAGTTCCATGAGCGGGAGCCCGATCAGATGGGCCCTGATCGGGATCGTCTACGCCGCTTCAGCGGGTTGGCGCTGGAGCGGTCTACGTTCATCAGTCTGCTGGATGAACTTCGCGCTGCGGGTTCTATCAATGCGAGCGGGCCGTGGCTGCACCTGCCAGATCATCAGGTGCAGTTGAATGCCGAGGACGAAGCCTTGTCGCAGCAGTTGCAGCCGCTGTTTCAACAAGCCGGCTTTGATCCGCCGTGGGTGCGCGATGTGGCAAAGACGGTGGGGAAAGAGGACGCGGTGGTACGTCTGCTGTTGCGCAAACTGGCGCGGCAGGGGTTGATGCATCAAGTGGTGCGCGATCTGTTTATCAGTGACACGGTGCTGCGGCAGATGGCGAATGTGTTGCTGGAATTGGCCAAGGAAAATCCGCAGATCCAGGTGACAACCTTGCGCGATGCGCTAGGCTTGGGACGCAAACGCTGCATTCAGTATCTGGAATATTTCGACCGCGTCGGCCTGACCCGACGCCTCGGCGAATCCCGCCAGATCCGCCCCGACAACGCGCTGGCCAACGCCTGCGCCCAATGAGTTAAAGGAAGGCAATCGCGCCCGGTGGCGCGGCCGGGCTTCAAACCCGGTTGGGGACGGCATCCGTTCCCGGGCAGGTTCGACTCCGGCTGCCTTCCGCCAGTTTTGCTCAGGACATCCGCAGTCCAGAGTGGGAGCGAGCCTGCGCGCGAAAGCCGTTTTTGATCGTTCCCTGCTACTGCGGCAATTCCAGATTATCCATCACCCGATTCACCGCCAGCTCCCCGAGCATGATCAATTGCGCGATCCCCAACAGTGTCCTGCGCTGCGACGCGGGTATGAGGTGGGCGAAGTCATGGGCGATGGTTCTGGCGGAGGCGAGGGTTTCGCTGGCATCGGCCAGCAGTTCCTCGTTTTTGAAGTCTGCGGTAACGGCGTACATCCGGCGGGTTTTGCGCGGCGGTGGGGTCGAGCCGGGTGGGCAGAGGTAATGATCGAGGGCGCGTTCGGCGGCGTCGTTGAGTTTTTTGGAATCGAGGGATTCGTAGGGGGAGGCGAGATCGGTTTCGGGTGGGTTGGGTGTTGGTTTGATCATGGCGAAACTCCGTGGTTGATTTAGCCGCCACGGCTCATCGCTAAACAAGTAAAGGTGGCGGCTGTACGCGGGTTAGCGATCCGGGTCACAGAAACCCCGGGTAGACCCGAAGGTCTCCCACGCACAGCCACCATGACGCCAAGTGCAGATAGACAATGCTGCAATTGAGACTGGGGATTGAGCGTCTGTAAGGTATCGGATCGCTAAACCCGATCGCTGATTCGTCAGCGACCGCACCACAATAGAACCCGACCCCAAGACGCACAAGCCGGCGGATTCTGGCGTAGCTGTAGGCAATGGCGCAAGAATTTGTAGCCTCGGAGACGTGTCTTGAGGTTTCTTTTAAACACTCCAGTTTAAAAGGCGAAAAGTCGGGCGAAGATGTGGGGGAATGGTCTATCCCTGATAGCGCTGTGACAGCGAGCCTGCTCGCGAAGGCGATTCAACAGCCGACATCTCAGTGGCTAGCCCAGCACTTTCGCGAGCAGGCTTGCTCCCAAAGGGGGGGGCGTTGTTCCAGTTGAATCCGCATTCATCCCCTCACGGCTGATACGGAATCACCTTGTCCTTGTCCATTTCCACCAGCAACTGATCAAGCATCTGCCGCTTGTTTTCAAACGCTGGAATCGGCACGTACCACGTGATCACGCTCCAGCCTTCGCGCGAGTAGTTGTAGGTCTTGAGCAGTTCGCCGTCCTTGAAGACGGAGCCGCGCAAGTTGTCCTGGTAGTGGTAAGGCATGGGAAAGGTGAACAGGGTGAAGACGTTCATCAATGCCAGCCAGTTGACCTTGCCATCGTGGGGTTCGGTGATCAGCAGGCTGTAGCCGTTGCGGCTGTAGCCACCGTCGAGCATGGAAAACGCACCGGTGTTTTTCAGGGCACTGATGGTTTCGCGTTGGTGTTGTTCATCGATCCGGCTGTAGGCCGGTCCGAGCCCGAGTGTGACCGGGACGTAGGCCTGGCTGGTCTTGTAGTCGAGCGGTTGCAGGGTATTGGCGCAACCCCCCAGCGTCAGCAGGGCGAAGAGCAGGGCGGTAGGCTTGATGACATTGAGGATCATTGCGCAGCCCCGTCAGCGGGGATCAGGCGATCACGCTGGACGTCCTGGGCAAACGCGCGGGCGATGCGGCTCAGGTTCTGGCCTTCCAGTTCACCACCCTGATCCAGCAGCCAAGTGTATTTCTGCGTGGTGTTGCGGTAGCTGTATTGCTTCAGACGCTTGTCGCCTTGATACACGGAGAACTGCGCCTCGGTGTTGTATTCCTTGGATAAGGGCAGCGTGAACAACGTGGCGCAACTGAGCAACACCAGCGGAAACGGCGGAAACTCGCGTTGCATGTTCAGTTTGATCTGGACGCTGTACTCGTCACCTTTGGCGGTGCCGGTCTGGATCTCGCGGAACACTCCGGTCTGGCGCAGATGGTTGCGCAGGGTCGAGGAGTTCATCGGGTCATCGACCATGACGTGGATCGGTGCCAGATAATCTTGACCGTCGGCGAGGGTGCGCTCAGGCAAGGTGTTGGTTGCTGTGCAGCCGGTCAACAGAGCGGCGGTGGTGAGGGCGATGATTTTTTTCATGGCTTGACGTCCACGGCCACACCCGGAGTGGGGCCGGTAAAGATGTAGGGTTCGGCGCGTTTCAGATCGAGTTTCAGCGGTTGCAGGGTTGGCAGCCCCGGGGTCATGCGCTGAGCGACCACGGCGTCACGGGCGTTCTGGTCGCTCCAGCGGAACGCGCACAAACCGGCAGTCAGGCAGAACGAGCGGAATTCACCGATGTAATAGGCCTTGCCGGGCTCAAGGCGCATCGGCAGGTTGAATTTCTCTCGTGCCTCGGCCGAGGTGAAAACCGTGCCGAGGCCAGGCTGGTAGCGGGCGGAAAAGAACTGGAAGTCATAGAACTCATAGTCGCCCGGTTTCAGGGGCAGCACGAATACACTCGCTGCGCCGACACCGTCCTGAATGTCCTGAGGCGTCGAGTAGGCACCGGCCAGTTTCCAGACACCGGCGGCGCCATATTCAGAACCGCGCTTGCGGAAAAAAATGCGCTGGTTGTCAGCGGCAGGGAATTTGACTGACTGCGGCCCGATTGAGCCGACGAGGTAGCTGACCGGCTCGTTGGCTTTGGGTTGCAAGGGTTCGCTGACCCACGAGGCGCTTTCGGTAATGCAGCCGCTGAGTGTCGCCGCGAGCACAATGGCCGCGCCGAGTTTGAATAACTGGAACATGTACATCCCTGAATCTGCGTGTGTTGATTGACGGCAAACAGGAGGTCAATCAATGCCTTCCTGGCTTGGCGTTTTTTGCGGGTGCGCAGGATAAGGGAGGTGATGGCATTTGGCTAGCCGTGAGAGGTGTGTTGCGTATACGGATGTTTGGCTGAAACTCCGACTTGTAGGAATGAGCCTGCTCGCGATTGCGGTGTATCAGTCAGCATGAATGTTGCTGAAAAGACGCTATCGCGAGCAGGCTCACTCCTACAGGGGATAGCGTTTCAAATCGGGATGGGCGGTGGGTTAGAAACCCAGTGGGTACTGGATCACCACGTAGATCCGGTCGATGTCATCGCCGGCCTGGGCATCATTGGCCCGGTGTGAAACATGCGATACCTGCACCGACAAATCCTTCGCCGCGCCCGATTGCACGACGTACTTCAAATCGATATCGCGCTCCCAGTGCTTGCCACCATCGCCTTGCTGAGGCTGATAACTGCCGCTGTCAGGATCAAACGGGTTGTAGGCGCCGCCCTTGGGCGCGTGGGTGCCGTCAATGTGGCTACCGCTGACGTAGCGGGTCATGAACTTCAGGCCTGGAATCCCGAAGGTGCCGAGGTCCAGGTCGTAGCGCGCCTGCCAGGAGCGTTCGTTGGCGCCGTTGAAATCGGCGTATTTGATCGAGTTGGCGAGGTAGATCGAGTCACCGCCGACGAAATCGAACGGTGTGTCGCCATTGATCTTTTGCCAGCCGAGCATCACCGCGTGCGCGCCGAAGGCGTATTTGCCGGAGAGGCTGAACGCGGTGTTGTCGATTGACCCGGCCAGCGCCTGGCCTGTGTCGCGGGTGTGGTAGAGGTTGGCGTCGAGCAGCACGCCTGATTGCTTGAAGTGCAGGTTGGCATAGTACTGATGCCAGGTGTCTGTCAGTTCAGAGGCGTACAGGGCGCCTCCGATAGGACGGTCGTTGAACAGGTCGGCGCCGAGAAAGCTGATCCCGCCAGCCTCGGTGTTGGCGCCGTAGCCGTAAAAATCGCCTTTGCCGGAAGAACTGTCCTGATTCTTGAACGCCGTGAAATGCCCCGCCTGGACGTTAACGTTGTCGATTTCCCGGCTGTTGAGCAGAAAACCCGTGGCGTACTCCGGTTGCAGACGTTTGTCGGAGGTGTCGAACACTGGGGTTTCCACGGTCATTTCGCCGAACGCCAGGGTGGTGCGCGATGCCTTCAACTTGAGGGCGCCGCCGGCGCTGGAATAGTTGCTCTCGCTGCGGCCGTCGCTGTCGACCGGCAACAACCCGGTGCCGGAATGGCCCTTGCCGCCGTCCAGTTTCAGGCCGGTAAAGGCATGCGCATCGATACCAAACCCGACGGTTCCGGCCGTGAAGCCGGATGAGAAAGTGCCGATAAACCCTTGAGCCCATTCCTGTTTATAGTTCTTTTCGGAGGGCGAGGGCGAGCGATAGTCATTGCTCAGGTAGAAGTTGCGACTGAGTACTTCGGACTTTGAATCGTCAAAAAAACCGCTGGCGTGGGCTGTGTTCAGGCCACAGAGCAAGGCGAGCAGGGTGATACGCGAGAGGGCGCAGTCGATCATGATGAGTAGCCAGCAAACAGGAATGTGGCCGTGATGATCGAGGGAATACGGGCGAGGGGATTGAGCTTATGTGCTCAGTTGAGGGCACCACACGGCCCTGTGGGAGCGAGCAACCCCGCTCCCACAGGGCCGATCACCTTACGACAACGGTGGCGTGCGTGGCGGGATCATCCTTTTGCTGCCTGTCGACTCAAACGCCGCCGCCAGACGCAGCAGGCTCGAATCGTCGTAGGCACGGCCGGCGAAGGTCAGGCCGACCGGCATGCCGATATCCGCCATCACGCCCATGGGCACGGTGACCGTCGGCACGCCCAGGTGACGGATCGCGAGGTTGCCATTGGCGACCCAGACGCCATTGCTCCAGGCGATGTCGGCCGATTCTGGATTGATGTCCGAGTCCGCCGGACCGACGTCAGCAACGGTCGGAAACAGCACGGCGTCGAGGCCCAGTTTATCCATCCAGTCTTCAAGGTCGATGCGCCGGGTCTGTTCGAGGCCGCGCAGGCCATCGGGCACGGTCGGGATTTCGTTCCACGGCGTGATGCCGCGTTCGGCCATGCGCACGTATTCGTCCATGCCTGCGGCCAGGTCGCCCTCACGGTTGGGCAGGGTGCCCGGGTCGTGCGGGAAGATCTTCGGCCCGTCGACGTCGACCAGACGATTGAGTTTAGGGTCGCCGTTGGCTTGCAGAAAATCGTCGAACGCCCAGGCGCTCAGATCCCACAATTCATGATGAAGAAACTCTTTCGACACCAGACCACGGGTGAACACGGTCGGCGCACCGGGACGGTCACCTTCACAGTTGGAGACCAGCGGGAAATCGGTTTCGATGACTTCGGCACCGGCCGCTTCGAGGGCCTGCCGCGCCTGTTTCCACAGCTCGATCACCGAAGCACGGGTGTTGATGCGCTGGCCGGTCGGGCCACCGATGCCCGGCGCTTCGCTGGTGCCTGCATCAGGGTCGGCGTTGATGAACATGCGCGGCACGGCGAAACGCTTGCCGGCCAGCGCGGCGCTGTCGGCAGCCAGTTCGGCGTAAGCGACGGGGCGCACGGAACTGACGCTCGGGATCGGCACCCACGGTTGCAGGCGCCACAGGTCGCCTCGGGTGTCGGGGTCTTCGGCGACGATGATGTCGAGCACTTCCAGCAGATCAGCCATGGTGCGGGCGTACGGCACGACCACGTCCATGGTCGGGGTCAACGGCCAGTTACCGCGCACCGAGATCACCCCGCGCGACGGGGTATAGGCACACAAGCCATTGTTCGACGCTGGGCCGCGACCGCTCGACCAGGTTTCTTCGGCCAGACCGAACGCGGCGAAACTCGCGGCCGTGGCGGTGCCGGCACCATTGGACGAACCCGAGGCGAACGGCGCAGTCAGGTAGTCAGCGTTATAAGGGCTTTCGGCACGGCCGTAGACACCCCGTTGCATCCCGCCATTGGCCATCGGCGGCATGTTGGTCTTGCCCAGGCAAATCGCTCCGGCACCGCGCAGGCGCTCAATGGTGAACGCATCGCGATAAGCGACCAGATCGGCAAACGCCGGGCTGCCGGACGCTGCAGTCAGGCCTTTGACCAGATAACTGTCCTTGGCGGTGTAAGGAATACCGTCGAGCGGGCTCAGCGTTTCGCCCTTGGCGCGGCGGGCGTCGCTGGCCAGTGCTTCGTTGAGGGCTTCGCGATTGCGCACGACAACGGCGTTCAGCGCTGTCGGGGTGTCGGCGCCGTCGTAGGCATCGATGCGGGCGAGATAGGCCTGCACCAGTTCAACCGATGTGGTCTGGCCGGATTCCAGCGCAGCACGCAGTTGGGCAATGGAAACTTCGGTGACTTCGATCATGCGGTCACCGCCATTTGCAGTTGAGCGTCATTTATCTTGGAAGGGGCATTCATATCGGTTCTCGCTGCACGGCTTTACGCGACAAGGTTAAGGCTGGCGCCTATTTAACACCAATCCTTCATCCAAACGACAGAACACCCACGTCACGGGCCGTACGGTCCGCTGGAATCCGCGCCCCTCAGGCCGTTTGAGTGTCATCGAACCAGCCACGAATCATCTGGGTAAAGAACAGGTGCGTCGTATCCCACCAGCGTTTCCACCAACTGCCTGCCTCAGCGTCCTCAAGTGCGATCAACGGACGACTCCCCAGCAGTTGCCCGGCATCGTACAGCTCCAGTTTCCCGACGACGGTGCCCATGGCGATAGGCGCTTGCAGCGGCCCGTCAATCTCGATGCGTGTCTCTATTTTTCGATGTCTGTTCTTGGGCAGGGTGAGGGTCATGTCGTCGAGTAAGCCCAGAGCGATCGATCGTTTCTCGCCTTTCCAGAGCGCAGCCGTTTTGAGTACTTCCCCGGCTTTTTTGTAGGTTTGGGTGTCATAGAAACGAAAGGCGTAGCCCATGAGTTTTTCAGTTTCTGCGGTGCGCTTTTGCGTGCTGGTTGCACCAAAGATCACACTGATCAAACGCCGCCCGTCTCGACGCGACGACGCTACCATGCAATAGCCAGCCGCTTCGGTATGGCCAGTCTTCAGTCCGTCGAAGCTGTCGTCTCGCCACAATAGAAGGTTGCGGTTGGCTTGCCGTATGCCATTCCAGGTGAAGTGTTTTCTGGCGTACAGCGCATAGGTATCAGCGCCTTCGTTGATGATCGCCCGCGCCAATAGCGCCATGTCCCGGGCCGATGAGTAATGGTCTGGCTGAGGCAGGCCGGTGGAGTTCATGAAGTGTGTGTTGCGCATCCCCAAGGCCGTAGCTGTCGAGTTCATCATGCCGACGAAAACGCCTTCGCTTCCGGCGACATGTTCGGCGAGCGCCACGCTGGCGTCATTACCCGAGTCGATGATCACGCCGCTGAGCAAGTCGTGAACCGAAACGGAACTGCCTGGGTCAAGAAACATGCGCGAACCGCCGGTACGCCAGGCATTTTCGCTGACAGTGACCATGCCATCCGCTTTGATACGCCCGGCCTTGATTTCACGCGTGGTGACAAATGCCGTCATCATTTTGGTCAGGCTGGCCGGCGGCAGGCGCATATCGCTGTTGTGACTGGTGATAACGGCACCGGTGGCGCCGTCGATGAGTATCCAGGCTTTGGCACCGAGCTTCGGTGCGGCAGGGATCATGGCGCCTCGGGTGTTGTTGTCAGCCAGAGCAGGGTGGGCCAACACAACAAGCGATGTTGCGCAGAGCAGGGTGAATACACATCGGAACAACAGGCATTTCACAAGCAAGTAGCCTTGGGGCAGCAGAAAGTAGCGCCACGCTAGCCCCCGGGCATGGGGCGCTCAAATTAAGCCGGGTTAAGTTTAATTTAATGTTCCGGTACGAATAGCCCGACATTCAGGCAGGGGCCATCGGGCAATGAATCAGCACGCGGGTGCCACGTCCCGTCGCGGCAGGCTGAATATCCAGCGAATAGCCGTGCAATTTGACGATGGCCGCGACCAACGATAAGCCCAGGCCATGTCCGGGCTGCATTCTGCTTGCCTCCCCTCGATAGAGCCTGCGAATGACGTGCGAGCGGTCCGCCTCGGGTATCCCGGCCCCATCGTCGGCGACTTCAATGACAACCGTTGAATCCTCGATGCTGCCGCGCAACGTGATATGCCCGCCCTGCGGCGTAAACTTGATCGCGTTATCCAGCAAGTTGACCAGCGCCTCAAACAGCAGCGATGAGTCCCCAACCAATTTGGGCAAGTCACTGGTGATTTGCAGGGACAGTGTCTGCGAACGGTCCAGCGCCATAGGCTCATAAAACTCATGTGCCTGTTGCAACAGCGCCATGATCGGAAACGGCGCAAATGCCGAGCGTCGGCGGATATCGTCGAGTTCGGCGACCCGAAGCAAGCCCTGAAAGCGCACCATGATCGATTCACTTTCTTCAAGGGCCTGGTTCAATGTCTGCTGGTGATCAAGGTCGAGTGGCAGTTGCTGGAGCTGATAAAGCCTGGCGCGCAGACGTGTCAGTGGTGTGCGCAAATCATGGGCAACCCCGTCGCAGACACTTTTGACTTCGTGCATCAATTGCTCGATATGGTCGAGCATTGTATTGACGGCATTGGCCAGCATGTCCAGTTCATCACGGCGAGCGGAGAGGGGGAGGCGCTCAGCCAGGTTGCCTGAGACGATACTTTCCGTACACAACTGAAGACGTTTGACACGCCGCAACGGCCGGCGCCGCAATAGGCGCCAGCCGATTAATCCGGGAATCAGCGTCAACGAAAAACCCCACATCAAGGCCTGTTCGATAATCCCGCCCACGGCAGAAATCGAACCACCGTCACGCGCCAGGATAAGCATGTGCCCGTCGGGGCGTCGTGCTAACAAGGCATAACTGCTGCGGGTTTCTTTATTGGGTAGCGCAATGCTCAGCCCACGTTCCAGATAATGAACCTTGCCATCATCGGGCAGGCTGGAGCGCAGTTTGAGCAGGTCTCCGGCAACGTGCTGCCCCTCGGCGGTGAACAACCCGTAGGCATCGATTCCGGGGGTTGAAAAGGCTTCACTGGCCGCCAGTTCATTCACCAGTTTTTCGTCATCGATCTTTTGATAGTAGTGGGCGCGCTGCAGTAATGTTCGCTCTGCAACGGTTCCCAGGTAGTGGGAGATTTCCCAGTACAACACGCCGGTAAAGAGCGCACCCCAGGCCACGAAAAACAGGGCATAGAACCCGATCAAACGACTACCTGAGGAGCGCCATTGCTCAGTTTTTGGCAGCAAGGACATAACCCGCACCGCGTATCGTATGAATGACGGGCGTCCCTTCATCGCCTTCAAGCTTTTTGCGCAGCCGACCAATGTGGACATCGATAATGTTGGTGCCAGGGTCGAATCGATACCCCCAGACCTCTTCGAACAACATCGTGCGGGTGACCAACTGGCCGGCGCTGCGCATCAGGTAGTTGAGCAGTTTGAACTCGGTGGGCAGCAGCCCGATGGGTTCGCCATTTCGAGTCAGCTTGTGCTCGACCAGGTCCAGTCGCAGGTTCCCGCAACTGAGTTGCGGATGGCTGGCGTCGGCATGGGTGCGCCGAAGCAATGCGTCAAGTCGCGCAACCATCTCGGTAGCGGAAAAGGGTTTGGTCAGATAATCGTCGCCGCCCGCTCGCAGCCCCTGAACGCGCTCATCGACGTCGGACAGTGCACTGATCATCAGCACCGGCGTCTGAATCCCAAGGCTGCGCAATGTGCTGACAATCGTCAGTCCATCGAAGTCGGGAAGCATGCGATCCAGGGTAATGGCGTCAAAACCACCGGCAATCGCCGAGGCCAGTCCGTCCCGTCCGGTAGCGGCCCATTTTGAACTGAACCCGTGACGTTCGAGTTCAGCGATGATGACTTGTGCCGTCACCTTGTCGTCCTCTATGACCAACGCGCAACTCATGTTTTCCTCCATTGGAATCTGTTTTCGGCCATTGCGACGTAACGTCGACACCCAGTGCAGGCATACCCTGGTGATCTGCGATCAAGCCGAACATCAAAATTATTTAACCCACCTTAACGCCGTCGTCTGCCGTGCGGGTGCCCATTTAAGTTCAAGTGCACGGCCTGTGTCAGCTTTACGGGGGAGGGTAGGTCAATTGGCCAGACGGATGTGGCCTTTGATCAGATCGCAACAAGTGAAACGAGCAGCCCGCAATCACTGGATTTTCCTGCTGTAGCCTGGATCAATATACAAATGCAGCACGGTGCCCTTGGGCACCGCGCATGACAGTCAGCCCGGCTCTGCAAGAGCGCGGGTGAGTGCAGTGCCTTACGGCAACGCGTAAGCCATTACGTAGTCGCCACGATCGGTCGACTGACGAGCGCCACCTGCGGTGATGACGATGTACTGTTTGCCGGTTTTTGGCGACACATAAGTCATCGGGCCGCCCTGGCTGCCGACCGGCAGGCGGGATTTCCAGATTTCCTCACCGTTGCCGCTGTTGAAGGCACGCAGGTAGAAGTCCTGAGTGCCAGCAATAAAGATCAAGCCTCCTTGAGTCGACAGGGTGCCGCCGAGCGTCGGCAGACCGACCTTGATTGGCAAGTGCATGCGAATACCCAAAGGTCCGGTGTCTTCAACGGTACCCACGGGTACTTGCCAGGCGATTGTTTGGGTCTTCATGTCGATGGCTGTCAGCGTACCGAACGGCGGCGCCTGGCAAGGAATGCCGGCGACCGACAGGAAGCGGTTCTTGTTCACCGCGTAAGGCGTGCCCTTGAGCGGTACGGCGCCCATGCCAGTGTTCAGCGCTTCGCCACCGGAAGTGGCCTGCCCCTTGTTCTGCGAAGGGATCATCTGAATCCACAGACCCAGGCGCATATCGTTCACAAAGATGAAACCATGCACCGGGTCAGTGGAGATGCTGCCCCAGTTCATGCCACCCAGCGAGCCCGGGAAGCTCAGGGATTTGTCGGTGCCTGGCGCGGTGTACAAACCGTCGTAACGCATCGATTTGAAATCGATACGACACAACAGTTGGTCGTAAGGCGTGGCCCCCCACATGTCCGACTCGGTCAGGTGCTGGGCACCAATCTGCGGCATGCCGACCGATTTTGGCTGGGTAGGCGAGTAAGGCTCGTTAGGGATGTTCGCTGCCTTGACCGGCACTTCCTCAACGTTGGTCAGCGGCTTGCCAGTGGCACGATCCAGCACGTAGATCTGCCCGGCCTTGGTACCGATGACCAGCGCCGGTACGGTTTTGCCGTCCTTGGTGAAGTCGATCAGGCTCGGCTGCATCGGCAAATCGAAATCCCAGAGGTCGTTGTGGACCGTCTGGAAGACCCACTTTTCCTCGCCATTGTTGGCGTCCAGGGCCAGGATCGAAGCACCGTAGGTGTGATCCAGCTTGCTGCGCTCGACACCATAGATGTCGGTGGAGGAACTGCCCATGGGCAGGAAGACCGTGTTGGTGGCCGCGTCGTAAGACATTGGCGCCCAGCTGTTCGGCGTGCTGCGTACATAGGTGTTGCCGTCTGCCGGCGCCTTTTTATCCTGCGGGTTGCCCGGGTCGAAAGCCCAACGCATGGCGCCGGTGATCACATCAAAACCACGGATCACACCGCCCGGCATGTCGGCTTGCACGTTGTCAGCCACGCGACCGCCAACCACCACGGTAGTGCCTGCCATTAACGGTGCGGAGGACAACTGATAGTAGCTGTCCGGGACATCGCCCAGACCGGCCTTGAGATCCACTTGACCATTGTTGCCAAAACCCTGGCAGAACTCGCCGGTGTCGGCATCCACGGCGATCAGGCGAGCGTCGATGGTGTTGGTCAGCAAACGGCGCTGGCAGTTGGCAACTGGCGCTGGCTGGCCTACGGCAACGGGTGAACTACCCGACTCGGCAACTGCTGCAGTCGCGTCGAAATAGGCCATGCCACGGCAACGTTGCCAGACTTTTGACTGGGCGTTGATGGCGTTTTTCCAGAGTTCCTTGCCGGTGTCGGCATCCAGCGCAATCAGATTGTTGTGCGGGGTGCAGATAAACACCTTGTTGCCGATTTGCAGTGGAGTGAGCTGGTCTTCGGCGCCGTTACCGTCGCTCTCGGCGACGTCTGCGGTGTGATAGGTCCACGCCACTTGCAACTTGTCGACGTTGTGGCGGTTGATCTGATCCAGTGCAGCAAAGCGGCTGCCGCCCTCGGTATTGCCGTAGTGAGCCCAGTCTTTCTGGGCTTTTTGCGGATCTACCGGCGTGAGGCCCGGGCCGGTGCCCGTAGCTGCAACCGTCGGGTGCGCGACGAACATGTTGCCGGCGGCCAGGGCCAGACCGACCGCCAGTACCCCGGCAACGGCATAAGCACCGCGCCCCGGAGCGCCGCCGTTGGCACGTTTCAATAATGGATAGACCAGCGTGACGACCAGTCCCACTGCGCTGAACATGAACAGGCGCGAGAACACTGGCCAGAACACCAGGCCGGCATCGTTTACTGCCCAGATCGCTGTCCCCACCAGAAACGCTGCGAACAACCAGGCACCGGCCGGTTTGAAGCGAGCAATCAGCAGACCGGAGGCCGCCATCACCAGCCCACCCACCAGGAAGTACAAGGAACCTCCCAGACTGACCAATTTCACGCCGCCAACAGCGAGTGCCAGACCGAGGAGGGCAATGATCACGCCCAGCCCGACCAGAATGAATGTTGATACGCCCGAGAGGCGTTGACTCTGCTTCACGTTGAATGTCCCGTCGAAATGAGGCGGGCAGTATATAGATAGGTAACTATCTGGTTAAAACATAATTTCGAAGTGAAGCGCCGTACGCAGAGCAATCAACCGCTCTAGGGAAGGGGGGACGTGCGTGCCCTCAGGACGCCAATCACCGTTCGTCGATTGCCGGACGGGTACCTGCTCCATAGCCTCCTTGTCCTATCCAGGCTTCCAAAGCCTTCGCACTCATAGGTTTGGCTATGAAGTAGCCTTGTGCATCCGAACATCCCCACTGCATTAAAAGGTCGAGGATTTCTCCGTTTTCTACACCTTCCGCAACCACCCGGTAGCCAAGTCCCTTCGCCAATCCTATGAGGGTTTTGACGAGTTTCTTATCATTTTGATTGCTGCCCAGCCCGCTGATCAGCGATTGATCAAGTTTGATGGTGTTGGCTGGAAGTTCCTTCAAGTACGCCCAGTTACTGTATCCGGAGCCAAAGTCGTCAACGGCCACTTCTACGCCAAATTGACGAACACGCTCCAGTTGCCGTATGACTTCTTCAGGGTTTGTCATCAGCATACTTTCGGTGAACTCAAGTTCAATGCTGGCAGGGGCCAAATCGTGCTGTTGAACTTCATGAATCATCGCGTCCACGAACTCTGCGCTTTCCAGATCGCTGACGGTTATATTCATCGCTATCCGCAGGCTCAAACCTTGTGCTTTCCAAACAACGGCTTGTTGCACAATCGCGTTGAGCACCCATATTCCTATGGAGGGTATTAGTGCAGTCTTCTCAGCCAAGGGTATGAATTCAGCAGGGCTGATGTTCCCGAGCGTCGGATGAGTCCAACGGAGCAATGCTTCGACTGAATCACAGTTTCCTGACGATAGATTTATTTTGGGCTGATACACGAGGCTGAACTGTTTGTCCGCGTTGACCGCTTCAGGTAACGAACTGAGTAACCTGAAGGCGCGTTGTTGCGCTGCATCAAATTGCGGCTCATAAAGAGACCATCCCAACTGGCGGTCACGGGCTTCATCTGCAGCGCTGACGACCAGGCGCAGCCAGTCCTGCTGGGGATCTTCCGATTCTAGAACAGGCAGCACACCTATCCCCACCTGCATCAAAATGGGGATGGCGTGGCATTCAACCGGTTTTTTGAAGTTATGCAGGATGCTTTCGCAAATAGGCTCAGCCGTTTGATCACCCTTGAGAATGAAGCCAAAGCGCGTCGGGCTGATTTTATAAAGCAAGCAGTCTTGAGGTAACAGTTTCTGTAGTCGGGACTTGATAGCCAGGATCAGGTCTCCTGAAAAACTATAACCCAGTGCTTTCACTATATCGTTGAGGAACTTTGGCGAAATGACGTCAATCGCATAGATCTGGCAGGCGTCTTTGATCTTTATCGCTTGACGTATATCTTCCTCAAACCTCACTCGATTGAACAGGCCGGTGGGTTGATCCACGAAGTTGCGAGATCGCACACCACGTATGCGCATCATGACCAATTCAGCGAAGGCATTGAGCATCGTCACGTCACGATCACTCATGGGAGAGCGTGCAACGGTATCAATGATGCAAAGACTTCCCAGTGTAAAACCATCCTCCGTAATGAGTGGCGCACCCGCGTAATAACGAATATGCGGATGCCCCGTGACCAACGGATTGTTCTTGAAACGGGTATCAAGTGTTGCGTCCAACACCTCCAGCCGGGTGTTGTCCAGCGTAGAGTAGGCGCAAAAGGAAGCCTCTCTGGGTGTCTGAGTCTCTTCAAGCCCCACGCGTGCCTTGAACCACTGCTGGTGTTTATCGACGATTGAAATCAGTGCTATTGGTGCGTTGTAGTACGCAGAGGTCATCGCGACGATCTTGTCGAAGACATCGTCGTCTTCGCAGTCGGTTGGACACAGTTTTTCGACCTCTTTTAGCCGTTCAATTTCATTCGGCGGAATGGGAGCGCCTTCGCCCATGATATCCCTCGCAGTGGCTGAGTTCTTTCGACAAAGTATCAGGCATGGCCATCATTATGATGTTATTTCTCCAATTCACCAGCCCTCCCCAACAGAATAGAGTGTCCGCCAATGTCTGCTCATAAGACCCCTCGCTCGATTCGTGTCGTCGCGCCAAGCGGTTTCCGCGAACGGTCGGGCAAAAAAACCGTACATCAATCGTTATGTGAAGAATGAATCGTCCGCTGTTTGTTTCTCTGGACGGGCCCAAGGGGACCGGCAAAACCACGCTGTTGGAAGCCGTTACAAAAGCACTGAGGGCTGACAATAAAAAGGTGATCCGGCTCTGCGAGAAAAAAAGCGATCCCTACAGGGGTGAAACAATGGCTCTCGTTAACCAGTTCGTCCGGCATCCCTCCCGGGATCTGGAATTGAGGGTCTGTGAGCGCTTTGCCGATAGCCGTCACTGGATTTCCCGAAACGTGCTGGATAAACACCCCCCGGACAGCATCATCCTGATCGATCGCTGGTACCCGTCTGAGGCCGCGTTTCGGCGGATAGTCCCGTTTGCAGAGATTCTACAGTTGAACATTGATCGAGCCGTGCGAGTGCCAGACGTGCATGTCGGGGTTGTCACCGCCCCTGAGATTTCATGGGCGAGGGCTGCGACACGACGGCGTGGACTGAGCAGTACGGTGATCCATACGCTGGAAGAACAGATCGCTTGTACCAAGGCATTCGAGCAAGCGATTGCAGAAAACGGCTGGGTGCTATGCCGTAACGAAGGAACGATCGAAGACGCAACGATGCAGGTGGTTTCTGAGATTTACAGAGTTCTTTGATGATTTTTGGATATTCCAAAAGAAAACGGACGACGTTGCCGGGGCATCCGACAGCTCGATCTGGCGAATATGCTCGCTTAAGCAGGTGGCCGTTTTCATAGACCACTTCAAGTCGAGACGAGATCCTGCAATCCAACGTTCATCAAAGCTTCACGAAAATGCTGCAGTGTTCGGGAACCCTTATAAGGAGTTTCCTCGATGATACGTTTGATGAAGTCTGCTGCGCTTGCCGTTACCGCATCTCTTTTGGCGACCTCAATGTCCTTCGCAGCGGAAAGCGTCCGACTCACGGGCTCGGGAGCCAGCTTCCCGGCACCGATCTACCTCACCTGGTTCAAGGATTTCAGCAAAAAAACCGAAGGTGTCACTGTGGATTACCAATCCAAGGGCAGCGGGGCGGGTGTGCAGGACTTCCTGAATAAAACCGTTGATTTCGCCGCCAGTGACTCGGCGATGAAAGACGAAGACATCGCCAAGGTCGCCGAAGGTGCGCAGTTGCTGCCGATGACCGCGGGTGAAATCGTGTTGGCATTTAACCTGCCGGGCAACCCTAAAGAGCTCAAATTGCCACGCGACGTTTACTCCAACATTTTCCTGGGCAAAATCACCCAGTGGAACGACCCGCAGATCGTCGCAGCAAACCCGGGCGTGAAACTGCCTGATATGCCGATCACCGTTGTCGTGCGTGCAGACTCCAGCGGTACCACAGCGGTATTCACCAAGCACTTGTCGGCGATCAACCCGCAGTTTCACAAGGACTTGGGTGAAGGCAACACCGTCAACTGGCCGGCCAGTGACAAATTCATCAAATCGCCGAAGAACGATGGTGTGACGGCTACCGTGCGCCAGACTCCGGGCGCTATCGGCTACATCGAGTACGGTTTCGCCAAGCTGGCCAAGGTCAACTTTGCCCAACTGCAGAACAAGGCCGGCAATTACGTTGTACCTAACGCTCAAAGCGGTGCCGAGGCCCTGGCAGCGGTGAAAATGCCCGAAAGCCTGGTGGCCTGGCTGCCGGATCCGGACGGCGCCAAGTCGTACCCGATCACCTCCTACACCTGGATGATCTTCCGCAAGCACAACGAGAGCCCGGCCAAAGCCAAGGCCATGCGTGAAATGGTCGAATACAGCCTGACCGAAGGGCAGAAAATCGCCGACTCGATGGGCTACATCCCCTTGCCGCCATCGATCGTCGATCAGGTTCGCAAAGCCTCCGCCAATATTCAGTAACGCTCGCGAGGCCTCTCTCGGTATGCGCGGTGAGCCATGCCGGGGGAGTTCCCCCCTCTGATCCGGAACTCGCCAATGAACACACCTTTTGTCGTACCGGTTAACCCGGCTTCCGCCTGCCAGCCGCCCTCTGCAAAGGACTTCCTGGTTGATCGCATCTTCCGTGCGCTAGCGCGAATAGGGGTGGTTCTGATTCTGGCGTTGGTCTTTGCGCTCATATTTGAAGTGGGACGCAAGGCCATTCCTGGCATGGAAAAGCACGGTCTGGATGTGCTTTTGGGATCCGTCTGGGACGTTAACCAAGGTAAATACGGCATTCTGCCGGCCATTTGGGGCACGCTGTACAGCGCCCTGATCGCGTTGCTGATCGCAGGGTTTTTCGGCGTGAGCATGGCGATTTTCCTGACCCAGGATTTCCTGCCGGCGAAGCTGGCAGCCGTGTTTCGCACCATCGTCGAATTACTGGCAGCCATCCCCAGCGTCGTTTATGGCCTCTGGGGCATTTACGTGGTAATCCCGGCGATTCGTCCGCTCACGGCGTGGCTGAACAGCGAGCTGGGCTGGATACCTTTTTTTGGCACGTCCTTGAGCGGGCCTGGACTGCTTCCTGCGGCGCTGGTACTGGCCATCATGATTCTGCCGACCATAGCCGCCGTTTCGCAGGACGCCCTCACCGGTGTCCCGATGAAAACCAAGCAGGCCGCCTACGGCATGGGGACCACCCATTGGGAAGCGATTCTCAAGGTGATGGTGCCCTCCGCGGCCACTGGTATTTTCGGCTCGCTGGTTCTCGGCCTGGGCCGCGCACTGGGTGAAACCATGGCGCTGGCCATGCTGGTGGGCAACGCTAACAACATTTCGCTTTCTCTGTTTGCACCAGCCAATACGCTGGCGGCCTTGCTGGCGCTGAATTTCCCCGAAGCCGGGCCGAACGAGATCGAAGTGTTGATGTACGCCGCACTGGTGCTGATGTTCATCACGCTACTGGTGAACATTATCGGATCGATGATCATGGTCTACGCCCAGCGGGGTACCAAATAATGACTGATCTCACATCTCCTATCACCGCGATGCCGAGCCTGCAGCGCCGGTTCGAAGGCCGTGCCCTGCGCAGCCTGGTGCTGACGACACTGGTCTGGGCTGGCGCTCTACTGGCCAGCGTGCCGCTGATTTCCGTGCTCTACATGCTGATCACGCGGGGAGGGGCACGCCTGAGCCTGGAGGTTTTCACCGAACTGCCGCCAACCGGGTTCGAGACCGGCGGAGGCTTCGGCAACGCGATGGCAGGCACCTTCGTCATGGTCGGTATCGCCGCGGCAATCGCGGTTCCGGTCGGCATCATGGCGGCTATCTTTCTGGCTGAACTGGGGCCGGACAGCAAGCTGGCAAACGCCTCGCGCTTTGCCGCCAAGATGCTCACGGGCCTGCCATCGATTCTGGCCGGGGTGTTTGCCTACGCGCTGGTGGTGATGACCACCGGTACTTACTCGGCACCGGCGGGCGGCGTGGCGCTGGCGGTACTGATGTTGCCCATCGTCGTACTCACGGCTGAAGAGTCGATGAAGATGGTGCCCAAGATCATGAAGGATGCCGCCTACGGCATGGGCTGCACCCGCTCGCAGGTCATCTGGAAAATCGTATTGCCTACCGGTATGCCGGCGATCCTGACGGGCGTCATGCTGGCCGTGGCTCGTGCGGCGGGCGAAACCGCGCCGTTGTTGTTTACCGCGTTGTTCAGCAACTACTGGATCTTCCACGACGGCAGCCTGGCGGTCATGAACCCGACAGCATCGCTCGCCGTGCTGATTTACAACTTCTCCGGCATGCCATTCGACAACCAACTCGAACTCGCCTGGGCAGCTTCGCTGGTGCTGGTGATGATCGTGCTGGTCGTGAACATTCTGAGCCGCATTTTCGGCAAGCCCAAGTATTGAAAACGGGAGCATCTGAATTTTGAACGTATCAACTGCGCCAATAGCCGCTCCTTTTGTCACCCAGACGCCTGTGGTCATGGACTGCAAGCTCGACAAGATTTTCTACGGCAACTTCATGGCGGTACGTGACAGCCATGTCCCCATCGAAAAAAACAAAATCACCGGCTTCATCGGTCCGTCTGGTTGCGGCAAAAGCACGGTGCTGCGCAGCCTCAACCGGATGAACGATCTGGTCAAAGGCTTTAGGTTTGAAGGGCACGTGCATTTCCTTGGGCAAGACGTTTATGGCAAGGGCGTTGATCCGGTGGTCGTGCGGCGTTACATCGGGATGGTGTTTCAACAACCGAATCCGTTCTCGATGAGCATTTTCGACAACGTTGCGTTTGGCCTGCGCCTCAACCGCTACAAGGGCGACCTGGGTGACCGCGTCAAGCACGCCTTGCAGGGCGCGGCGTTGTGGGATGAAGTCAAGGACAAGCTCAAGGTCAGCGGCCTGTCACTCTCCGGAGGCCAGCAGCAACGGCTTTGCATCGCTCGCGCCATCGCGACCGAACCGGAAGTCCTGTTGCTGGACGAGCCCTGTTCTGCACTTGACCCGATCGCTACCCGACGGGTCGAGGAGCTGATGGTTGAGTTGAAGAAGGATTACACCATCGCTCTGGTCACCCACAATATGCAGCAGGCCATCCGTGTTGCTGATACGACGGCCTTTTTCTCGGTTGATATTTCCCAGGGCACGCGCACCGGCTATCTGGTTGAGATGGGCCCAACGGCGCAGATTTTCGATAACCCGCGCGAACAAATGACAGGGGATTACATCAGCGGCAAGTTCAGCTAAACAACCAACGTCCGGTTGTTTACCTTCTTATCCACCGTTTCTCAGGATTGCCAATGTCTGTAACGCGTCGTCTGGATTTGTCTGCCATTGAACGCGCCCTGCGAGAGGTGCAGGGTCGCTTCTGCGAGCTCAGCAGGCACTTTACCGAGCAGCGCGATCCCTTGACTGACGAAGTGCTGCACAATGTGCTTGAAGGTTATGCGTTGATTGACAGCTATGTCGCCAGCGGCGTCGACCTGTTCGACCTTCAGCAACTGAACCTGATGCTGGAGATCAATGCCACCGTGCTCTGTGGCACAGACCCGGTGCGTCGGCAGGAGTATGCTCAACATCTGGCCGCCACCGAGGAACACTTCTTCAACAACGTTGAGGGAGGAATAAAGGACCTGTTCAATTGGTACTGCGCGTATCGCAGCGAATCAGTCTGGAAGCGTGCGGCCGGTGTCTATGTGCGAATCCTCAGCAAGCCGCAGTTGTTTATTGAAGGCAATAACCGCACGGGGTCGCTCCTGGTGAGCTATTTGCTCATGCGCGCCGGTTTGCCTCCGTTCGTGCTGACGCTGGAAAACGCCGAGGGCTACTTCAACCCATCCTCGGTCATACGCAACTCTGCAAAGCATGGAGTCAAGGCGTTGTACGAATTGCCCAAGATCAAAAAAAAATATGCAGCCTTCCTGGAAAATCAGGCGCCTGAATCGATGAGTTTTTTTCTCAACGACAGGGCCTTGCACGTCTTCCAGGGGGGAAATTGATGAACTGGTATCCAATACCCGCCAAGTATCGAGCCTCCGGTAGCCGAGTATGGCAAGCGTTGCGGTGTGCTATCGCGATGCACGTATCCAGACGTCAGCGCATCCGGGTTTCGTTCGATATCGATGACACGCTGGCCTGCCAACTCCACCACTGCGCAGTCGAGCAGAGCTGGTTGCCGGCCTGTGTTCATCGTTGGCTGGGAGAACCGTTGCGCATCGGAACCCGCGCTCTGACCCGAGAGTTGCGTCGCCAAGGCTGCAGTATCTGGGTCTATACGTCGTCCGGCCGGACACCGTCCTACATCAGGCGTTGGTTGTTGCTATATGGCATCCGTGTCGACGGGGTGGTCAACAGTGTGTTGCATAACCGTGCGCTGATGAACAACGGGCTGTCAAAAGGCCCGTCGAAATTTCCGCCGGCCTTCGATATCGACTTGCATGTCGATGACTCCGAGGGCGTGCGCACGGAAGGGCATGATCATGGCTTTCGCGTGGTTGTCGTGCATCCGGAGGATGAGCGCTGGGCGCAGAGAGTTCTGGATGCCGTCGCCCAAGTCCAGGCGCAGCTCGCTTGGCAGCAGCTCAGGAGCAACACCGCAGCGCCACAACGCCCAGAAGCCGTACCCTCCTGATTTTTAATACATACAAAAACGCCGCTCAGTGAGCGGCGTTTTTGGAGCAGGCAATGAAGCTCAGCTATATGTTGTGAGCCTCAGTCGCTTCAGATCCAGGGACGGTCTCCGTTCTCGTCCTTGATGCGGGTCGGCAGGCCCATCACATCCAGCGCCTTGAGGAACGGCTCGGCCGGCAGTTCCTCGACGTTGGCCATTCGCTGCACATCCCACTCGCCACGGGCGACCAGCAACGCTGCGGCTACCGGTGGTACGCCAGCGGTATAGGAAATGCCCTGGCTATCGGTTTCGGCGTAGGCTTCCTCGTGGTCGGCCACGTTGTAGATAAAAACCTCGCGCGGTTGACCATCCTTGGTGCCCTTGACCAGATCGCCGATGCAGGTCTTGCCGGTGTAGCCGGGCGCCAGCGAGCTCGGATCAGGCAGCACGGCCTTCACCACTTTGAGCGGCACAACTTCCAGGCCTTCGGCGGTCATGACCGGTTGCTCGGAGAGCAGGCCGAGGTTTTTCAGTACCGTAAACACATTGATGTAGTGTTCGCCGAAGCTCATCCAGAAACGCACATTGGGCACGTCGAGATTCTTGGACAACGAGTGCACTTCATCGTGGCCGGTCAGATACAGATTCTGCGAGCCGACTACCGGCAGGTCGTCGGTACGCTTGACTTCGAACATGGTGTTGCTGGTCCACTGGCTGTTCTGCCAGCTCCACACCTGTCCGGTGAACTCACGGAAGTTGATCTCCGGGTCGAAATTGGTGGCGAAATATTTGCCATGGGAGCCAGCGTTGACGTCGAGAATGTCGATCGAATCAATGCTGTCGAAATACTGTTGTTGCGCCAGCGCTGCATAAGCGTTGACGACACCTGGGTCGAAGCCCACGCCGAGGATGGCTGTGATGTTCTTCTGTTTGCACTCATCCAGGTGGTTCCACTCGTAGTTGCCGTACCACGGCGGGGTCTCGCAGACCTTGCCCGGCTCTTCGTGAATGGCGGTGTCCAGGTAGGCCACTCCGGTATCGATGCAGGCACGCAGCACCGACATGTTAAGGAACGCGGAACCGACGTTGATCACGATCTGTGATTCGGTTTTCAGGATCAGCGCCTTGGTTGCTTCAACATCCAGTGCATTGAGCGAAAAGGCGCAGATGTCGGCGGGTACCTTGAGGCTACCCTTGGCCTTGACGCTGTCGATGATGGCCTGGCACTTGGAGATGTTGCGCGACGCGATAGCAATACGACCGAGTTCGTCGTTGTGCTGCGCGCACTTGTGGGCCACCACCTTAGCGACACCTCCTGCACCAATGATAAGAACGTTCTTTTTCAATTGCTTTCTCTCTCCTGTATCTGTCCGTTTACGAAAGGCTGGACAGGTAGTCTTCATAACCAAATTCGCGAACCACTTCGACTGTACCGTCGAGTTGTTTCACAACGATGGATGGCATCTTCAGGCCGTTGAACCAGTTTTTCTTGACCATGGTGTAGCCCGCGGTATCGACGAATGAAAGCCGGTCACCGATGGCCAGCGGACGATCAAATTGATACTCACCGAAGATGTCCCCGGCCAGGCACGACTTACCGCACACCATGTAGGTGTGATCACCCTCGCTCGGCGCCAGTTTAGCGTTGAGGCGATAAATCAGCAGGTCAAGCAAATGGGCTTCGATGGAGCTGTCCACTATCGCCAGATGCTTGCCGTTGTAGAGGGTGTCGAGCACCGTGACTTCCAGCGAGGCGCTGTTGGTGATCGCCGCTTCGCCAGGTTCCAGGTAGACCTGAACGCCGTACTTTTGCGAAAACGCCTTGAGCCGTGCGCAAAACGCATCCAGCGCATAGCCTTCGCCGGTGAAGTGAATACCACCGCCCAAGCTGACCCAACTGACCTTGTGCAGCAGCTCACCGAAGCGTTCTTCGATGGTGCAGAGCATTTGGTCGAACAGGCTGAAGTCGCCGTTCTCACAGTTGTTGTGGAACATGAAGCCGGAGATCTGGTCGATGACGCCTTCGATCTTAACCGGGTCCCACTCGCCCAGACGACTGAACGGACGCGCCGGGTCGGCCAGCAGATAATCAGAGCTGCTGACCTGCGGGTTGACGCGCAGGCCACGGGTTTTGCCTTCAGAGCGCTCGGCAAAGCGTTGCAACTGGCCGATGGAGTTGAAGATGATCTTGTCGCAATTGTCGAGCATCTCCTCGATCTCGTCGTCGGCCCAGGCCACGCTGTAGGCATGGGTTTCGCCTTCGAACTTCTGGCGACCTAGCTTGAGTTCGTACAGCGACGACGATGTGGTGCCGTCCATGTATTGCTGCATCAAATCGAACACCGACCATGTAGCGAAGCACTTGAGCGCCAGCAGGGCCTTTGCCCCGGACTGTTCGCGCACATAGGCGATCTTCTGCATGTTCGTCAGCAGTTTCTGTTTGTCGATGAGGTAGTACGGCGTTTTGATCATTTCGAGGCCTCCGGCACGGCCAGCCAAAAAAAGGATGCGCATTGTGCCCGGACTGACGGCATATCGAAAGAGCAGAAGCTAGCGAGTCGGATGGGGCAGGGCGCGCAGTGAGGCCTGGGTGCTAGTGTTTGGGCGACTCATTAGCTGAGCCGAAGATGGAAGATCAGGTCGTCAAACCATGTGTCGTGTGTAACGCCAGCATCCAATGCTTCTTGCACGATCGATTAGGGACAGACTTTTTTACGCGGAGCGTCGGCAAAGAGCAACGCAGTCTGACCGAAAGAAAGCCCGGATATGTTCGGTCAGTGCGAGCGCTTGTGAACTGTCATCGTTTAAAAAACGATGACAGTTCACAAGTTATATACCCCTTGAGTTACCAGTCGACCGAGTAGCTGACGCTCAGCGTACGCCCTTCGGCATTGGCAAAAGGCGCACGGGCGTTGGCCTGAGCGAAGAGGTTTTGGTAGGTGCGGTTGGTGAGGTTGTAGACCCCGCCTTCAAGTCGGCCGACCGGCAGCTCCACCGAACCGAGCATGTCCACCAGGGTATAGCCCTGGATTTCGCGGCCGTTGTTGTCTTTGGCAGCCTCATCGTAGCTGGACAGATGCATACCCTGCAGACGCAGGCTGTAGTCGTCCTCGGTGAAACCGACGAACAACGTAGTTTTGGCCGGTGAAATGCGGGTGGCCGGCAGGTCGATCCATTTGCCGTTCTGTTGGGTTTCACCTTTGGCCCATGCGTAAGTGCCGCCCACCGACCAGTGCTCGGTCGGGCGATACGTCAGGCTGTTCTCGATGCCGCGCACGCGTTCCTTCTGGTTGATCAGGCGTAACACACGATCGTTGGCGTCAAAGAACTGGGTGACGTCCGAGGTGTTCTCATACAGGGTGACGTCGGCTTGCCATTTGTCCCAATTGCCGCGCCAGCCCAACTCGTAGCTGTCGACCTTGATCGCTTGGGCGTTGAGGGTCTGAATATCGAAGCGACTGTTGACGTCCCGCAGGAAGCGTTGGATGTCGGGCAGCGAGAAGCCCTGACTGTAATTGGCGAAGATGTCCTGGTTTGCGCTCAGGTGATAGACCGCACCCAGGTTGTAGAGGGTCGCATCATATTTGAGAGTGTCGCCGGGCAAGGTCGCGCGTTTGCCGGTCTGGACGATTTCACCGTAGGCGATGCTGTCGGAGACTTCGCTTTCGATCCACTCGCGCCGTATGCCACCGCGCAGGGTCCAGTCGCCGATGTCCCAGGACATTTGCCCGAACAGCGCTTTGGTGGTGGTTTCGGTGTCCGGGCCCAGTTCATAGGTGGTGCCGGTCTTGGTGTAGTTCAGACCGTTGACCCGGTACTGGTCGCCGCGCTGACGAGAGCGTTCGTGGTCGTAGTCGGCGCCCCAGACCAGATTGCCGGTAGCATCGCCGATCGACGGCAGCGGGGTGTCGATGGCCGCACGCAGGCCATATACGTCTTGCACGCTGTTGTTGTCCGAAACGCCGGCCTTGCCCCGTGACAGGTCGGGGAAGAACAGTGCATCGGCACGACGCCAGTAGCTTTCGACTTGCAGACCCTGGCCGTAGAAATCCTTGTCGGCGTAGTTGAGATTGACTGCCTGGTTATGGGTGTAGGGCTGGTCGTCGAGTTTCAAACCCTGGACCGCGACGGCCTCACCATTGCGCGAGGCTTTGGTGTACCCGGTGTCCTGCTGGTCCTTGTAGTCTTGTAGCGACAGGTTGAGCTTCTTGTCGGCATCCAGTTCATACCCGAATCGACCTTGCAGGTCATAGGTTTCGGTGTCCATGTTGCTGCCTTGGGACGTGTCCTGAGGAATGCGGTTGCCGTTGCCGTCGAACTGGTCGTTGCGTTGCGTCATGTCTGCCGAAACATACCAGTCCAGTGCGTCCTGACGGCCTGTCGCACTCTGGAACGCCTCGTAGACGAAGCCTTTACGGTTGAGGTTGTTACCGCTGCTCATTCCCAGTTTGCTGCTGAACGCGACGTCCTGGCCCTGGTTGCGCTTGGTGATGATGTTGATGATGCCGCCCGAAGCGCCGGCACCGTAGATGCTGCTTGCGCCGGACACCACTTCGATGCGCTCGATGCTGGCGGGCGAGATGCTGTTCAACTGGCGGAAGTTGTCTCGGGTAGCGTTTTGCGACACTCCGTCCACCAATACCAGAATGTTGCGCCCGCGCAGGGTCTGGCCGAAGTTGCTCATACCGCCAGTGGGCGGTGCTATCCCCGGCACCAGTTGGCCAAGGATGTCGGACACTCGACGACCGGCGCCGCTTTGTTCACGGATCTGTTGCTCGTCGATAACTTGTACCGAGCCGGGAATCGAGGCAATGCTAGCTTCGCTGCGGGTGGCCGAAACGACGGTAGCTTGCATGTTCAGGGTACCTGGCTTCTCGGATTCCACGGCCCAGGTCTGGGCACTGAAGGAGCTGAGCAGCGCAATCAACAGGGATAGCTTGGTTCGGGTCATGATGTAGTCTTTTTTTAGTTGTGATGAGTGTTGGTAGAGAAAGCGGTGGGCTGCATCGCAGTTGAAGCTCGTACCGCGCGGATACCCAAAGCAGCCAAGGCGTAGGTCAGGGCCACCAGCCAGAAGCTATGGTCCAGCCCGACCAGCCCCATGCCGATGCCGCCCAGGACGGCACCCAGCAGAGCGCCGGCTTTCGCCGCGCTGTTGCCCAGGCCGAGGGCAAAACCCTGCCTGGTGGGGCAAACGGTATTGGCGATCAGGGCATAGGCCACTGGCAGCAAGGCACCTTGCCAAAGGCCCCACAGCAGTCGGGTGGCGAGAAAGCCGATCCATTCGTTAGCCAGTGCGGTCGCGGCGAGGGTCAATGCACACAACCAAGCGACGCCTTCGATGACGCGCAGGGTATAGGCCGGTTGCCAGCGATCGAACAGCCGCCCCCACAGCGGCGCGGAAATGGCCAGGGTTGCGGCGCTGGCGGCGTAGGTAGCGCCAATCAGCCAGCCGGGCGCTTGCAGTACATTGGCGACGTACAGCGCATAGAAGGGTTGAGGCATCATCTTGGCGGCCTGGATCAGCACGATCACCAGCAAAATTCCGCCCATCCAGCCTTTCGGCAAGGCCGCGCGGGCAGACGTTTTTTTCTGTGCTGGCCGCGCCGTATCGGCCGGCAGAAAGAGACTACCCAACGCACACAGCAGGCAAATCAGCGTGGCGCCATAGCAGAGCAGGGCAAACCCTGAGACGTCCATCAACCAACCGCCCAGCACCGGCCCCACCAACGAGCCGACCGCGGTTGCCGATTGCAATCGCGCCAGGGTTCGTCCGCGATCCGAGCTGTCGCAACAGGCGAGGGCGTACGCCTGAGCGGCGGCTAGAAAGCCGGCCAGTGCGCCTTGCATCACCCGGATCGCGACCAACAACCAGGGATCGAGCGTAATGGCCGCCAGCCCCTGGCACAGCGCCAATGCCAGCAATGCCCGAACGATCATCGGCTTGTGCCCGGTGCGGTCACCCAGACGGCCCCACAACGGCGTCAAGAGCATGGCCGCAAGCATTGGGCCGGCATAGACCATGGCGGATAGCAGTGCAGTGTAACGGGCCTGTTCGGGCCCGAGCAGATGCTGAATTTGCAAGGGCCAGAACGGGCCGCTCATCTCCATGGCACCCATGGAAATCAACTGGATCAGCACCAACAGCCTTAAAGCGCTGCCGTTAGCCGCCATGGGCGCTGACTTTCAGTGGATTGCTGAGACGGCCGACAATGTCGGCGTGGCTGTCGAGCAAGCGCATGCGCATAAATGACTTGGCCGGCCAGTCCTGCACAAGCAGGGCTTGACGTTCGGTTTCCCAGCGTTGCGGTTCGACGCGCTCGCGCAATGCGTCAAAGCAATCACTGACCTGCGCCGCCAATTCTTCCCACAGGAGGTTTTCCGGCACGCTCCAATGACGGGCGCAGAGCAGGGCCAGTTCACCCAAATGGCACATGAATGTGGTGTGCAGGAGTTTGTCCCGGACAAAACCTGATTCGTCGTAGAGCGTCATCTTTGGGTCGTGCAGCTCAATATCGAGGCCATGGGCATGCAGGGTCTTGCGATCAATTCGAATGTCACCGAAGTCGCGCAGCAGCAGGCGACTCAATTGCCCGTCGGCGCCCATCACCATAAAGCTGTTTTGCTGGTGGGCTTCGAAGGCCACGCCATACATCAGATAGATGCCGAGCAGACTCGGTACGGCGATCGACAGGTAGTGGCGAAAGAATGCCTGCATGGCTTCGCTGTCATCACGCCCTTGCGCCAGGCGCACCCACTGACGAAGTAATGGCTGCTGATGCTCATCCATCGCGAACAGGCTGCCGACCGGAACAGCCATTTCACCGGTTTGCAACAGGCTCAGCGGGTTGTCCCGGTAAAGCACGGCGGCATGCCGTGAGCGTTCATCATCGGCCGGTTGCGGCGCGTAATGCACGCCGATACGTTCCGGCACGATGTTCAGCAAGCGCTGGATCTGCGGCTCCTGGTCGAGAATTTTCAGCAACAAATGACTGATACGCGGTCCCATCCGCGCCGAGCGCGGCGAGACGGTGCGCTGCACGCTGGTCAGACGCAACGCCACCGGGAGTTTGACCATCGGCGCGGTGCAGCTGGCACCCGGTACAACAGTGCGAAACGACATGGTGGGATGTGCGGTGAACGCGACGATATCGGTCAGGATCAGCAGGTTGTCGGCGATCTCATTGGCAAATGAGCGTGGTAACTCTTCATGGGCTTGCCAAGGGTGCGCGGGGAGTGGGAGGTAATCCGCTGCATCCAGTCCTCTGCTTTGCAAATGAGCGTGCAGGTGTTCGGCGGCCAGTGGGAAATTGCCTTGCCACCAGTCCCAATAATCCGGCGTACCTGTCAGTGATTCGACGTGGGCGTATTGACGGTGCAAAGCGCACAGCACAATCGGAAACTTCGCCTCGAATTCCGGCGAGAAGGCGATCACCTGAGAGGCACTGAGGCCGAGTTTGGTCTTGTAGTTCGGATGCCAGGGATGGCCCAGCGTGCCCCATTGCTCCAACAGCGAGGTCGGGTTCTCCAACGCGCTGCTGTCTTTGAGCCAGGCCAACAAGTTGTCGTCGTAGTCCGGGGCGATCCGGCTCTTGAGCTGGAGAGTCCAGTCGTGATGGAAGGCCAGGCACAGCGTGTCATTGCTGAAGCTGTCATCGAGCTCCAAGGCCAGACGCTCCAGTACTTCCTGTGAAGCAGCAGGGTTGAGTTGGGTGCTGAGCTGGGCCAGCAATTCAGAGGGCAGCAGGATTTTTTGCGGCAGGCTTGCGGGGCTGTGCAGCGTAATGCTGCCACGCACGTCCCAACTGTTCATTCGCCCGGCAGACAAGTGTTCGAAACAAAGACGGGCGCCATTCTCAAGCGGTAACCAACAGTGGTTGTGTTCGTCGTATTCACAGTCGTCGGGCTTGATCAGATCTTCGCGAAACAGCGCCTGGATCAGACGTTGGAAGCTACGCTGCGACGCGGGCTCCAGTGCATTGCTCAAATGATCGAGCGTGATGCGATGGGCTCTAAAGGCGGGGGTATCGAGCGCCTCACTCCAGCGCGAGAGCAATAGCTGTTGTTTTTCCGGATTACTGTGCGTCAAGCCCGACTCCTTATGGACATGATTCAGATACAAAGCGTGCGGATAATACGCTTCAAAAACACAAACGCCAATGATAACTGTTGTTATTAGCACTCCTGAATGCGCCGTTATTGCTTAGCGCGTAATGCTTATTGGCTGCGTGCTGAATTATCTCGGGCTGCCGGGTACAACGTCCGTCGCCATAGGCTGCCGCTGTAGTCGATCTGCGTAAGCAAGAAACCGTGCCGTTGGTAGCGTCGCTTCAAGAAGAGAATCAGCAACTGCGGCAGGTTGAAAAGGCGCCTCGGACCTGCGAGGTTTTGAGCATCAAGAATTCAAGCTTTCGAGGCGCCAGCGGCGAAAACGCAGTTTCTTGACAGCGGCGTTTTTCAAGATCGCGCTCGAAACGCGCCAGCACGCTGACCCCCATGCCATCCTCGAGCAGGCGAGCCCCGGAGATGCCGGCGTTGCGTACCGCGAGCTTCTGTGGGTTCAAGCGCTGGGCGAGGAAGTCCGGCCAGCGTCGATTGCTGTCTAGGGTCGAACCATTACCATCGGTAATGGAGTCGCCGAGAACAACGAGTGCACGGGTGTCGAGTGGCGCATCCACCAGGATGTCACTGAGAAACAGTCGCGCCTCTACGTGCTCGCGACCTTCCAGCCGCAGGGCGTCGACCTGATTTCCGGGGGTGATGAAGGCCGTTTGTTTGCCATCCCAGTGAAAGGTCGTCAACGGCGTGTACTGCGGCAGATAAAGAGAGATTGCAAGCTCACTGAGTGCGGGCACTGCAAGGTCTATCGGATCACTGATCTGTGTTTCGCCCGCAGCGATACTGACCTGCTCCTGGGCGCTGAACGTCAGGCGGTGCCCGGAGCCCGCGCGGATGTGATCTCCCTCCACGAAGGTGACGCGGGCGGCACCGATGACCAGCGGTTCCCGGCCATATTCATTAGAGATCACCACGCGTATACGGCTACCGCCGCTGCTGAGGCGCGCGGTCTGGTGGACCGTACTATCGGTCAGTGCTTGAGGAATCCGCGTGGGCAGCGGGAACTCATTGCCCCAGGTGGGTTGAGGGCTGGCCATCCATGAGGTGACCCAGTTTTCCGCCGCCAAGACAGGGCTGGCGGCCAGCAGGGCAGTCAATGCCATAGACAACGATATTCTCCAGCGAAAGGTCTTCATTCAGGTATATCCTTGGACGGTAAAGGGTCTGTAGAAACCGGCTTGCTGGCGAAGGGGCCGTCGGCTATTGCACTCGCTTCGGGATCGCCTTCGCTGGCAGGCCAGCTCCTACATGGCCTGTAGGAAGGGCAGATTGCTCTATTCAAAATGGGTGTGATAGAAGAGGAAATCCCATACGGCCCATTCCTGAATCGAATACCCATGGACAATCTCAAAGCGATGCACTGTTTCGTCCGCGCCGTCGAGCTGGGAAGCCTGTCATCTGCCGCGCGGGAGTCGGGCAGTACTCAGCCCACAGTGAGCAAGCTGATTGCCGCCTTGGAAAAGCAATTGGGCGCCCGCTTGCTGATTCGTGGCACGACCGGGCTGATACCTACCGAGCCGGGAAAGCGTTTCTACGAGCGCGCCAAAGGCGTGCTGGAGGAATACAGCGAGGCCGTTGCAGAGGTGCGCGGCCTGACCGAACGTGCCGAGGGGGTTCTACGGATCAACGTTCCGGTCAGCCTGGGCGTGTTGCGTTTGAATGGGTTGCTGTTGTCGTTCATGGAGCAGTACCCGGCCATTGAAGTGGAGCTGATGCTCAACGATCGTTTCGTCGACCTCACGGACGAGAATGTCGACCTGGCCCTGCGCCTGGGGGGCAGCTTGCCCCCGAACGCCGTCGCCCGACGCATAGCGACCTCACCGCGGTATCTGGTGGCCACCCCTGAATACCTGCGTCAGCATTGCCCCTTGAACAGCCCGGCAGACCTGAGTGATCACAATTTCCTACGGTTTGCGTGGTTGAGTGCAGGCGATCAACTGGAGCTCAGTGGCCCCTTGGGTGAGCAGGTCAGCGTCACGACTCGAGGGCGATATAGAACCAACAGCTCATTGGCCATTCGCGACGGTCTTCTGCAGGGAGCCGGGCTCTGCATCACCCCGGCCTGGTTGGTCAGCGACCTGCTTGAAACCGGGCGGTTGGTGCGTGTCCTGGACGAGTGGAGCGGCCCGCCAAACGACGCTTTTCTGATTTATCCCGAGCGCCGCTACCGCCCCCTGCGCACGCGATTACTGATGCAATACCTGGCCGAGCGAGTGGGACAGTTGCCCGGGTTTGTGCCCTAGCCAACAACCGCTATCGACGCGAAACTGTGCCGTCGCCTGCGTTTAAAAAAGTCGGAAAAAGCCCGTTGACCTCATAAATTTTTAAACGTAGGATCCAGGCTCTTCAGGGAGCAACAACCGGGTCAGGGAATGACTGGTCTGCCGTAATGGCATGCGTGCCACAGGCACGTCCTTCGACAAAACGTCCTGCATGTGCTGCAGGAAAGCATCCTGTTACCTGGTTGTGATTGGCCCCTGATCCGGCGGGCAGATGTTCATTTGATTTGCGAAAGACAGCGCTACCCCGAAAAGGGCGACTCAAGCGATCTGCTGAACATTTTGCCGTGTGCACGCCTGCCTCTACGTGACCTGTGCAACTTACCGACGTAGTCGCTGTGCTTGCGTCGAGCGTTTGAAGTGGCAAATCAACTATTCACAAGGAATTGAATATGTTTGTTCGTAGTATCCGCGATGTTGAAAAAACCGATTTTTTCGTCGAGTGGGGCTCAGGCACCAGCCACCGCCTGCTGACAGAGCAAGATGGAGTCGGCTTCACCATTTGCCACACGGTAGTTCGAGCCGGTACGGAATCGCTGCTTCATTATCGTAATCATCTGGAGGCTTGCTATTGCATCGGGGGTGAAGGCGAAATCGAAGACATGGACGGCACTATCCATGCCATCCGTCCGGGCGATATGTACGTACTGGACAAACATGATCGTCACTACCTTCGTGGCGGCAAGTTCACGGACCTTATTCTGGTCAGCGTTTTCAATCCTCCCCTCGCAGGCACCGAGCGCCACTCCATAAACCATCAGAGTGCCTCTTCGTACTGAGTTGCGCCGCGGACTGGCTGTTCGGTGGGCCAGTCGTTTCCAACCAACGACTAATGAGACGACAGGGGCTTTTCAGGCCTGTCGAGTGACTGTGCGGAGTTGATGATATGAAATTGTTCAGGCCGTTGCTTCAGCGGCCCGTAGCCTTGCTTTGGGGAGGGTTGGCGCTCTCTTCGATCGGTGACGAACTCTTCGCGATTGCCATCGCCTGGATGGCGGTGCAGATCGCCGGAACCGATGCGAGCTGGCTCAGTGCTTTACGCGGTGCTGCTGCATTGGCGGGTGCATTGCTGGGGGGGATATGGGCAGAGCGCTGGGATCACCGCCGCACGATGATCGGCGCCGACCTGGCGCGGGCCGGGCTGGCCTTGATTCCGGTGCTGGCGTGGGGACTGGGCATCATGAATCTGTGGATGCTGGCGGTGCCGCTCATGCTCATGATGATCGTCAACTCGCTGTTCGAGCCAGCGCTGCGCGCCAGTCTGCCGCGCATTGTCGCGGCGCCGCAGGAGCTGCAATCGGTCAACGCGCTGTTCGATGCCATCATCCGGGTCGCCAGGGTGATCGGTCCGATGCTGGCAGCGGCGATTACCCTGCTGATACCGATCGAACAGCTTTTTACCCTGAACAGCATCACCTTCCTGATCTCCGCGTGGGCGGTCATGAAGCTGGGTAAAGCATTGCCACGCCAGCCCGTCAAGGCCACAAGCCGGCGTGCCGGTTTTACCGCCGGCTGGCGAAGCCTGGTGGGACGCAGGCAGATGCAGGCCGTGTATGTGTGTGCGGGACTGGGCAATATTGCCTGGAGCGTGGGTATCTCGATCGGCATGGCGTTGGCGGTGGTCAAATACGATATCCAAGGATTCGGTGTACAGGGCTTTGCGGCCTACGGCCTGATCATGGGGGCTTACGGGGCAGGGAACCTGATCTCCATTTTTGTCGTGGGCAATCTGCAGATCCGCCGCCTGTATCATGGCTTTACCTTCGGCTCCGTGGTCAACGGCCTCGGCATCGCGATCATCGGTGCGGCCGTGTTGTACCTGCCATCGGCGCAAGTCCTGACGGGGATGATGGTTGGCGCCAGCCTGGCGGCACTCGGTGGGCCACTGATCGATATCTCATTCATTCTGCTCATTCAAACCCGGTTCAGGCAAAGCGAAATCGCCGGGCTGGCCAGGCTGCGCTTTGCCGCGCTGGGCGCGTCGATTCTGATTGCCGGTGCTTGCGGTGCTGCGCTGTATGCTCATTTTGAAACCGGTCTGGTGATTGTCGGCGCCGGGATTTTCGAAGTGGTGGTGGGGGCCATTGTGTTGCTCGTCCCTAAGGACAGCGAAGCCGTACAGGCGAATAGGGAAGAAGGCGCTTCGTCGTCAACCTTGGCAGATGGCAGTGGGGTGGCCGGATGAAACAGTTCCAAGACTCTGTAAAAGACCACGCAGAGCGAACGCCGGACAAAATCGCACTCACCATCGGTGGTCGAGAGATCACCTACGCAGCCCTGGACGAACTCGCCAGCGTGGTTGCCCGACAGTTAGCGGGCACGGGAATGACGAGGAGTGATCGGGTCGCACTTCATGCACCCACTTCCATCGAAACCATTGCCTGTGCGCTGGGTGTCATGAAAGCCGGATTCGTCCTGGTGCTGATGCATTACGGCATTGCCGCCGAAAAACTGATCCATCAACTCAACGATATCAAGGCAAAGACCTTGATCGTATCGGCCGATGCAAGCCTCGATGAGTTGACCGGGAAGGTGCATTTACAGTTCGTCTTGCACATGGACGAGTGGCGCACCCGCCAATTTCCCGGGTTGAATGAAGCGTTCCCTGTTTGTGATGGGGGGCTTGAGGGCAGTGAAGTCCGCGTCATCTTTCACACCAGCGGTTCGACGAGAGACTCCAAAGGCGTGGCGGTCAGCAACAGCAATATGATGGCGGCCTACTCGGCGGTTTCCAGTTATCTGGGGGACTTCGGGGATGCGGTCATTCTGAACTTCTCGCCCCTGCATTTTGATTATGGCTTCTACAACATCATGATGCCTTTGCTCGGCGGTGGTCATTCGGTTTGCGAGCACGCATGGCCTGAGCGGCCGGAGCACATGCTCGATTTGATTCAGCGCCATGGCATAACCGGAATGCATATACTGCCGCCCGCCATTCACTACCTCTTGCAGGCCGATCCCGATACGTTTCAACCGGAAAAAATCCAATCCCTGAAGTACATTGCCAGCAGCGGGCAAGCGCTGCCGCCCAAGCATATACAGCAACTTCGAACGCTCCTTCCGGGGGTTGCCGTTTACTCCATGTATGGCCTGACGGAGTGCAAGCGAGTCGCGTATCTGCCTCCCGAGCAACTTGATCAACGCCCCGGCTCGGTGGGTAAGGCGATTCCTGGGATCAGGGTGTTCCTGGTGGACGAGGCCGGCCATCTGATTACTCGGCCTGATTGTGTGGGAGAGCTTGTGGTTGCGGGTGATCTGGTGATGCTCGGTTACTGGAACAAGCCAGAGCTGACCCGCCAGGTCATCAAGAACGATCTGTTCGGCGAAGCGCGGGTTTACTTCACCGGTGACCTGTTCAAGCGCGACAGTGAACAGTATCTCTATTTCGTCGGTAGAAAAGACAACGTGTTTACGCGGCGGACGTTTCAGGTGAACCCCCGGGAAATCGAGCACGTTATCGTCACCCATGAAGCCGTGAGCGAAGCGGTGGTGATTGCCTTTCCTGATGAAGTGGCCGGTCAGGTACCGAAGGCCTGCGTGGTAGTCAAAGAAGGCCATGAGTTGTCGGCTGATGCGCTCATCCAGTACTGCGCCACACAGTTGGACTGGTACATGGTGCCCGCCATTGTCAGTTTTCATGAGGCGTTGCCTCGCAACCTCAACGGTAAAACCACGGCGCATCTCCTGGCCGCCGGCGCTGTGGCAATTTGATAAACACTCAACGCGTAAATGGAATTACGGAAATGACCACTGATTCAAACCCTGCGTTCGTCGATTCTGCCATGAACAAACTTGCCGACTATTTTGACGATCTGGCAAACGGGAAAGTCCAGGTGCCCAGACAACCTGTGACCACGCGAATACGCGAGTGTATCCAGGACGATGATGTCGGGGCCTACCATGATGTGCTGGTGACACAGGCGGGTCCGCTTTTCTCGCACTTCCTGGCCAGCGTGCCTGGGGTCGTGGAAGAGCTTTCGCGCATCGGCGTGGCGCTTGACCGATATACACGTGAGCGAAGAAAAAAAGACGAGCGCAACTTTACCTTGTGGGAAATCGATGCGTTCGACGGGAGCAGTGCAAGGACCTTGGCGAAGTATTCCAAAGGGGCCATCAGAACCCTGACAAATTCTCCGAACAAGGCCAACCAGCAACATTTCGACGCCCACGCCGACCAGGAAAACTCTGCGTTTTATTCGGGGTCATTTCTTCAGATCACAGAGGATATTGTGGCGGACGCCTTAGGCGTCGACTTGCCGTTTTGCGGAGTCGACTACCTCTATGAGATGGCGGCCTTTCAATTCTATGGCAGAAACAGGGATGAGCATCTGAAGTTCGTTTCCCGCTTTTTGCGAGAGGATGGCCTCGCTTTCTTTCTGGAAAAATGCAATCAGAGCGACATCCAAGAGTATGAGCGACGGGAGCGGGTAAAGGACGAACAGCACAAGTCTCATTATTTTTCCGAGGCGCAGATAGCCTGGAAAAGGGAGGCCATGTTAGTGCAGATGGAAAACGGTCAGATCCTTTTCTCTGATTTCGTCGAAGCCGCGTCCCGCTATTTTTCTCATATTTATGTCATCTGGAACGGCACCAATTTCTATGAGTTTGTGGCGTCCAATGACGAAAAAAGCATTAGCAGGTTTATCGAGCTGCTAGGCGAACCCTTTATCCCCGACGGGTTCTGTTTCGAGTTTCCAGTGGTCAAAAAACTCTCCCGTCCCTGACACCAATTATTGAGGTAAAGAAGTCCATGGACTGGATGGCGCATCTGTCATTGGAACATCATGAAGCCTGCGCTCGCGCACGAACGCTTTTGGATAATTGGAAGAGCCGTGCCGCTGAAACCGAACAGGCACGCTGTATTTCGCAGCAGACCATGAGCGAATTGCTGGCCGAGGGGCTGATGCAGTTGATCGTGCCTGAACGTTATGGCGGGTGGCAGTGCGACTGGCCGACCCTTGTCGAAACTTCCAGAATTGCCGCACGGGTTTGCCCGTCGACCGCCTGGATGATCGGCTTGGTGGGTAGCCATGCGGCGATTGTCGGCCGGCTTTCTTCCGATTGCCAGGCACAGGTGTTTGCTGACGGGCTTGGTCAAGTTATTGCGACGGCTTCCGTGTCCAAAGATGTCTCGATCCTGAAGGTCGAAGGTGGGTTTCGCATCAGCGGCACTTGGCGTTTCAGCTCGGGGGTCGATCACGCCGACTGGGTGATCGTGTCTGCCAAGTCCCTCCGAGATACATCGCTCAACCCAGTGCTGTTGTTCACACTCAGGATTGGCGAGGTTCAGATCGAGGATGTCTGGCACGTCACCGGAATGTGCGGCACTGGATCAAAAGACCTGCGGTTGGACGATGTCTTTGTGGCAGACGCTTGGGTGACTCCGCAATCCGAGTGCTTCGGGGCAGCACCGGCAGGTGCCAGGCGCAACCCTGATGGCTACCTGTTTGATGTGGAGGTCATTCCGTACCTAGGCAGCCTGCACATCGGCCCAGTGCTTGGTTGTGCGGAGGGCGCCTTTGATGAGTGCGTTGCAGCGCTGCGAAATCGTGAGGGCTCGAAGGATGGCGCCGCCGCAAAGGCCCGTCCGACGCTGCTGGAGCGGGTCGCGGAAAGTGCGGCGCAGTTGAGTTGTGCCAGGCACCTCTACCACGCGATATGTTTTTTACTGCACAGCGCTGGCATGGCAGGCCGATCACTGTCGGTGCAAGAACTGCTCACCCTCAAGCGAGATCGCGCCTACCTGGTTCGGTTGTGTGTGCAGGCCATTCAACGGTTGGTGCAGCAAATGGGGACGGCGGTGATTTTTCAAGCGAGCCCGGTGCAACGGCACTGGCGTGACCTTCAGGTGATGGCGTCCCATTTGGATGTGAATTGGGAGAGCGCAATGCTCGCCTATGGAGATTTTGCGATGGATCATCACCCCTGTGATCCGGCTATGAAGGGTTAGGTTGCGGGGGATTGTCATCGAGTGTTCATCATGACCTCGGGCAGCTCTGGGGCATCATCGACCAACCGCTAAGCAGCCTCCACTTGCCGTTGGGTCAACTGCTCGGCTGTCATGGGATGGCCCAGAAGAACCCCCTCAAACTAGTGCGTAAGGATCCGACTTGGTGCAAAGCATGGCCATAAGTTGGTGCGTCTCGTCTTTCAAGGTCTGACTCAAGCAAAACGGCATGCTAAAAACATCGATTCGTTAAATTTCCCCGTATTGGTTCAAGAACAATCAAAAAATCAATCTGTGCACTTTTTTGAATCGCTCCAGTGTTGTGCAGTGAACGCTGTTATTGCGTATAGGTGAAACGATTCAGCATGTTTTAAATATTTGTGTCGCCATTAATAAAAAAGGTTACTCAAAATTGATTGCTTTTATATAAATTGCGTTTTTCTGCGCGCCCTCAGCGTTCCCGGCACCTCCATTGCAAGGTCCTCTCTGGCAGCTCTCAACTTTCATCAGAAAGGGAAAGCAGCCCAATCCTGAGCCCTTTTTCATGCGCTTTGACGCTGAGTCGGGCATCCCTGAAGCGCACCGTAATGACTTTATAAGTAATGGAGATCCATCCATGTCAATAAATCCCAAAGGACGGCAGTCGGTCGATCACTCGGAACACAGTGATAAGACAGCGTGGTTAGCCTCACACGAAGCGGGATATCACCAAAACTTGAGCAAGCGTCATGTGCAAATGATTGCATTGGGAGGTGCGATCGGGTTTTGGCGCGATTCTTTAGGTTGAAATCCACCGTGAAGCAGGGCTAGTCGGATTCTCTAAATGGATGGTCCGGCAATGATGGAAGTGGGCCTACTCCTACTTAACTCTCAAACTCGTCCTACATTTTTTTGGTCATGTCTTTGCTAGCGTTGCTGCCGCGTTCACTGGGTGCACGACAGCAAAGCATTTCGACTGAGACAGAAAGGGCAGGAGATAGGAGTGAAGGATCACTTGAATACTTCAGAGATCAAAGATTCGAAGGGTTATGAATCGCTGCGCACGCGGCTCGATGATCTGGGCAGTTCGATTGAGTTTTTAATCATGGACATCGCTACCCATGTCCCAGTGGATGGGACCCTGCATAGGCGGGTGTTTTCCGCACTCTATGATCGCATCATGGCAGATCAGCGCAATTGGCAGGAAAAGGTCGCACAAGCTCTACCTCCAGCGGCATACCCACAACTCATCGTTCACTGGGATGTTGGAAGTGAGTCTGGTCATGTATTGAGTCCGAATGAGGTCCACGGGCTCCTTCAGACTCAGTGCATGCCCAATACATCACCGTCGCTCTACGAAGAGTTTTGCCATTCGTTGTACTTGGGAGGGCAAAGGACCGAGGGCGCTAAGATTCAGTCGCTTTTCTTGGACTGGGTAGACGGACTGGGGATCAGAGATCAGAGTAGTGTTGTTGTCTTCAATTGGACGACGAGGACAGACGCATTTCGCCGAGGGTCACCGCTTCTAGGCCGTCGATGTTTGACAATATGGAATCCAGTGCGCAGAACATTGGCCGCATTAGCCATCTGTTCGCCAATGCATGAGTAGGTCATTGTGTGTTCCTCGAACAGAATCTGAAACGCACAAGAGACGCCGGATCCAGCATGTATTTCCTCTAACGGCACGAGACTTTCCATAACTGATCGAGTCGGGTGGTGAAGCTCTGACTCATCATTTCTCTACGCATTGCCCAGGCTGGGTTGGCCGGGACACGTGCCGTGCGAAGTGTTCCTCTACCCCAGCGTTGATTGATCTGATCCAGAACGGTCATGACCTTAGTGGCATCTGCGGGTTGAGAAACCGCGAAAAGGTGGTCGGTGTACTCGCCAGGCTGACACAGGTCGAGCAATAGGACTTCAGCCTTGCTGTAATTGAAGCCTGGGCGGAACAGATGATTGAGCGCGTCAACGGCCGATTTCGTCAGCAATCTCACATCGTCTGAGGGGTAGGGCAGGTCGACCACGACACCGTTGGCGTATTTGGCTTCCTCCGGGTTAAACATACCGGTTCGAATGCTCACCCGGATCTTCTTGCATAGCGAATGCCGGGCTCGTAATTTCTCTACGGCTCGCTCCATGTAGGTGGCCACAGCTTCCTTGATTGGAGGAAGACCTTTGAGGCGTTGACCAAACATCTGACTACAGCAAATTTCCTGCTTCGGTGGATCAGGCTCGTCCAGTTCCAAACAGGGCGTGCCAGCGAGTTCTCGTGCAGTTTTCTCTATCACCACACTGAATTTCTTTCGTAGCGTCCACGGATCTGTCCTGGCAAGGTCCATGGCAGTTCTTATACCCATACCCTCCAAGTGCAATTTCATCCGTCGACCGACGCCCCATACTTCAGCAACGTCGGTATTGCGCAGCACCCAGTCGCGCTTGGCTAAATCGCAAATGTTAACCACGCCCCCGGTCTGGGCCTGTAAGCGTTTAGCTGTGTGATTGGCCAGCTTTGCCAAGGTTTTGGTGTGCGCAATTCCTACGCCCACAGGGATGCCGGTGCAGCGCATGAACTGGCTACGGATCTGCCGTCCAAGCGAATCCAGTTGTTCAATATCAGAGAGGTCGGCAAAGGCCTCGTCTTCATCAGGGTAAGTTGGCTGCCTATGGACGTCGGAAAACCCTTATTGTCAAAAGTGATAAACTGATCGCGGCACGTCCATTGGTGTCAATATTTTAGTATATGAAACACTTGATATGTCCATAGTGTATCAATCATCACCCACGTTTTTTCTCACTATTTTCTTTTTGGTAAACCTCTGCAAAAATTTCAGTGATTAAGCGCGTTGGTTTTTGTTTTTTCATTTCTTTGACCTGATTACTCAGGCGTTTTAAATCATCACTGGGTTTTGCCCATTGCTCCCCAGGTAGTGACTCAGACCATGAACGCATGGCCTCAGGCAAAGCTTTGCGCCCGACTTTTGCAATTCGGCGACTTTCCCATTCGACAATTAGATTGGGTAAGGTCCAGAGCGTCATGACGTGGAAGAGATACCAGAAGAACCCGTGAATCCAGCCCACTTCCTTTTCGCGAATCCTGCGATGCAGCCGGGTTCGTGCATTTCGGAAGGTGTGCATCCCTTCGTGGGGTGGATCATTGGGGCCTTGCAAGTCCATGGGGTCTTGAATGCTTTTAAGATCGTTGACCTCATACTCCATGTAGGCGCGCACGGCTTCCCAATGAGCGATTGCCAATGGCAGACCACCGCAGACGAACTCAAGGCTGACCCTCTTACCAGCCTGCTCGAATCCCATGCCCATCCCGTACTGTCGTCGGACGCCATATTGTGTGGCTCCTTGCGCCTCAATCACCCAAGCGGAGAGTGACTCCCAAGGTACGAAAACCAGTGTTTCCGCGTCCGTGGGCATGAAACAGACTTCCCGGCGCTGGCGGTTGAAGCGGGTCGGGATGACGGTTGTGTATTTTTTGTGGTTGTAAAACCACACGATAAGGCCAGTACCGAGTCCCACAAAAAACAACCAGATCGCTGATTCCCGGGCAGCGAAATAAAGGTCTGAGCTGAACTCCAGAACTTCGGTCAACCCATAGCCACTTGATGCGAGGATCAGGGCAGCCACTAACGGAATTCCCAAGGCGATCAAAAGCGCAGCAGTGAACGGTGCTCCCAACGTCAATTGCCATGAGAACACTTGGGGTTTGCCACCGCCGAAGTCCAGGTACGTATCGTTCAGATCGCTTATATAAGGACTGTGTGGTGATGCGTCGGTGGGCAATGGCATCGGTGCCAGGTAACTCGTGGTGCCAGTTGCAAATTGCTCCACGTCCCCGGCGCGATGACCCGTCGTAGCAGCAGCCTCTATCAATTCGACATCAAGGGTTTTAGGCATGCGAAGCGATTTCCAGCATCAATGGTTCTACCGATAGCAATGGCGCGTGGGGTGGTGGCGCAACCAGGTTGATTGCAGGAAAAGCGCCAGTGCCCCTCGGGTCTAGACGGATGTTGTAGTTACGCTGCTGCATCTGTCCATTGGCACCGGTGTTGAGGATGGATACAACCAGCAGCATTTCCTCCCGTGATCTACCCACCATCTGATTATCAGCTTGCGGATAGTTGACGCAAATGACTGTTTGGTCCCCATCTATTCGGCGAACTCCCGCTTCGACAGGTTCACTCAGGATTTCCCAACGTTCGGTTGTCATGGCCCGTTCGTAAGTGATCGTATTGATGCGATACGCCCCGATTTTCAGTTGATGACTTGCATTGCCCACGAGTGGCGGTTGGAACGAACTTACATCAAGCCCTGGCAGCAGCAAGTGAATGTCACCGATCTTCGCTCTGTACAGCAGGTTTTTCCACCAGGAATCGTATTCGATGCGACCGACTTGAACAGACGGTGCCTGCATTATTTCGGTCGGCGAGCGTTGATACGTTGCAAGATCCGAGTTGGTGCGATTGCTCGCATCTTTTCCCCACGGCGTACTTTGCAGCCATCTATCATGGGCACTGATGTTGTAGTAGTTGTAGGCATAGTTTCCACCCAGCTCCAACGCTGTAAAAATTGCACCCGCTAGGTTCGCCCGAAAAAATACGCTCGATAATCGAGCGCCCGATGCTGCCCATGCCGCCGCTCTGACAGCACCCTGTTCGGCAGCCATCACGGTGTAGCTCGCCTGGAGAGTACTGCCCACGCCATATAAGTTGCTGGACAGCAGCCCCGCAGAGCCTGCCATAGACATGATCGCGCCGGTTTGGGCGCCTTTATTTCCGCTGCGAACGGCTTGCTCCCAACTGCTTTGATAACTCTTGAGGCTTACACCGGCAGCGTATACGCCGAGTAGGTAGGTCATCGCACCCAAACCGAGATGTAACTTGCCCATCTGGACATGCAGATGTTCTATCGCATGATTCTGCAATCCCTTTTCAAGTAGGGTGCTTCGCGCGGTGAGCGCCGTATCGAATATTCCCTGGGCTGCGGCAAAACCGGCCGCACCTGTGGCGGCTGCGGCATTGATTACGGGTGTCAGGAGCCGTTTGTCCTTGGTCTGGTTAGCTGTCTCTATCAGTACTTGCCGGAAATTCAGTGCCTGCACGACGAATAGCAGCAATGCTGCGCCATCGCCCATTAAGTTCTGTTTCGGTGCAGCCTTTACGCCGTTGCGGAAGTTGCTCATCAAACCGGATATTTCCTGGTGTTGAGCCGCGGGGAAGACAACAGTTATGCCTGCACGTACCGGTGTCGCCCCATACAGACGGACACTGTTGTCCGCAACCTCGCCGATTGGACTGAGCCCTCCCGCCAGTCGAGTTTGCGTGATGCTCAGCTCCTTGCGAGCCATGACTATTTCAGACTGCAGTTGCACGGCTTTTGGCGATTTATGGCCGTAGGCCCGTTTGGCCGCATCACGCTTGCGATTTAGCGTCTTCAGGTGCGCCTGCTCATCAAGCAGGTCGCTGAGCGTGGTTTGCAGACCATGTTCATCAGCGAGAGAGATGATCTTCGAGAAAACTCGAGCTTCGCCGAAGGATCAAAGGCGATGAAAACTCACCTACACACGGAACGAAAAGGGCGTGTGGGATATGAGTTAAAGCTTCAGCGAATGAGTCAGGAACATAGGCTCAGTTGTGCTGCTTGCGATACCGATTTCTTCGCTCTGTTGGGGATGAAGGCGACACGCGTCATTGAGTGTCATCACCAGTTGCCGCTTTCCCATGAGGATCACACGGGGGAGACGGATCCAGACGATCTTGTGCTTCTGCGTGCCAATTGTCATCGCATCGCTCACACTGACGACAAGCTCTTACGCGTTGAAGCGCTTCGTGATTTCATCCGTTCGTGAGCCCCCGCACCGATTCGGTTTTGCGTTCACCCATCGGCAATGTGCAGCAGGCTTAAACTCTGCCATGGCACACGTCTCCAATTTGCATCTAAGAGGTGGAGGGGGCCAGAAGCGTTCCCCCTCAACAAGGTTCAGGACGCAAATCTGGACGAACACAATCCGCTCGCTGGGGCTTGAGTGTGATTCGCGGCTGCAAAGCTAGCGTGCCATCGGGTTGCAGTTTCAAGGCAGATGCCGCGGTTCTTCCCAACTCCCGGTACGCCCAAAACATATAGGAACTGCTGCTGAAACCTGCCCCTGGAGTGGTCAGTTGAGGGAAAAACAGATACTGATCCTTCGGCCGTATCGTATTGGTGTTGTGGCCATAGTATGCAGTCACGATACAACTGACCGGATATTCAAGTGTTTCGCATTTTTTGTCATTGAATGCACGTCTTACTGCCTGCTGGTCCCAACCCAGTTTAATCAGCCAAATGCGGCTCGGTGGTAGGCCGCTCTCCGGCGGCCAGATGAGTTGTCCGGGCACCACGGGATTCAACCAGGCAGATGTGTTGTACCCCAGTAATTTTGAGTGTGGATTGCCAATCGCACCCTCGCACACTGTGTCGAGTTGCGTCAGTTCACTTGAGAACTTCAAGGTGACTTTTTCTTTCGCCAGCATGCTGCGCAGAGCGCAGAGATCCGCCATGCGTCCTTCAACATCCGCAGCAGCATCTACCACGATCACGTCGCGTGCTCCTCGACGCAGCAAACTGTAGACTCCTAGGTTCTCTGAGTGACCACCATCGCTAAGGTGGAAGCGTTTCGGCGAGTCTTGAAACTGGTTCTGTACCGTCTCGCCCCATTCGGCTAAGGGAAACATGAAGTTGCGCGGGGAGAGGGATTGCGCGTACTTCTCACCAGCGCCTTGTGCATCCAGCGCTGCGGCCGAGGCGCGAACTGAAGTGCCGAGATCAGCAATGCTGGGCACCCCACCGCGCAGGTATCCGGTGAGCTCTGAACCTTGACCAAAGGGTGTGATTTCGAAGATCCGACTTTGGTCAGTGCCGGCGCCTCGTGGGGCATTACTGGCATTCAAAATCCACAGAGGAATCTTGCCTGTTGATTTGTCCTCGTACAGGACCCTCAGTTGCTGCCATGTGGCTTTAGCGGGGTCCAGATGCCAGCCTGATGTCTGCGGTTTGCCGGTATCGTTCGTGTAGCTGAAGTCTTGATAAGCGCTAGTTCGGGGGTTGGGGTTTAGCGCCCAAGCTCGTTCTATACCGTACTGGTAGGCAGAAGGGACGTCCCCGGTTTTGATGAGAGGTGAGAAGAAGACTTCGCCTACACTGGTGATCGCTAGGCGGATCGTTTCCCACCACGGGGCGCCTTGAGCATTGCCAGTAGGAATAGTCTCTGAATATCTGAATACGTCCGGCCAACGCGAGAGGTGAACCTGGCGTCTGTATGGGTCGCCTTCCCGAAAGTGCCTATTCTGCGTGCATTGCTCCATGGACTTGAATCCATCGGTGCCCTGGCCTGCGAGCTCCAATGCTTTTCGTATTTGCTGCTTAGTCTCGAAGCTGTCTTCGCCAGCGGTGGGTGGCTCCTGCCACCACAGAGGGACGCAATCGTTGAAGATGTCGCTGGATGACGTGCCTGCTCTTCGCGCCTCTAAACGTTGGGTGTAGTACCACAGCGCGGTATAGCTTCCTCCCGAAACGGTGGACATGGCGTCGAGTTGGGCGAGAACACCGCTGTCATTCAATCCCTGGAGAACGCCATGCGCAAACATCGCTGCGCGCGTTCCACCTCCAGAGAGGGAAAGTCCCACGGCGATTGGGGCGCCGGACTGAGGTTCGGTCGCGTAGTCAGCACTTAAGGTTTTTGCCGTGATCTGCGCCAGCGGACGCAGAGGTTTGACGCCTGGAGCTTGTCCCTTTCGACCTTCGTCCCACTTCTCGGGAATGGAGCTGCAGTTAGCAAGTACACCGACGAGGCCAAGCACTAGAAAATGCCCGGCGAAAGTGGCCACAGTCCTTGTCATGATCTCAGATCCTGGGTAAGTGCCGCGATCGGGTGGCGCAGCAGCTGAAGTATAGCTGCGAGTAGTCACATACACGTTGGCTTGATCAGGATGGATTGGTGGGGGACAAATCCCCGGCCATTTCTTGAAAAACATATTCGGAAATGACGCTTTGTCGTACGTAAGAACGACCTTAGACTTGCCGCCTTTTGAAAGGCCAACCAAGTGCAAGGAATGCTAAAAGTAAGACTGCTCTCACTGCTCCTCATCCCGTTGATAGGTGCCTGCACAGCACCGCGGATGCTAGATACTGCCACTACATCTGAGCGACTCAAGCCGTCGTCGGGTGATGCGACTGACAACTGCTTGGTTGGGTGTCCAGCGGGCGGTAGCGAGATGACCTTGTATCGTCAGGCCTATACCCTGAACAACAACGGAACCACCAAGTTCGCGAACTGGGTGGCTTACAAGATTACGAAAACAACACCCGCCAGTGGGCGACCTCGTAATTGGAAGACCGATCCAGACGTACCCTCAAGTGAAACACTCACCCCCAGCGACTATAACGGGGCCAGCGCTGCTTTGAAGATCGATCGCGGGCATCAGGCGAACTTGGCATCCTTGGGCGGGACGTCTGATTGGCAGACGCTCAATTACCTGACGAACATCACTCCGCAGAAGGCGGATCTCAACCAGGGCGCGTGGGCTCGGCTTGAGGACCAGGAACGCAATCTCAGCAAAGCCGTAGATGTTGATGCGGTTTATGTGGCCACCGGTCCCCTTTATGAACGAACGATTGGTTCCCTGCCAGGCACTACGAAGGCACACACAATCCCAAGTGGTTACTGGAAGGTCATCTTCATTGGTAATACGCCTGCTACCGGTCTCTACGCCGCGTTCATCATGGACCAGAGTACTCCACGCGCGGCCAATTTTTGTGATTACCAGGCCACCGTTACGGAGGTCGAGAGACGTTCCGGATTGAATCTGTGGAGCGGATTGCCTTCAGATGTACAGGCGGACTTGAAGGTGAGGAGAGGGCTTCTGCCATCAAGAATAGGTTGTGAAGTCTCTCAGCAGACTTCCGCCAGGTAGAGAGTCACGAACTGATAAAGGATAGGTGTGGATCTTCGATCCACACTACTCCGGGCCGAGCCAACCAGCAGTATTACTGGCTGGCCAGCATTGCGTTCTTTATAGCTGGTGATCGTATCGAGCTATTTTCAACATGCCATAAACGTAGTTCAGTTTTTCTTCCGTTGGCTCATCGTTGCGCAGCCATCGAACCTTGATGTCTAGATACTGTGCCCACTCAATCCCTTTCTTGAATCTGCGTCGACTGTCGTTCTTGGCGGCCACTTCGATGAATTGATTTACCAGGTCGTACTGATACTTGCCGGCACGGTATTTGGCATACTCAAACGCGACCTGATAGTGGTCCAAGGCTGCTACGAATTCTCCTTGGCGGTAGTGGTAGACCGCCCGTAGCCAAGGTGCCATCCAGCATAGGTGGTCTTCAAGGCCAAGGGAGTGAATGCGCTCAGCGTATTCGTCGATGGTCGACCAGTGAGTGCATGGGTCATGCTTGAGGGTGAAGCCCTGGTTTAGCATGTCGAAAAAACCCTCAGGCGGGCTCAATAGTAGCGTGCGCTCATAGAGGTCCATGCGGGTGCATACGGCGTTTTTCAAGGTTGTTGTCGCGTCGCCGTCTAACTATGCCGCTCTTTTCTCGGTCTGCTGCTGCCGATCCGGGTTCAACATCACAGTGCCCATCGGCTCCCAGTTTCTTGTCTGGCCAGACCA